>NZ_CP108041.1:3929237-4268084 GCF_036173065.1 Rhodococcus sp. NBC_00297
CACCGTGCCGATGGTCGCGCAGATGAAGGACCGTGCGCTCCGCGACAACTACGCGGCTCGGCTCAGCGGCTGGGTGGGCTGGATAGACGAGCGCATGGTGGTCAATCGGGTGCGCGAGGAAGCGGCCAAGATCGCGAAGGGTGGCGCTCCGGCGCCGCTCCGGCGGCCGGTGCGCAGTACCGAGACCGAGAAGGCCGCGCCGGTCGGACCGGCCCATCCGGCGCGCAACGACCCCACGCTGTGGCCGCAGCGCGAAGCCCTCAAGGCAGTCATGCAGCACCCCGGTATCGCCGGGTCCGTGTTCGATTCGCTGCCCCCCGAGACGTTCGGGCACCCGGCGTACGCCGCGGTGTCCGAGGCGGTCCGCGAGGCCGGTGGAACGGCCGCGGGGCTCGGGGGCGGGGAGTGGCTCGACGCCGTCGGCAAGAAGGCGGAGCCGAAGGGATTGCGCTCCCTGGTCACGGAACTGGCCGTCGAGGCCATGCCCATCTCCGACGAGGCGACCCCGCGCTACATCTCGGGGGTGCTCGCGCGTCTGCAGGAGGTGTGGGTCGGCCGGCAGGTCGCGGAACTGAAGTCGAAGCTGCAGCGCATGTCACCCATCGAGAAGCCGGACGACTACAACGCGCTGTTCGGCGACCTCATCGCGCTCGAGCAGTACCGCCGCAGCCTGTTGGAGCAGGCCGTCGGCAGCACCACGGACGCGGAGTTCCCCGCCGTCTAGAGCTTGTCGTGCGGGATGTAGAGCTGAGTGTCGTCGACCTGCTTCATCGGCTCGAGCTTCGGCTGCGTGCTGAGGGTGTCGGCCAACTTCTGGCGTCCGGCCGACACGACCTTCTTCGTCGCGGGGCTCGACGCCACCGCCTTCGTCGCGCGGCTGATCTGTTCGTAGCGCGCACGCCCCGCCTTGGTGCCGAGCACGTATCCGGCAGCGATGCCGGCCAACATTCCCATCATGTGAGCGTGAGTCCTTTCGAGACGTCTGAGTCCATCCTGCCCGACGTGACCGGGCACGGCGAACTCCCCGGGGCGGGTGCGGCGAAACGAGAAGAGCCCGTGACCGACGACGGTCACGGGCTCTGCGTGCTCCCCCATCTGGACTTGAACCAGAAACCCTTCGATTAACAGTCGAATGCTCTGCCAATTGAGCTATGGGGGAATGTTCGTGGCTCCGACAGCACCCTCTCGGATGCATCCTCGCCGAGAAGAGACTCTAACCCATGGCACCCGTCGACCACCAATTCGCCTCGTCCTGGCACCACCACACCCGGCCTTGTCAGGGTAACCTAACTCGGAACGACGACCTCGACTGCGGGAGCACCGACGATGACCGACGACACGGAGCCGACCTTCTACTGGGCCGAGGTGGTGGACCGGACGACACTGAGCCCCAACCTCGTTCGCCTCACCTTCGGCGGGGAGGACCTGCGCCGGTACCGCCCGGCCGGTGTGGCGGACGAGTGCGTCGCGCTCTACTTCCCGGCTCCCGGCGACGCTCGGCCGCCGGCCATGCAGTGCGTCGACGGGGTGTGGTGGTACCACGACGACGCCGCCCGTCCCGAGGGCCGCAACTACACGGTGCGCCGGGTGACGGACGCCGGTGAGCTGGTGATCGACTTCGTCGCCCACGACGGCGGGGTGGCCGCCTCCTGGGCGCTGTCGGCGCGACCGGGCGACGTCGTGGTCGTCACTCCACCGCGGCACTGGTTCGCGCCGCCGGCGGACACCGCGTGGTTCCTCCTCGCGGCGGATCTCGCCGGGCTTCCGGCGCTGGGCCGAGTGCTCGAGGAGTTGCCCGCGAACACTCGGGCCCATGCGATCGTCGAGGTTCTCGACGAGGCCGACGTGCAGACGTTCGAGTCGGCGGCCGAGGTGACAGTGCAGTGGTGCGTCGGGTCCGGTAACGGGCACGGTCCCGGAGTGCTGCCGGACGCGGTGCAGGCGTGGGAGTTCCCGCCGGGCGAGGGTTACGTCTTCTTCGCGGGGGAGGCCGCGGACTCGCGTGCCGTCCGCAAGTACGTGCGACGCGAGCAGGGTATGGGCGTCGACCGTTTCGACATCATCGGCTACTGGCGCGTGCGAGCCGAGCAGTGGCTAGCGAAGTACACGGCGGTGCAGAAGGAGGTGTCCGCCGTCTACGTGGGCGCGCTGCAGGAGGGCCGTTCGGAGTCCGAGGCGGCTCTGATCTACGACGAAGCGCTGGAGAAGGTGGGGCTCTAGAACGCGGTCCACGCGCTCCCCGGCGTGCAAGGATGCCCCATGAGCTCACTGCAGCCGTTCCACGTCATCGTTCTCCTGCTGATCGTGCTGGCGGTGGTGGGCCTGATCTACGCACTGGTGCGGCGGCGCTGACGCCCACCCTCCCGGCGCACTCCTCGGCGCGAAAACTCCAGGAGCACCGCACCCGAAGCGACTCCTGCCACGATGTCGATCCACATCCGGTCCGCCCCGGCGACGGCCAGGACGAAGCCGAGCACCCCGAGAACGGTCAGCACCGAGCCCAGGACGTCGAACAGTCGCAGGTGCCACAGGCGCGCCAGGACGACGAAGTGCACGCCGACCACGACGGCCACCCAGGCGACCCCGGCCTCGGGCAGTCCGAGAGGCCCCGCCACGATGCGGATGCCGACGAAGAGCAGCACCACCTCGGCGAGCACGATCATGGCGTAACCGCGTCCGAACGGTGTGACACCCGCGGGCACCGTGGCCACGGGATTGCGCGCGATTCCCACGAGAACGGTGATCGCGGCCGCCGCAGCGGCCACACAGAACGCGAGACGCAGGAGTGTCGGCGACGACGCCGAGTTGACCACCACGAACACGAGTCCGAACACGGCGCCGATGAGGGATCCGAGCTTCTGTGGGGGCAACCGGCGTCGGGTGGTCATGGACTCAGTGTGGACGGTCTCCGGTCCGCGCGGTCACTTTACGCGGGGGAGGTGCGGTCCTGGAGTGGAATACATTGCCCTCCGAATCGTCTTTGGGCTCGCGTGCGATGCCGAAACGCCACATCAACGGCCCGACGAGTCGATCGAAGACCGCCGGCACCAGCGAGTAGCCCGCCGACGCGAACTTGTTGACGAGGCCGAACACCGCATCGGCGTCCCGCTCACGCTGTGGGCGCCGGACGACCGCCGCGACGGCACGGGCGATGACCTCGGGCTCCGCGACGGGGGGAGGCGGCGATCCTGCTCTCCCGACGACGGTGGCGGCCTGCTCGTAGATCGGCGTGTTCACGGCACCGGGTGCGACGGCGCTGACGTGCACGCCGGGATACTGCCGAACCTCCTGCTGGAGAACACGGGTGAGGCCGCGCAGCCCCCATTTGGACGTGACGTAGGTGCCCATCCACGGCACCGCGATACGGCCCAGCAACGAGCCGATGACCACGAGGTGGCCGTGCTCCTGGTCGCGGAACACCGTCAGCGTCGACCGTGCGACGTTCGCGGACCCGAGCAGGTCGACCGACACGGCGTGATCGAACACCTCTGCCGGGGTGTCGAGGAACGTCCCGTAGGACATCACGGCGGCGGAGTGCACGCAGACGTCGAGGCGGCCGAACTGCTCGACGACCTCGGTGACGACCTTGGTCACGTCGTCGCCGCGCACCACGTCGACCGGCTTGACGGCCACCGCGGCGGCGCCGCGTTGCAGGCATTCGTCGGCCACGGCGGCCAGACCGTCACGGCCACGGGCACACACGACGATGGACCAGCCGCGCTCGGCGTAGAGGTGGGCGGTGGCGCGGCCGATACCGCTGGACGCGCCGGTGATCAGGATCGTCCCGGCGGAGCGACGATCGGTGGGAGAGATGGACTGAGTCATGGATCACCTCGAGTATCGACGCGCTGCCGACGTCGGCGCGCGTCCGGAGAGTCGACGGCCGAGACCGTCGATGGTGACGCCAGTTCTCGACGCCGTCGACGCCGCGGATGTGACCGGCGGCGTCCCAGAGCAGTACCCCGAATTCGGAGTCACGAGCAGGACGAGACCGATCAACGCCGATATTTCTCGCGATACATCGCGTTGTCCGCCCGCCTCATCAGTTCGTCGAGGTCCGGGCCGACACCGCCGGGGGCGGGGTTCCACACCGCGACCCCCGCACTGACGGAGAGCTGCGCGGCGCCGAGCCCGTCGAGGGCGGTCGCCCCGAGGTCGAGGACCTCCTGTTCGCCGGCCCCGGGGAGGACGACCACGAACTCGTCGCCGCCGACGCGGGCGATCAGATCGTCGGAGCGAAAACTTCTGTGGAGAATGCCGGACAGTCGTATCAGCGCCGTGTCGCCCGCGTCGTGGCCGGCTCGGTCGTTGATCTCCTTGAGACCGTCGAGATCGAGATAGAGGACACCGACGGGCACGGCATCACGTTCGCAGTCGGCGAGCGCGGGCGAGGCGCCCCGTGCGAGACCGCGCCGGTTCAGCAGCCCCGTCAGGTCGTCTCGGTGAGACAGCGAATCGGCTCGAGCGCGTGCTCGATCCACCGACCTGTAGCGCTCCCACAGCAGACCGATGGTGCGGATCCGCACGTAGTGGATCAACCCCGCCACCAGAACGGTGCGCACGATCGCGGCCGCGAAGGTGCGCACCCCGACGTTTCCGATCCCGTTGACCGAGGCAAGGGCGATCCAGGCCAGTACGCCCCCGGTGACGACGACGACCACGTGCCATCGTCGTTGCAGCAGCGCGGCGGCGGCGACGATGGAGAGCGCGAGTCCGAAGGCGGGGAAACCGGAGTCCGCATCGGCGTTGCCCAGAACGGGACTGGCGATGATCAGGGCTGCGGCGACGAACGTCACGACGTCCGTGTGACGGTAGAACCACACGGCCCGCGGCGTGTGCAGTGCCCAGAACGTCGTGGCCGCGAGCGCGGCGACCAGCAGGTTGTAGGACTGAACCCACCAGTGGACCGCGTAGTCGGGGTCCGTCACCACCCACAGGAACACCGCTCCGTACAGGACGGTGCTCAGCACGCAGATCGCGGCGAGGCCCTGGACGACCACCACGTCCGATCGCACCGGATCGCCGTCGTGAGCGCTGTCGCGCCACTGCCGACGCGCTCGGCGTGCGGACGCCACCAGCGCGCCCGCCCCCGTGTCACTCACTCGCGCAGACCGCCCTCGCTCCGGGCTCCCATGGCCCGTGTCACCACCACGCTACCGGGCGGACGAGTCCTCGCCGTGGGAGAGGCGCAGGGCGCGACCACGTTCGACGTGTTCGCGATCGGTCTCCTCGTTCTTCTCCGAGACGCGCGTGTCGCGCGGTGGAAGCTGCAGATGGTCCTCGGCCTCGATGCCGGCCTGGAGTTGGCGGCCGCGTTCCAGCTCGGAATCGAGTTCCGCCCCGAACAGCAGAGCGAGGTTTGTGATCCAGAGCCACAGCAGGAAGATGATCACGCCGGCCAACGAGCCGTAGGTCTTGTTGTAGCTGCTGAAGTTCGCGACGTAGAAACCGAAGAGCACGGACGCGAGGATCCACACGACGATGGCCATGCCGGCCCCTGTGCTGATCCATCGGAACTTCGGCTGCTGCACGTTGGGTGTGGCGTAGTAGAGGATCGCGACGGCCAGGACGATCAGCGCGAGGACGACGGGCCACCGCGCGATGTTCCACACCGTCAGTGCGGTGTCGCCGGCACCGATCGCGTCACCCACGGCCGTGGCGACGGGACCGCTGACGGCCAGCATGAGTCCCGCTGCGGCGATGCAGATCAGGCCGACCAGAGTGACGACCAGCATGACCGGGCGGAGCTTCCAGATCGGTCGGCCCTCGTCCACCTCGTACATCCGATTCATGGCGCGGCCGAACGCGCCCACGTAGCCGGACGCCGACCAGAGGGCGCCGGCCAGACCGATGATCAGGGCGAGTCCGGCGGTGGGCGCCTGGACGAGCTGCTCGACCGGTCCGCGCAGTGTGTCGACGGCGGACGAGGGCCCCAGGTCGGACACGATGTCGAGCACCGCGGTGACGGTGCGCTCGCCCTGCCCGAACACGCCGAGAAGGGACACGACGGCGAGAAGAGCCGGGAACAGCGACAGCACTGCGTAATACGTGAGAGCAGCGGCCAGATCGGTGCACTGGTCCTTGGAGAACTCGCGCGCGGTCTTGCGCAGGACGTACATGAACGACGGCTTGGTGAGATCGGTGGGTGAATCGGGCTTCCGAGGATCGTCCGGGTCCGCGTGGGCCGGGTCGTCACCCGTCGTCTGCTCTCGGGTCATGGACTGCGGACTACCCGCACTCACCCGACGCAAACCGCCGCCGGGTCACGCGGACAGCGGCGGGGTCGGGGCGTCGTCCACCTCGTGCACGCCGCGGACGAACTCGGCGAGAGCGTCCTGCGCGGTGTGTCGAGGCGCCCACTCCAGCAGGTCGCGGGCGCGACCGGAGTCCATGATGGGAAGCCGCAGCACCGCGTCGAAGAGGCCGGGGTCGGTGGGAACGAGGCGTGCGGTGAACAGAGCATCGAGGGCGAGTCGCACCGCGGACGCGGGCAGAGGGATCAACCGCGCGTGGAGAATCTCCGCGAAGGTGGCCGGGGTGATGACGGGGTCCGCCGCGAGGTTGAACGCGCCCGACACCTCGCGCACCGCCGCCGCGGCGAATGCTCGTCCGACATCACGGGAGTGCACTCCCTGGAACACCAGATCCGCGATGTCAGGGAAGACCGGGACGAACGCGGGTCGCACCAGCCGGGCCGGGACGAAGGGTCCGCCGAACAGTCGACGCTGCTCCGTGGACGCCGACGCCTCGAAGACGAAGGCCGGGCGCATCCGGACGACCCGGAGGTCGGGATTCCGCGTCTCCACCCGGTCGAGCACACGCTCGAGATACGACTTCTCGCGCGTGTAGGCCGCGCCCTGCCAGCCGTGCGTCGGCCAGTCCTCGGTCACCCGAACGTCTTTCGATCCGGGGGAGTAGGCACCGACCGACGACGCGTGCACCAACGCGCTCACTCCGGCCGCCGCCGCGGCGTCGAAGACCCGCATCGCGCCGACGACGTTGACGTCCCAGGTCTGCACCGGATCGCGCGACGGCTGGAACTGCCACGCCAGGTGTACGACGACGTCGACTCCGTCGAACAGCGGAACCAGGTCGTCCCGTGCGATGTCCGCCTCGACGAACGTCGTCCGTGCGGGAGCCCACGCCGGACGACCGTTCGTCGGCACGGGCGAGCGCCGCGCGATCGCACGGACTGCGGAGACCGCCGGGTCGACGACCAGCGCGTCGACGACCGAGGTCCCGAGGTTTCCCGTCGCTCCGGTCACGGCCACGACGAGCCCACTGCGTTGTTCCGGCATGTCGTGGCGATACCCGTGCGTCGGGGAGCCAAACGGGTACCCCGGCTCCCGCGTCGCCGTTCAGCGCCGTGACTTGACCCGATACATCGCGTTGTCGGCGCGCCTCGTCAGGTCGTCGAGATCCGGCGCGTGTGGTCCCGGACTCCACACTGCCAGTCCGACACTGACGGACACCTCGGTGGTCATCGAGAGATCGCGGATGGACGCGCCCAGATCCAGCGCCACGGTCCGGTCCGTGTCGGGGAGAACCACGACGAATTCGTCACCGCCGACGCGGGCGACGATGTCACTGCCGCGGAACGCGGTCCCCAGCATCTCGGCGAGTCGTACCAGTACGGCATCTCCGGCATCGTGCCCGAGGGTGTCGTTGACATCCTTGAGACCGTCCACGTCGAGGTAGAGAACGCTCACGGGCCGAGACTCTCGTCGGCACCGATCCAGTTCGGTCGCCGCACGTCGCTGGAGGCCGCGACGGTTCGCCAGGCCGGTGAGATCGTCGACGTGCGACAGGGAGTCGGCCGCGGCACGTTGCTCGTCGACCATCCGATACTTCTCCCACAGCAGGTCGATGGTCTTCATGCGGAAGTAGTGGATGACCGCGACGACGAGAACGGTTCGCAGCACCGACACCGCAAAGGTCTGTACGCTCACGTCCGTGCCGTGAGCCACCGCCAACGCCGTCCACGCGCACACCGCCAGCGTGGTGAACGTGACGATGTGGGCGCGACGTTGGAGTATTCCGGCGAAGGCCACGATGGCCAGAACGAGTCCGAAGGCCGGGTAAGCAGACCCCGCGCTGGCATAGGCGAGGACCGGACTGCCGACGACGAGAATCGCGGCCACCAGGGTGACCGCGTCCGTGTGCCGGTAGAAGATGGCGGCACGCGGGGTGTGCAACGCACACCAGGTGATTGCGGCGGTCACCGTGACCCCGAAGGTGTAGGTCTTCGACCACCAGGAGAACGCGTAGTCGTCGGCCGTCGTCATCCAGACCAGGACAGCGCCGAACAGGAGCGTGCAGAGTGCCGTGATGGTGGCGAGTCCTTCGACGATGACGAGGTCGGAGCGCACCGGATCACCCGCGCGTGCCGTGGATCGCCACACCGTCCGTGAGTGCTGCGCACGGTCCGTCCACGAACCGGGACCGGTGATTCTCGCCATGTAGACCGTCCTCGTGACCAGCCCCCGTCACCCGCTTCCAGGTGAAATGTACTCGACCCGACCCGTTCGTGATCCCGTTCGCCCGACCTGCCGGAACCGAACGTCAGGGAGCGTCGGTGAGGTACCCGCCGCCGCGGGGGAAGTACTCCGCAGCAGGGATCGTGCGGTCGTCGTCCTCGGTGCGCACCGCGTCGATCACGAGCGCTCGGTTACGGCCGAGGTGGGCGTTCGGGCCGGAGACGATCGCCATGCCGTCACCCTCGTGGATGAAGACGCGACCGGGTGTACCGCCGTAGATGCCCTGCGACACATGCGCTTCGACGATACGGAGCCGACGGCCACGGTGATGGGTCCACGCGTTGGGGTAGGGATCGGACTGAGCGCGGACCAGACGGTCGATGTCCTCGGCCGGCCACGTCCAGTCGATACGGCTGTCGATGTCCGCACGCTTGTGGAAGAACGTCCGCTGCGAGAGGTCCTGCGGGGTCCACACCGCGGTGCCGCTCTCGATCGCGCCGAGTGCCTCGAGCAGTACCTCGGGAATGAGGTCGATGGTCGCCTGCACCAACTGGGTCGCGGTGTCGCGCGGGCCGATCGGAACGGACCGCTGGATGACGACGTCGCCGGTGTCGAGTTCGTCGTCCATACGGTGCGCGGTCAGGCCGGTCTCGGCCGCGCCGCTGATCAGCGACCAGATCACGGGGGAGAAACCCGTGAACCGGGGCAGCAGTGAGTCGTGCAGGTTGAGGGTGCCGTGCGGCGGCATGTCGTAGATGGACCGGGGCAGCTTGGTGCGCCAGTTGTTCGCGACGATGATGTCCGGCTTCGCCTCCTCCAACGCGACGCGCAGCGCATCGTCCGGAGTGAGGGCGAGGTGGACCGGCACGTCGTGGGCGCGTGCCAGATCTTCCACGGAATCCGACCAGATCGACTCGTACGAGTGCTCACTGGGAGGATGGGTGACGGCCAGGACCACCTCGTGATCGGACTCGATGACCGTCCGAAGCGTCGTGTGTCCCCAGGTCTGATAGCCGAACATCGCCACTCGCATGCTGGTTAGCCTAACCTTCCCCGGCCACCTCTCGGCATCAGCCCCTGAGCATCACCGGGACGCCCTGGTAGGGCTGCAGGGTCATAGGGAAACTGCCCAGCTCGTCGACGACGGCGATGTCCTGGTCGGTGAACAGGTCCACCACCGTGGCCCCGCCGGTGAGGTGCTTCGACTGCACCGTCGCGTGGATCTCGTCGCCCGTGAAGTTCAGCACCGTCGCCGAGATGGATCCGTTGCCCAGCTGGTGCACCAGGACGAGCAGCCCCTTGTGCGACACGGACGGGACGTCGAGCTGGGTGGCCGTCGCGATGCCGTACCTCGTCCGCACATCGAGGATGCGGGACAGCTGACGCGCGAACGACGTCGAGTCCTTCATCTGCTCCGGCAACGAGCCGTAGAGACTGCGGCCACGGGGGATCCCGGACTCCGACCGGGTGGCGTCGGGCGAGGTGTTCATGAGGTCGTGAGCCCCACGGTTGATCCAGCGGGTGTCGCCCTCACGGATGAGATCGGCGACCTCCTCCGCCGGCACCGGGAGGATGCCGGTGAGGTCCCAGCCGGACAGCGCGAACACGCCCGGTTGCAGCGCGTTGTACATGGCCAGCATGAGATGGGCGCGCTTGACCGTCTCGATGTCGGTGTCGTCCATCCGGTCGAGGTCGCGAATGCCCAACGACGCCGTGATGACCGACGCGGTGGTGCAGGCGATCCCGTTGTTGGTGAACGTGCGGTTGTACGGCGCCCACCGGCCGGTGAGTCGTTCGCACAGTTCGGCGCGGATCTGGTCCCCCAGATCGCCGCCCTTGATCACGTCGCCGCCGTACGAGAATTCGTCCTCACGGTGCAGGGTCGCGAAGTGCACCAGCTCGAAGGTCATCTCGTCGTGGTTCTGCAGCGCGTGCACCAGCGAGGCGGTGTCCACACCGTGGTCCCGCGCCAGATTCATGGTGAGCCTGAGGAACTCGGTGTTCCCCATGACGAGCGCGTGGTGATAGGCGGGGCGGTTGATGAAGTCGTAGGACAGATCGGCGCCGCTGCTTCCCATCGCCTTGATGTCGTCGATGGTGAGGTTCAGCTCCTGGAAGGTGAAGCCACCCATCTTGCGCACCACACTGGAGATGAGGTGATTGGCGGCCTCCGAGAGCGGGTGGCCCTCGGACCATCCCGGACCCTCGGTCCGGCGCTCGACTCCGAGGAACCCGTTGGCGTCGAGACGCAGTGCGCCGGCGCCGAGGTCCGCGATGGAGTGGCAGGCGTCGCCGATGACGAGGCGCATACCGGCGAACGAGGGATCGAGCCAGTTGATGGAGGGCTGACCCGCCTTGAAGTAGTGCAGGTACACCCAGCGGCGCTCGACCCCGTCGACTCCGCGGATGACCGGCGTGGCACTCCAGTTGGTCTCCTTGACGCCCATTTCGTAGAAGATGACGCGCTGGAGCTGGCCGACGATGTACCCGGCACGAGCGAGATTGGCCTCGGACTCGGCATCGATGTTCACCGAGTCCTGGCCCGCCTTCACGCGGGGGAGCAGGTGCCAGTCCTGCGGCTCGATCTCCACCATGTGGTAGATGCCGGGGTAGTCGGAGACGTTCATCTCCGCCAATCGGAAATCGGCGCCCTTGCCGGTGTGTCCGGGGACGATGTCGTCGATGACGATGCCCTCGTAGGCGGACGCGACGACGCACAGCCGCCGGAACTCCTCCTCGGAGCCGAACGCCGGGTCGATCTGCATGCTGACGCGGTCGAAGTGGCCGTCGACCGACGGTGTGGCATGCCACCCGTGCAGTCCGCCGGCCTCCTTGACGGGGCCGGTGTGCACGGCCGTGATGCCGATGTCCGAGAACACCTGCCACAGGGCCTCGTCGCCGAGCGTGCCGAGAAAGCTCTGTCCTGGAGCCGCGATGAGCGAGATGGGGTACGCGGTGAACCACACGGGTGCGCGTTCGACGGCTCCGCGCGGATCCGGCGACGCGTAGGGGTTCTGCCACATGCTGCCCTTGCCGGACAACTGTTCCGCGATCAGCTTGGCATCGTGCAGCATCGACCGGTCGACGAGCCACGACACGTACTCGGGATTGGAGGCGTCGGCGTCACCCTGGGGCAGCGCGCCCGCAGTGCGATACGCACGACGCACCGACGGCTTCAACGGGCGAGGCCTGGCCGGGTAGAAGCTCTCGTCGTACGTGATCTCGCTGGGTTCGTGCTGAACTTCCGGATCCACTGTTCCTCCGATATGACGGGACGCGCGGACATCTTCGATGGGAAGCTCCCACAGGCGTGCCTGGTCTGCATGCCGTCCGGGGAACTACCCGAGGGTCGACGAACCGAAACGCCGACCGCACCTCAGACTACGCACGGACCGACGGAGTGTGCCGAACACGCCTCGGTGGATCGGCGGGCGTGTGATCGAATGGTGCAATGGACACGGAAGGGCGGGCCGAAGGTGGCCTGACACCCGAACGACTCGGTGAGATCGTCGGCTCGCTGGGTCGACGCATCGAGGACACGGACGAGCTCGGCGAGTTGCTGCAGCGGTCGGTGGATCTCGCGCACGACGTCATCAGGGGCGCCGACAGTTGCGGCGTGACAATCGATTACGACGGCACCACGTACACGGCGGTCTACACCGACAGCACCACCCTCGCAGTGGACGAGATGCAGTACGAGACCGGCGAGGGTCCGTGCCTCGAGGCGTCCCGTACCGACACCACGATCGTCGTCGACTGCGACAGCACCGAGCAGCGGTGGCCGGAGTTCGCGGCCGCGGCGCGCACCGAGGGTGTGCACTCGTTCCTCGCCTCGCCCATCAGGACTCTCGACGGCGTGATCGGCTCGTTCAACCTGTACGGCTCGTCCGCCGACGCCTTCGACGACATGGACGCCGACATCCTGGACAGCCTCACCACCACGGTGGGACGGGCCATCGGCGAGCATGCTCGCTACACCGACGCCACCACCACGGTGAGCGGATTGCGCGATGCCATGGCGCGACGCGCCCCCATCGAGCAGGCCAAGGGCATTCTGATGGCGATGCGCGGTCTCGACGCGGACGCGGCGTTCGACGTGCTCTCGCGTGAGGCGCAGCGCCGGAACGTGCGAGTTCGCGAGGTGGCCGCCGACTTCGTGCGCGATGCCACCAGGACCGATCCGGCCGGCTGACGGTCAGCCGGCGCGTCGCTCCAGCAGCATCGAGGTGACCTCGTTCGCGCTGGCCGGGTGGGCGAGCCAGAAGCCCTGGGCCAGATCGCAGCCACTGTCCCGCAGACGGTCGAACTGGGCCTGTGACTCGACACCCTCGCCGACGACGGCGACGTCGAACGCGTGTGCCAGGGACACGATGGCGGACACGATGGCCTCGGGCTGCTTGCCCGGCATGGCCTGGATGTACGTCTGATCGATCTTGAACGCCTCGATGACGGGATACCGGCTGAGGTAGGTGACGGAGCTGTGGCCGCTGCCCAGATCGTCCAGGAGGATGGACACGCCCATCTCGTGCAGTTCGGTGAGGGCGTCCCGCACCTGCGCCGTGTCCGCGAGCCACACCGTCTCGGTGATCTCCAGGCCGAGTCGGCCCACCGGCAGACCGGAACTGGCGAGGATGCGGGCGACGCTGGCCACGAACTCGGGCTGGCGAAGCTGCAGGGCACTGACGTTGACTCGCACGCCGACGTCCGAGATGGCCTGCCACTCCGCCGCCTGCACGCACGCGGTGTGCAGAGCCCACAGGCCGAGGGTGTTGATCTGGCCCGTGCGCTCGGCGATCCGGACGAAGGTCTCCGGGCTCACCGAGCCGAGGGTGGGGTGCTGCCACCGCGCGAGTGCCTCCACGGCGGTGATGCGGCCGGTCGCGATGTCGAAGATGGGCTGGTACGCGAGCGTCAGGATCTGGCTGTCGAGAGCCGACCGGAGATCGGCCGACAGAGCCAACTGGTTGCGGCGGTGCTCTCGATCGTCGGTGTCGAACACCGCGACGTTCCCGCGACCGGTGTCCTTCGCGCGATACATCGCCACGTCGGCGCGGCGGATGAGCTCGTTGCCGGGCACGGTGTCGTCCGCCAACGCGACGCCGATGCTCGCGGTGATGCGCAGTTCGTTGCCGTCGACGACGATGGCCGCCCGCACGGCGTCCGCGTAGGCCTGCGCCACGGCGATCGACTCCTCCGGACCGGAGAGGTTCTCGCAGACCGCCACGAACTCGTCGCCGCCCAGGCGAGCCACGGTGTCGCCGGGGCGCGATGCCCGGGTGAGGCGGTTGCCGATGGACACCAGAGCCGAGTCGCCCGCCTCGTGCCCCAGCCCGTCGTTGATGGACTTGAAGTCGTCGAGGTCGATGAGCATGACGGCCGTCGTGGTGGCCTTCGCGACGCCCCGCTCGACGGCGGACTCGATGCGGTCGTACGCCAGCGCGCGATTGGGGAGCCCCGTCAGCGGGTCCCGGAGGCTGCGGTAGCGCAGTTCGCTCTCGACGCCGACACGATGCACGGCTGCGGACACGACGTCGGACACCGTGTCGAGGGCGCCGGTGTCGAGCATCGGATTGTCCGGGACCAGAATCGGCGGCCCCGCCGTCGTGATGTCGATGATCGGCACGGACGACCCGGTGGCGGACGAGAGATAGCGCGAGTCGACCCCGAGGACGGTCAACACACCCCACGGCTGGCCGGTGCCGTCGATCGGCACGGCGACCGCGTTGTCGACACCACCCGCGACGAGGGCGGCGACGTCGAACCTGGACTCGTGCGCGTCCCCGGACCACACGATCCGGGTGGCCGATCGGCTGGCGAACGCGGTGATCGAGGACGGTCCGGTGGCGCACAGATCGTGCGGTGCGTCGTCCCCCGTGGCGGCGATGATCTCGAGAGTGGCAGGCAGGTCGTGCGCGCGGGTGATGACGGCGCACCGCGCCCCGTACAGCGTCACGACGGCGTCGGTGGCCGCCGACAGAAGGTCGTCGAGCCGGCCGCGCAGAGCGAGCCTGCTCAGCTCGGCGACGACCCGCTGCTCGGACGCCCGGAAGGTCGACGCGTCCAGAGCCTTCTGCAGGAGATGGTCGTCGGCATTCTGTGCAGAGGCGTCGCGATGGATCGAGACGACCAGGGACGAGTCGTCGTCGTGGCCGCGTACGGCGAATGCTGAGGTGGACACCGCGAGCCTTTCTCCTGTGAGGTGATGCACCAGTTCTGTTCGGCCGAGCCAAGTTCCGTGGAGCTGGACAGCCGAGAGGATGTCCGTGAGCGTCGTGGGGGGAGTGGGGACGACGACGGCGTCCACGGTCGGATCGTCCGGCGGCCCGTGCTCACCGCCGTCGAGTCCGAGAGTCCTCGACGCCTCGGGATTCGCGTGGACGATCCGGCCGTCGGACGTGGACACGAGCACCACGTCGGGGGAATGGTCGAACACCGTCGCGAGACCGAGTCGCGAGGACATGAAGGCCTCCGACAGCGTCGGGCGCGGGTCTGATCCATCCTCGTCGGGCATCATCGTCGTTCCTCACGGCTCTGCCGTCGGTCCTGCCTCTCTCGTCACCGTTCGGAGTCGACGAACAGACGGGTAGCCGGGTCGATCGCTTCGAAACAAACCTAGAGTTTAAAATATAGCAGACGAACAGCCGAAACGACGGTGTGTGCGTGTCGGGACAACGGTGTCCCGGCGAGGGGGACGTCCTGGCCTGACGACCGAGGTGTGGGAAGGCGAAGGGTCCGAGTGGGGCGGGCGGGGCTCGAACCCGCGACCAATGGATTATGAGTCCACGGCTCTAACCGACTGAGCTACCGCCCCCGGCGCTGACGCGCGCTCACGATACCTGGGCAGGATTAGCGACGGCGGCCGTGGGTACGCGTGCCGCATGACCGAACCGAACGGCGACTCGCCCGTGTCCGACGAACCCTCGACCTCCTCGGAGAGGCCCTACGACTCCTCGCGCGACCCCGACGCGGACCCGTCGGAACTGGACGACGCGGCCGGAACGCAGCCCGATCAGGCGGAGGGCTGACGTTCAGCTCGGTGTGAGCGTTCCGACTCTCAGCATCTCGAGGACGACGTCGGCGGGCTGGGGGCGGGCGTATAGGTACCCCTGCGCGCGCGTGCACCCCAGTTCCAGCAACACGGCACGGGCGTCGACGTCCTCGAGCCCCTCCGCGATGAGGTCGAGGTCGTAGGCCCGAGCGAGGGCGGTGACGGCCTCGACGATCGCGCGGTCGTCCCTACTGGTCGCGAGGTGGGTGACGAACTCGCGATCGATCTTCACCGCGTCGACCGGCAACGTCTTGAGATGCGAGAGCGAGCTGTACCCGGTGCCGAAGTCGTCGATGGCCACGCGTACCCCGAGTGCACGGATGTCGCGCAGAGCCCGTGCGGCCAGGACGATGTCGTGGACCACCGCCACCTCGGTGATCTCGATGCACAGGTACTGCGGCTCGAGGGAGTACCGGGACAACGCCTCTCGTACGGTGTGCACGAAGTCGAGCGAGACCAACTGTGCGGGTGACACATTGACCCGCAGTGCGATGTCCAGTGTTCCCAACGTCGAGCGCCACGACGCGTACGTTCTGCACGCGGTGTGGAGAACCCACCGTCCGAGGTCGGTGGCTAGGTTGACGGCCTCGGCGATGGCGATGAACTCGACGGGCGGCAGCATGCCCCGCGTGGGATGCTGCCACCGCACCAGGGCCTCGACCGCGGTGATGCGGTCTGTCGTGAGGTCGATCTCGGGTTGGAAGTGCAGGAGCAGTGACTCGCCCTCGATCGCTGCGCGCAGATGCAGCTCGATGTCGTTCTGCAACTCGTTGCGTTCGCGGATCTCGGAACTGAACAGCGAGACCTGATTGCCCCCGGCCGTCTTGGCGGCCAGCGCAGCCTGGTCGGCGTCCGCGATCACCGAATCGACCGTACCGCTGCCGGGGATGCCCAGTGCGACACCGATACTGGCGGTCCGTGAGACGTACTCGCCCGCCATGTCGACCCGTGCGGTCACCACGGTGAGAATGCGGCAGGCCTCGGCGTACGCGTCGTCCTCGGTCATCGGACCGGGAAGAACGACCACGAACTCGTCGCCGCCCCACCGTGCGAGAAGAGTGTCCGCGTCCGAATGCCGCTGCAGCCGTGCACCGACCGTGCGGAGGAACGTGTCACCGGCCGAGTGCCCCAGGAAATCGTTCAGGGCCTTGAGTCGATCGAGGTCGAAGTAGAGCACCGCGAATGCGTCACCGCCCCCGGCGAGTCGACCGGACAGCAGCTCCGAGACACCCCGCCGGTTGAGCAACCCCGTCAACGCGTCGTGCGTGGCGGCCCACCGCAGGTGCTCCTCGGCGTCGATCCGAGCCTGCAGTTGGGAGAAGAGGGTGGCGATCGCCTCGAGCGCGTCGACCTCCTCGTCCGACCACTCGCGGTCGCCCGACGCGACCAACCCCAGGGTTCCGGTCGTCGTGTCGCGGGTGACGAGCGGGACCGATGCCATCGAGATGCTCTGGTAACCCGAGGCACTCTCGACGCGTCGGCGGTAGTCCTCCATGGCGGGATCGGGGCGGAAGAGCAGCGGCTCCTTGAGGTGCTCCGTCGCGGCGAACACGGGGTCGGCGTCACGAAAGGTGACGGTCCCCAGTGGGTCGGGATCAGGGACGTCGGTACGCGCGGGCCACTCCGCCACCATCACGGTGGCACGGCGTTGCGCGTCGTGATGCCGGAGATAGGCGGCGTCCACGTCGAAGTAGTCGACGAGATTCGAGAGGACCTTCTCGTAGCCCGCACCGACCGTGGCGGCGTTGACGCCGATCAGATGGGTCGCCACCCGGGTCACCAGCACGTCGAAGCTCGGACGGCGCTCCAACGTCGGGTCTCCTCGCGTGGCTGCGGAGCGCTGGACTGCACTCGTTCAGCCGACTGTACCGCGAAGAGTGCCGTCAGCGAGGTCGACGCCGACTTCGAACGGCGGGAATTGCGCAGTGAGACAGTCGCAATACGAGGCCGACCGGTTTGTCTGGCGGCTGACCAGCGGTATCTAGGAAGCGGTGACGCAGTGCGCGTAGTCGCTCGGCGTAACGCGGGGACAGAGCGTCGAATTCGTGCTCCTCCGAGGCGTAGAGGAACACGGGAGACACGGGATGGACTGCCAGACCGTGCAACTCGGCCGTGATCCACGCACGCTCCACTGCACCGCCGGCGACGACGTGATCGCGGCCGGTGGTTCCCGGCGCGAACACGACGAGTACCGCGGACGTGGTCGCCATCCGATCGCGCGTGTCGTCGCCCAATGCCGTGCCGGTGTCCCAGTCCGCGAGAAGACGCATCACGTCGGGTCGTCGGGCGACGTCGAGCTTGACCAGGTCGGTGGCGTCGAGGGCCAGAGTGGCCACATCGATACCGGTGTCCGGGTCGTCGTCTCCGGGCCACCTCAGTTCGGACATCATCTCGGCGTGCAGCGTAGTGGTGAGGTAGCGGAGTCGGTCCGATTCCGCCAGGATCTCGCCGATCTCGGACAGCGCCGCCCGATCCGTGATCACGACCGCTGAGCCGTCCTCCGCTGCAGCCGCCGCGCACAGGTCGCGCACGACCTCGTCGGCCAGGGCGGTCGGTGTGCCCGGGTGACGGTTCGTCGAACGCCGCATCATGGCCTCGTGGAGGGGAGCGAGGGCAGTGTCCGGCCTTCGCGCCGGTGTCAGATCGACGCGTACGCGACCGTCCCCCTCGTCGACGACGGTAGGCACCGCCGTGAGTCCGGCTCGGGCCGCGGCGACCCGAGCGTTGAACACCGCGGCGCCCAGGGCGATTCGGCTCCCGCGGTGCGCGACATCGAGACCGGTGGTGCGCAGAGGATCGAGCGTGATCGTGACGACGTCGTCGGACGTGGTCACGATCCACGGCTGAACGTTGCCGCCGGACGGAGCGCGCCGAGCGGCCTCCACCATGGAGTCCACGACCGAGGTCGGTGTCGTGGGCGCCGTCGTGGGCGCCGGCTCGTCGACGGGGTCCCCGGCGCTCTCGGTCGTTCCGAGGGTGTCGAGCGCGCCGTCGACGTCGACACGGGTGCGACCGGACGGCATGGATTGCCCCAACACGATGCGCCGCACCACCGCTGCGACCGTTGCTCCTCCCAGAGCGACGTCGCTCCCGAGCTGCGGCCACGTCGAGATCGTGCGGTCGACTTCGACCATGGACGCGGCGAACCGCGCGGACACGTCGGATGCACCGAGGATCGACATGACGTGGGGTGCCTTGTCGCGCGTGCTGAGACCGGTGAGGGCGCCCGACGAGAGAGTGCCGACGGCGCCGTGGAAGATCGGACGATCGGGCTCGAGATCGAACCGTTCCACGTCGAGAAGTCCGCGGTCGCTGGTCTCCATGATCACCGGGATGCGATGCCGCTTGGCGGCTTCACGCAGCAGGACCTTCACGTCGAGGGAATCGCATTCCTCGACGACGATGTCGAGGCCGTCCAGGAAGTCGTCGACCGTGTCGGCGGTGATGCCGCGTGCTTCGACGCGCACGGACAGGTAAGGGTCCAGCTCGGCGATGCGCCGGGCGACGATGTCGGTCTTGCTCTCGCCCAGGTCGAGAACGGTCGACGGGATCCGGTTGAGGTTGGAGAGCTCCAACTCGTCGAAGTCGGCGACCCGCAATTCCCCGCACAGTCCCTCGAGGGCCAGGGTGTGCGCGACCGCGTGCCCCACGCTGAGACCCACGACGCCGATCTTCGCCGCGCCGAACCGGTCCTGCTCCTCGGCGGTGATCTTGTTGCGGTTGCGGTCGAGCCGGAGCCGCCGGAACCCGCGAGGCCCGAGAACGCGGACGAGCGTGCGGCGCCACGGATAGTGCACCCAGCGAGGGGATTCGTCCAGAACGTCGTCATCGGGCCGGGGGACCAGCGCGGACAGTCCCCGTGCCTGGGCGTCGAGTGTGTCGAGAACGACGGTCACACCGTCGCCGAGCAGAGACTCGACGACCGCTCGATCGTTCTCCGAGTGTGGATCGAGAACGAGTGCAGCAGAGCCTGTCAGCGCATCGGTCACGAGTCGCTCCTTCGTGTCGGGCCTATGTCGTTCCCGTGGACCAGGTGTGGACCAGTTGCGCTGCCGCGTCGTCGATCCGTCGAGCGTGATGCGCGTGAGCGGTCTCTCGGAACGTGTTCAGATCCCACCAGAGGGCCCTCGTGCTGTAGCGGTCGTCCGGATACGGCGTGGGGTCGATCGTATCGGCCACCACGGCCCCCGACTTCTGCCACATGGACACGGCATGGTCCGCAGCGGTGGAGAGTGCGAAACGCACCCCGAGCAACGAGCACGCCAGCGGTCCTGCGTGCGCGATCATGTCGACGAGACGTTTGTCGCGTGGCGCTGCACGATCCACCCAGCCCGATTTGAGCTCGATGACTCCCTCGCGGAGACGGTCGTTGACAGCGTCTCGCAAGACGTTCCGCGCCAACGGGTTCCGTTGCCACTCCAGGTCGGCGTGCGTCTGACGGGCGTGCTCGTACGGACCCTGGACGCGGATGCCGGCGAGCATGCGCCCGGACGCATCCAGGGCGCACAGAAAGATGGTCGTGTTCCGCCCGTCGCGGATGGTGTCGTACTCGAGGGCGACGGACACGTCGTGCCGCTCGTAACTGATGCGTGCACCTTCGAGGTAGCGACGCCACAGATCCGGGCGGGAGGTGGGGGAGGTGGCGACCACGGTGCACTCGAACACCGGATCGTCGTAGTACCCGAAGGCGTGTGTGGGGCGTGTGTGCGTGGTCGAGAGTGGCGGGGCCGTCATGGTCTGGCGCTCCTGTACTCGGGATGGTGTCCACCGGGGTTCAGCGGTCGTGCCTCCGGCCCGGCGAGTCAGGCCGCGGGGGCGACCGGCGTCGACTCGACGAGCAGGTATCGACGGTCCCCGACCTGTACCCGGGAGAGTTCGAGATCCACCTCGACGGCCCCACCGTCCTTGTGGACCAGCCGGAGCCGAGCGTCGGCCGAGCCGTCGAGGGCGGCATACGCCCGCGCGGTCGCATCGGCGAGGGCCTCGGTGTCGGCAGGATGGAGCACTGCGGACGATCCGAGCAGCGCGAGCTCGCCCGAGTCGTAGCCGAGCAGGTTGCTGCACGCGGAGTTGTAGAACGCGAGAGCGCCGGAGCCGTCGTGCAGCGTCGTCGCCCGGTCGGACCGCACGACTCGGTAGTACAGGGACGAGAGGTCAGGGGCAGCCGTGACCGGGCTCGCTGTCGTATTCATCGATACCAGGTCCGACATGGGACCGATAGTGGCACAGTGACTTACGGTTCTGCCACGGTGCAACTGAGGCAAAACCGGTAAAGAGTCGGTTTTTATGTGTGATGTCATGAGTTGCAGGTCAATGCATTTTCGGATCAGATGTTGATCAGAATGCGCGGAAGATGCCTCGAGCTGCGAGTACGACACGCTGCATCGACCGGGTGGGGTGGTGACGGCCGTGCGGGGGCATCGGGCCGATCAGGGGATTTCAGGAGAAGTCATGGATGGGATGGAAGGTCGGACGAGTGTCCGGCGGCCCCTCAACACGCTCGTGTCCGAGTTGGCGACGCGGTTGCTCGGTGCCGACTCCGCGAACGTCGTCGAGGCGTACCGGGCGCTGCTCCGAGACCTGTCCACCGATTTCGGAATGGACACGTGCTTTCTCCGGCACAACGACGAGCGCATCGACGCGTCTATTCTCGTCGCGGAGTGGCCCCCGCGGCCCGTCGTTCCCGACCCGGATCCGTTGGGCGTCGTGTACTTCGACAGAGCGGATCCCGTGTTCGCCCGGTCGCGCAGCCAGACCGAGGTCGAGATCTACAGGCCGAGCGATCAGCCCGAGAACTACCGCGACCGGGTGAAGGACGCATCAGGGGTTCCGGCGACCACGATGGTCGCGGTACCCCTGGTCGGCGACGGCCGCACCCTGGGCGTCCTGGGTTTCGTTCGATTCGCCGACCGCCAGTGGACCGCGGAGGAGCTCGAGGCCGTCACTGCGGTCGGAGCGATGCTCGCTCAGGTGCAGAGGCGCGTGGCCGCGGAGAACGAACTGCGCCACACTGCGATGATCGACGAACTGACCGGGCTGATGAACCGTCACGGGCTGACCGAGCTGCTCGACGGGCGCGCCGGCGACGGCACCGCGGTGGGCGTGCTGTTCGTGGACATCGACCGGCTGGCCGCTCTCAACGACTTCCTCGGCCATCGCATGGGTGACGAGTTCCTGCGCACCGTCGCGGACCGCATCCGCCGCCGACTGCCGGAGGGGGACGTGGTGGCGAGGCTCGGCGGGGACGAGTTCGTCGTCGTCCTCGGTGGTGCGCCCACGGCCGAGGACGGTGCGGAGCGTGCGGAGATGGTCCGGTCGGTGGTCGCCGAGCCGATGGTGGTGGGGGACGACAGGGTGACCCGCACCGCGAGTATCGGCGTGGCCGTGGGAACCGCGGATCCGTCGGAGATGCTGCGCCGGGCGGATCAGGCGGCGCTGCACGTGAAGTCGTCGGGTGGCAACGGCGTCGTCCTCTACTCGGACGAGATCGCGGCGACCAACGACCTGCGGACCGACGTCGAGCTGACGCTGGGCCATGCCATCTCTCACGACCGGTTGGTGCTGCACTTCCAACCCGAGGTGGACCTGCGTTCCGGTGAGATCACCGCAGTGGAAGCTCTCGTCCGCTGGCCGCATCCGACCCGCGGCATGCTCGGGCCCGACGTGTTCGTGCCCATCGCCGACGCGGCGAACCTCGCCCCGGAACTCGGGCGCTGGGTCATCGATGCGGCGTGCCGGGCGTATGTGAGCTGGCGGGACGCCACGGGTCGCACCGACCTGGTTCTGCGCGTGAACATCTCACCGGTCCACCTCGCCGTGCGCGACTTCGCGCAGGAGGTGGCGGACGTCCTGCGGACCCACGGGATCGACCCGGCCTGCTTCTGCCTGGAGCTGTCCGAGGTCGCGGTGGTGGATTCGGTGGCGCGATCGGGCGCAGCCCTCACCTCCCTGCGCGACAGGGGAATCAGGACGGCCATCGACCACTTCGGTGTCGGCTACTCGTCACTGCTGCATCTCAAGAGGTTGCCGCTCGACGTGCTCAAGATCGACAGGCACTTCACCGACGGGCTCGGCGTGGACGGCGACGATCGTGCGCTCGTCTCGGTCATGATCGGACTTGCTCGGTCACTCCGGCTCGACGTCGTCGCCAACGGAGTCGAGACGTCCGCGGCGGCGCGCACTCTGGTCGAGCTGGGCTGCCACCGCGCGCAGGGTCACGCCATCTGTCCGCCCGTCGACGAACCCACCCTCCGCTCGCTGCTCGTCGACGGGACCCGGCTGCTCGACGTGTCCTGATCGTCGGTCCTGACGAGCCGGAGCGTCACCGGGACACCGTTGAGGACGGCATTTCCCGCGACGCCCTCGACGCGGTCCGGATCGGTGAGGTCGTTGACGCTCGGTCCGCGGACGTCGCGGGCCACCGTCAGTCGCACACCGTCGCGGTCATGCCCGAAACCGTGCGGGATGCTCACGACGCCGGGCATCACCGAGTCGCTCGCCGTCACCTCGATGCGCACGGAGCCGGCGGCGGACACGACCTCGACGGTGTCCCCGTCGGCGATGCCGAGACGGTCGAGATCGGCGGGATGTGCCAGCAGACCGTGGCGCGGCTTGCCCTTCACGAGACGCGGCGCGTTGTGCATCCACGAGTTGTTGCTGCGAACGTGGCGGCGCCCGATCAGGAGCAGTTCGCCGTCCGCGGACGTCGTCGCGGCGAGTAGAGCGCTCCGCAGTCTGTCGATGTCCGGGGTGATCACGTCGTGCATCAGACCGATACGCCGATCGCGGGTGAGCAGCTTGCCCGGCAGACCGGGACGCAGCGGACCGAGGTCGGTGCCGTGCGGGTTCTTACGAAGTGTCCGCAGAGTGACCCCGCGAGCGCGCAGCAGCAGGAGTTCGACCGTTCGGGCGGGGGACAGCCGAGTGCGCACCTCACGGACCACGGCCGCGGCGTTCACCCGACCCAGGGTCCGCGCACGCGTTCCGCGGCGGCGGACGGCGGCGTAGCGCAGACTCAGATCGCGGAAGATCTCCCAGTCGTGGCGCGCGTCGGCCTCTTTCGGCAGGACGGCCGGATTGAACTTGGCGGTGTTCCGCACCGCGAACGTCGAGAAGATCAGGTCGTAGTGGTCCCGCTCGAGGGCCACCGTGGACGGCAGGATGATGTCGGCGTGGCGTGAGGTCTCGTTGACGTAGATGTCGAAGGACACCATGAAGTCGAGCCCGGCGAACGCGTCGTCGAGTCGGGGGCCGCCCGGCATCGACAGCACCGGGTTGCCCGACGCCACCACCATGGCGCGGACGCGCCCGGGCCCGTCGGTGGTCATCTCGTCCACGAGGGTCGACGCCGGGAGCTCGCCACTGAACTCGGGCAGATCCCGCACCCGGCTGCGCCACTTGTCGAAATGACCGCGGCCGGTGATCTTGTTCGCGATCAGGTCGACGGCCGGATCGGTGAACAGCACGCCGCCGACCCGGTCGAGATTGCCGGTCAGGATGTTCAGGACGTGCACTGCCCACTGGCACACGGTGCCGAACTCCTGGGTGGAGACACCCATCCGGCCGTAGACCGCGGCCGATCCGGCGCTCGCGAGATCGCGTGCCAGCGTGCGGATCACGTCGGCGTCGATACCGGTGAGAGGTGCCACGGCCTCGGGCGTGAACGCCGCCACCGCCTCGGTCACACCCTCGACGCCGTCGACGTACGGGGCGGGGGTAGCGGCGCCGTCGGCCAGGACGACGTGAACGAGCGCCAGCAGCAGATGAGCATCCGTGCCGGGACGGATGAAGTGGTGGGTGTCGGCGACGTCCGCCGTCTCGGTGCGCCTCGGGTCGATCACCACCATGCGCCCGCCCCGTGCGCGCAGTTCCTTCACCCGCTTCCCGAAATCGGGCACCGTCATCATGGATCCGTTCGACGCCATCGGGTTGGCGCCCAGGACGAGGAAGAAGTCGGTGTTGTCGATGTCGGCGATCGGCTGACGGAGCTGATGCCCGTAGAACAACATGTTGGTCAGCTGGTGCGGCAACTGGTCCAGCGACGTGGCGGAGTACCGGTTGCGGGTGCGCAGCATCGACAGGAACGGGATGCCGTGGGTCATGGCGCCGAGACTGTGCACGTTGGGGTTGCCCGCGTAGACACCCACGGCGTCGGCGCCGTGCTCGTCACGGATGGCGGACAGGCGTCGTGCCACGAGGTCCACCGCTTCGTCCCACCCGATCTCGCGCCACCCCGACTCGGTGCGCTGCAGCGGTCGGCGGACACGGTCGGGGTCGTTCAGGATGTCGACGAGCGCGGTCGCCTTGGGGCAGATGTGTCCGCGGGACAACGGATCCTTCTTGTCCCCGCGGACGGACTGCACACCCTCGTCGGTCACCGTGTACTCAAGTCCGCACATGGCCTCGCAGAGGGTGCAGGTGCCGTGGGCGGTGCGGGTGGTTCCAGCCGAGGTCATTCCACGCACGCTAGTCGCGTGTACCCGGACGCATCGAGATTCTGTGACGAGTGTGAATTACAGTCGGGCTCGTGGTCACCGGCAACGCATCCGAGATTCTGTCCTCACTCACCGACTGGCCGGTCCCGGCGGTGTCGGCCGCGGTGATCACCGACGGTCCCGACGTGGCCGCGCGGCACGGTGATCGGGACCGCGTGCAGGAACTGGCCTCGGTCACCAAGCTCCTCGTCGCCTACGCGGCGCTCGTCGCGGTGGAGGAGGGAGCCGTCGAGCTCGACGAGGCGGCGGGACCCGAAGGATCCACCGTCCGACACCTTCTCGCCCACACCTCGGGAGTCGCGTTCGACGACCGACGGCCCACCACGGCGCCGGGGACGAAACGCATCTACTCGAGCGCCGGCTTCGAGATCCTGGCGGAGCACGTGACCGAGCGTTCCGGCATCGAGTTCGAGGAGTACCTGTCCGCCGCCGTGCTCGAACCGTTGGGTATGACCTCGACCGAGCTGCACGGGTCGGCCGGCCACGGAGCCCGCTCCAATCTCTGCGACATGGAGGCGTTCGCGGCAGAACTGCTCGCACCGACGCTCGTCTCCCGCCAGACCGTCGACGAGGCGACGAGCGTGCAGTTCGAGGGACTCGGAGGCATCCTCCCCGGGTACGGGTCGCAGCGACCCAACGACTGGGGTCTGGGCTTCGAGCTCCGTGACCACAAGTCGCCGCACTGGACGGGGGAGACGAACTCGGCGCGCACGTTCGGGCACTTCGGGCAGTCGGGAACGTTCCTCTGGGTGGACCCCGAAGCCCGCGTCTCGTGCGTCGTGCTCGCCGACCGCGCCTTCGGGGACTGGGCCAAGCCGTTGTGGACCGCGTTGGGTGACACGGTGCTCGCGGGCGTGTGACCCGCCGCGACACGCCGCCGGAACCCACCCGACACACCGAACGACTGGTGTAACAGGGGTAACTCGAGGCACACTGGTAGAAGCCGTACATCAGCAGACGCGTCAGGCCGTTGGGGAAGACGTCCCTCGTCGAAGCTGGAGGCAACGGTGAACGCACTGAACCAATTCGCGGACTCGACCACGGGTGTCGTCTACATTCACTCGTCGCCGGCCGCGCTGTGCCCGCATGTCGAATGGGCGCTGTCCGATGCGCTCGACTGCCGAGCAAATCTCAAGTGGACCGCGCAGCCCGCATTCGACGGTCAACTGCGGGCCACCACCAACTGGACCGGCCCCGTGGGCACCGGCGCCCGGTTGGCCAGCGTGCTGCGCTCATGGCAGATGCTGCGTTTCGAGGTCACCGAGGACCCCAGTGAGGGTGTCGACGGTGAACGCTTCGCGCACGTGCCCGGCCTCGGCCTGTGGCACGGCGCCACCAGTGCCAACGGCGACGTCATGGTGGGCGAGCAGCGACTGCGGTCGATCCTGGAACAGGGCCGCGGCGACGTGTACGCACAGTTGGATCACGTTCTCGGTACCGCCTGGGACGCGGAGCTCGAACAGTTCCGTCTCGGTGGAGTCGGTGGAGAGGTCACCTGGCTCGCGAGTTAGTGGGCCTCCGGCCCCCGTGAGCCTTTTGCGCATCCAGGGATGCGCAAAAGGCTCACGGGGCGACGCCACTCAGAGCGGGATGTTCTTGTGGCGACCACGGCGCGCCGGGGCGTCCGCCAGCGCGCGGGTGAGAGTGCTGCGGGTGGCGGCCGGATCGATGATCGCGTCCACGACGCCGATGCCCACGGCCCGCTCGACACCACCGGCGATGGCCTCGTGCTCGGCCGTCAGACGGTCGTGCAGCGCCTCGCGCTCGTGATCGGGCGCCGCTGCCAGTGCCTTCTTGTGCAGGATGCCCACGGCCGCCTTGGCGCCCATGACCGCGACCTCGGACTCCGGCCAGGCGTAGACGGCCGTTGCTCCGAGAGCCCGTGAGTTCATCGCGATGTATGCGCCGCCGTAGATCTTGCGGGTCACCAGTGTCACGCGGGGCACGGTGGCCTCCGCAAACGCGTGCAGCAGTTTGGCGCCGCGGCGGACCACGCCCTCCCACTCCATGCTGACGCCCGGGAGGTATCCCGGGACGTCCACGACGACGACGAGCGGTATGCCGAAGGCATCGCACAGGCGGACGAAGCGGGCGGCCTTCTCGGCGGACTCGGAGTTGAGGCACCCACCGAGGCGGATCGGGTTGTTGGCGATGACACCGACCGAGCGACCGCCGAGGCGGCCGAGCCCGGTGACGATGCTGCGCGCCCAACCACCCTGGAACTCCTCGAAGGACGACTCGCCCTCGACGTTGTCGAGCAGCTCGTTGATGACCGGGTGCACGTCGTACGCGCGGCGGTTCGACGCGGGCAGGAGTGCCTTGAGATCGGTGTCGCCGTGCTGGGCGGCGGCCAGGTCGAACTCGCCCTGCTCACTGAACATCGACACGAGCCGACGTCCCCGTGCGAGGGCGTCGAGTTCGTCGTCGGCGACGATGTGGCAGACACCGGACTTGCGGAAGTGGGTGTCGGGCCCACCGAGCGAGGCCATGTCGACCTGCTCGCCGGTGACGCTGCGCACCACGTCGGGACCGGTCACGAAGACCCGGCCCTCGGGGGCCATGATCACGACGTCGGTGAGCGCGGGGCCGTACGCGGCGCCGCCGGCGGCGAATCCGAGCACGACCGAGATCTGCGGAACGGTGCCCGACGCACGCACCATGGCCTCGAAGACCAGCCCGACGGCGTGCAGAGCCTCGACGCCCTCGGCGAGACGGGCCCCACCGGAGTGCCAGATGCCGACGATGGGCGCTCCGGAGTCCAGGGCCTCGTCGATGGCGGAGACGATGTGCTTGCAGCCGTCGACTCCCATGGCGCCGCCCATGACGGTGGCGTCGGAGCAGTAGGCGATGGTGCGGACTCCGTCGATCTCACCCGAGGCGGCCAGCACACCGGACTTGTCACGGTCGTGCAGCGGGGTGGTCGTACCGGAGTCGAAGAGCTTCTCGAGACGAGCGAGGGGGTCGCGCGGGTCACGCGACGAGGAGTGGCGGGTGTGCGGAGCGAGGACGGTCATCGTGTTCTCCCCTTCATACTGCCGCTCCCGGCAGGGGAGTGGTGGTGCGGGCGAAGATCCGGCGACCGCGGTCGCCGGACCTCCGCCCTCGTGCGCGTACGACTGTCACGCCGTGACGGCTGCGGAGCCGTCAGTGGCGTCCGAAGGCGAGCGCAACATTGTGCCCACCGAATCCGAACGAGTTGTTCAGTGCGTATTCGATCTCGCCGCGACGGGCCTCGCCCGACACGACGTCGAGGTCGATCTCCGGATCCTGGTTGTCCAGGTTCAGCGTGGGCGGAACGATCCCGTCCCGGATGCTGAGCACTGTCAGGATCGACTCCAGGGCGCCGACAGCGCCGATGGAGTGCCCGAGGGCCGACTTCGGTGCGTACACCGATGCGTGGTTGCCCACCGCAGCGTTGATCGCGGTGGCCTCGGCCGTGTCCCCGATGGGAGTGGCCGTGGCGTGGGCGTTGACGTGCGAGATGTCCTGCGCCGTCAGTCCCGCCGTCTCGATGGCCCGGCGCATCGCACGCGCCGCACCGGTTCCGGCCGGATCGGGAGCCACCAGGTGGTACCCGTCCGAGGTGATGCCGGCGCCGAGAAGGCGAGCATGGATCGTCGCGCCGCGAGCCTTGGCGTGCTCCTCGCTCTCGATCACCATGAGCGCACCGGACTCGCCGAAGACGAAGCCGTCACGATCCTTGTCGAACGGCCGCGAGGCCGCCTGCGGATCGTCGTTACGTGTGCTCATGGCACGCATCATCGAGAAGGCCGCGATCGGTACCGCGTCGATGTGTCCCTCGACCCCACCCGTGACCATGATGTCCGCGTCGCCCATGACGATCATCCGCCATGCGTGAGCGATCGCTTCCGATCCCGACGAGCATGCCGACACCGGTGTGATGACACCGGCGCGTGCACCCAGGTCGAGCCCCACGACAGCCGACGGTCCGTTCGGCATGATCATCTGCACGGCGAGCGGGGACACCTTGCGGTACCCGCCCTCGCGCATCTTCTTGTCGGCGTCGAGCAGTGCGTCTCCGCCGCCCAGGCCGGTGCCGATAGAGACGCCGAACCGCTCCGAGTCGACCTCGGGGCTGCCGGCGTTCTTCCACACCTCCTTGCCCAGGACGTATGCCATCTGCTCGACGTAGCTCATGCGTCGTTGCTCGACGCGAGAGAGAAGAGTCGATGGATTGACGGCCAGATGGCCGCCGATGCGAACCGGAAGGTCGAACTCGGTGACGAAATCGTCCTCGAGCACGTCGATGCCGCTCTCCCCGTTCAGCAGTCCCTTCCACGTCGCGTCGACGTCACCGGCGATGGAGGTGGTCACCGCCAGGCTGGTCACGACGACGTTGCGGAAGCCCCCGTTGGCTGTGCTGGGCGTGGTCACGGTCGTGCTCACTCGCCTGCGGAGTCGCTCTGGTTGTCGAGCTTCGCCTTGATGGCCTCGGCGGCCTCGGGGTTCTCGGCTTCGAGCTTCTGGATGTAGTTCACGGCGTCGCCGACGGTGCGGAGGCTGGCGAGATCCTCGTCGGGGATCTTGACGCCGTACTTGTCCTCGGTCTGCACTGCGATCTCGACCATGGAGAGGGAGTCGATGTCCAGGTCGTCGACGAACGACTTCTCGACGGTCACCTCGGACGGCTCGATGCCGGTGACCTCTTCGATGATCTCGGCGAGTCCGGCGATGAGTTCTTCCTGCGTGGCCACGGAGTGGCTCCCTTCGTGTAAGGAACTGTGCACGCGGCGCGACTGTGCGCCGGTGCGGATGCTGTCTCGACGAACGCTCGTTCTCGAGTCGGGCCGGCTACGTACCGGCCCCGCTCACCTCACGACGTGCGGTGAGCGATGCGCATCCCCGGCCCGGTCCGTGACGGACCGGCGGGGTTGCGCGCAGTAACCTAACCGACCGATACCGGGGCGGTGAGGCCGGAGACGTCCTCCGGAGTCTTGAGGGCGACCGTCGGGGTGCCGCGCATCTCGCGCTTGGCGATCCCGACGAGGGTGCCGGCCGGCGGGAGCTCGACGATCGAGGCGACCTCGGCCGCGCGCAGCGTCGCGGTGCACAGATCCCACCGGACGGGCCGGGTGACCTGGCCGGCGAGCTTGGCCAGTGCGTCCGCGCCGGAGGTGACCTCGCGGCCGTCGAGGTTGGAGAGCAGGCGACGCGTCGGATCGGACGGCGTGATGGAGGCAGCTGCGGCGACCACGGCGTCCTGCGCGGGTGCCATGAAGCGCGTGTGGAACGCGCCGGCGACGGGCAGCGGGCGAATGCGTGCCTTCTCGGGCGGGTTCGCGGCGAGCTCGGCGAGGTCGGTGAGGAGACCGGCAGCCACGATCTGGCCGGCGGCGTTCCGGTTGGCGGCCTCGAGGCCGAGCTCGGTCAGACGCTCGAGGACCGCGTCCTCGTCGCCACCGAGCACGGCGGACATGCCGGTCGGAGCCAGTGCGCAGGCCTTGGCCATCTCGGCGCCGCGGATCGCGGCGAGAGCGACGGCGTCGTCGGCGGAGATGACGCCCGCGACGGCGGCTGCGGCGAGTTCACCGACGGAGTGGCCGGCGACGACCATGTTCTCCGGCAGTCCGTGCGTGCGCTCGATCTCCTCGAAGGCGAGGAGCGCAGCGGCCACGACGAGCGGCTGGGTCACGGCGGTGTCGGTGATCTCCTCCGCCGTGGCGGTGGTTCCGAGCCGCGTCAGGTCGAGGCCCGACGCCTGCGACCAGAGGGCGAGACGATCCGCGGCCCCGGGGAGTCCGAGCCACGGCACGAGCATGCCGGGTGTCTGAGAGCCCTGTCCGGGCGAAAGCACTGCAATCACGGAACTAAGAAAACACTGTGAAGGCCGTTTCAGGAGATGTTCTACGCGATGAACCTTGTCGGTCGTATTTGTCAGAACCCTACAAACGCCCTGCAGGATGGGTCGCATCGTTCCTGGCGCAAGATCCGTTACTGTATGAGATTCCCAAATGTTCCGGCTGTGACTGTTGTTATCGGTGATGGGCTTTCGTTATGGGATTGCGACAGGCGACCCACTGTTGCCGCGATTCTCAGGACGTACGCATCACGGGCATTGGTGGGATCCCGACCAGTCACCTCCGCGATTCGCTTGAGCCGATATCGCACAGTATTTGGATGAACAAACAGTGACCTGGCACACGTCTCGACCGCTCCGCCGCAATCGAGATACGCATCGAGCGTGTCCGAGAGTGCCGATCCGGCAGCCTGGAGCGGCTGGACGATGAGCTCGTTGAGCGACGTGACCGCCGCCTGATCGCCCAGCAACGCTCGTTCCGGCAGTAGTTCACCCGCGTGCACCGGCCGCGGTGCTCCCCGCCATCCGACCACCGCCTGCATCCCCGCGAACGCCTCCACGGCACTCGAGTGCGCGGCGCCGAGGGTGCGGGTCGTCGGGCCGATGACCACCGGGGTGTCGGAGAAGTTGCGCATGAGGTCGTCGAGGAAGGCGGCACTGGTCGGGTCGCCGGAGAGATGACCGGAGACCACCATGACCAGACGCGTGCCCTGCACGACGGCGAGCGCGGCGCGATGGTGGCGCTGCGCCACCGTGTGCACGGTCCCGACGACGGAGACGCCCTGATCCGGTGGAGGCGATCCGACGAGCACGGTGGCCGGCGCGGTCGCGTCCCAGTTGAGGGTCGCGGCACGCGAGAGCATGTCCGAGCCGGTGTCGCCGCGGACGACGGCGTCCACCACGAGGGCCTCGAGCCGGGTGTCCCACGCGCCACGCGACTCGGCCGCGCTCGCGTACACCGACGCGGCGGCGAATCCGAGCTCGCGCCCGTAGCGCAGCACTGCTTCCGTGAGCGCGACGAGTTGCTGATCGTTGCGCGCCAGGGCCGGGAGCCACTGCTCGAAGAACTCCATGGCGACCCGCACCATGTCGACGGTCTGCCGCAGAGTCAGGCGCCGCGCCAGATCCTGCGGGATGACCTGGAACGCGTCGAGGCTGAAGCGGATGTCGCTGTCGGGGTTCTGCAACCACTCGAGGAAGTTGACGACGGCCGTCTGCACGAGCATCTGCACACTCGCGCGCTGCGACGCATCGAGGTCGCTCACGAACGGCAGCTGATCCTGCATCTGGGTCAGCGCCTCGGTGGAGAGCCTGCTGGAGAACTGCTTCACCCGTCGCAGCAGTGCATCGGGAAGCGGGACTCGTTGTTGTCTCGCGCGGATCGCGCCACCGGGTCGGTGGGCCTCCGCAGCGGCGCGGCGGAGCTCGCGGCGTTCCCGGACACGCTCCGATTCCCCCTCCGGCGAACCGTCGGGGGAATCGGGAGCGATGTCGGCCATGGCCACGAACTTACGCGGCGTGCCTGGTGCAACTGTCAGGCGACGCCCGGATCGGCCGTGGAGATCGGAGCGGCCAGGACGTCGTCGATCTGGTAGCGCTCGGCTGCCTCGACGGCCTTGTCCTTGTCCACCTCACCCGAGCGGGCGAGCGCGGACAGCACGGCGACGACGATCGACTCCGCGTCGACGTTGAAGTGCCGCCGTGCCGCGGTGCGGGTGTCGGAGAAGCCGAACCCGTCGGTGCCCAGCGTCGTGTAATGGCCGGGAACCCACTGACGGATCTGATCCGGGACAGCACGCATCCAGTCCGACGCGGCGACGAAGGGTCCCTCCGCCTCCTGCAGCTTGCTGGTGACGTACGGGACGCGCGGCTCGTCGCCGGGGTTGCGCAGGGCCTCGGTCTCGGCGTCGACACCGTCGCGGCGGAGTTCGCCCCAGCTGGTCACCGACCAGACGTCCGCGGACACGCCGTAGTCCTCGGCGAGGAGTTCCTGCGCACGCAGCCCGGACGGCATGCCCACACCGGAGACCAGGATCTGCGCCTTCGGGCCGTCGGCCTTGCCCTTCTGGAACAGGTAGATGCCCTTCAGCAGACCCTCGACGTCGAGATTCGCCGGCTCCGCCGGCTGGCGGTACGGCTCGTTGTACAGAGTGATGTAGTAGAAGATGTTCTCTCCACCGAATCCCTCCACACCCTCGGTGCCGCCGTACATCCGGCGCAGACCGTCCTTGATGATGTGCGCGATCTCGAACGAGAACGCCGGGTCGTACGCGACGGCCGCCGGGTTGGTCGCCGCGAGCAACAGCGAGTGTCCGTCGGCGTGCTGCAGGCCCTCACCGGTGAGGGTGGTGCGGCCGGCGGTGGCGCCGAGCACGAAGCCGCGGGCCATCTGGTCGGCAGCGGCCCAGAGGCCGTCGCCGGTCCGCTGGAAACCGAACATCGAGTAGAAGATGTACAGCGGGATCATCGGTTCGCCGTGAGTGGCGTACGACGTCCCGACGGCCGTGAAGGACGACGTCGAGCCGGCCTCGTTGATGCCCTCGTGCAGGATCTGGCCGGTGACGTTCTCCTTGTAGGCGAGCATCAGTTCCGAGTCGACCGAGGTGTAGAGCTGGCCGTTGCGGTTGTAGATCTTGAGCGACGGGAACCACGAGTCCATACCGAAGGTGCGGGCCTCGTCGGGGATGATCGGCACGACGCGATGGCCGATCTCCTTGTCGCGAAGAAGTTCCTTCATGACGCGGACGAGCGCCATGGTCGTCGCGACCTCCTGCTTGCCGGAGCCCTTCATGATCGACTTGTAGGTCGAGTCGGGCGGCATGGGCAGCGGCTTCGCCGACGTGCGACGCTCCGGGACGTATCCGCCCAGGGCCTTGCGGCGATCGAGCATGTACTGGATCTCGGGGGAGTCCTCGCCCGGGTGGTAGTAGGGGGGCAGGTACGGATCCTTCTCGAGCTCCTCGTCGGAGATCGGGATGTGCTGGATGTCGCGGAACGCCTTCAGGTCGTCGAGCGTCAGCTTCTTCATCTGGTGGGTCGCGTTGCGGCCCTCGAAGTGCTTGCCCAGCGTGTAGCCCTTGATGGTGTGCGCCAGGATCACCGTCGGCTGGCCCTTGTGCTCCATCGCGGCGGCGTACGCGGCGTGGACCTTGCGGTAGTCGTGGCCACCGCGCTTGAGATTCCAGATCTCGGCGTCGCTCAGATCCTTGACCAGTTCCTTGGTCCGCGGATCGCGCCCGAAGAAGTTGTCGCGGACGTAACTGCCGTCGTTGGCCTTGTACGTCTGGAAGTCGCCGTCGGGCGTGGTGTTCATCAGGTTCACCAGGGCGCCGTCGCGGTCCTTGTGCAGGAGCGTGTCCCACTCGCGGCCCCACACGACCTTGATGACGTTCCAGCCGGCGCCACGGAAGAACGACTCCAGTTCCTGGATGATCTTGCCGTTGCCGCGCACCGGGCCGTCGAGGCGCTGCAGGTTGCAGTTGACGACGAAGGTCAGGTTGTCCAGACCCTCGGTGGCGGCCACGTGAGCGAGGCCTCGCGACTCCGGCTCGTCCATCTCGCCGTCGCCGAGGAACGCCCACACGTGCTGATCGGTGGTGTCCTTGATGCCGCGGTCGGCGAGGTAGTGGTTGAAGCGCGCCTGGTAGATGGCGTTCATCGGGCCGAGGCCCATCGACACCGTCGGGAACTCCCAGAAGTCCTGCATGAGACGCGGGTGCGGGTACGACGGCAGGCCGCCGCCCTGATCCGCGTGGCTGTACTCCTGGCGGAAGCCGTCCATGCGCTCGGCCGGAATGCGACCCTCGAGGAACGCGCGGGCATAGATGCCGGGGGAGGCGTGGCCCTGGATGAAGATGTGGTCACCGCCGCCCGGGTGGTCCTTGCCGCGGAAGAAGTGGTTGAAGCCCACCTCGTACAGAGCAGCGGACGAGGCGTACGTGGAGATGTGTCCACCGACGCCGACGCCGGGGCGCTGCGCGCGGTGCACCATGATGGCGGCGTTCCAGCGGATCCAGGCGCGGTAGCGGCGTTCCATGGACTCGTCGCCGGGGAACCACGGCTCGTTCTCGGTGGGGATGGTGTTGACGTAGTCGGTCGACGTCAGCGCGGGAATGGACACACGCTTCTCGCCGGCACGCTCGAGCATGCGCAGCATCAGGTAGCGGGCGCGCTGCGGCCCGGAGCGCTCGAGGAGCTGGTCGAAGGATTCCATCCACTCGTCGGTCTCGTCACTGTCGATGTCCGGAAGGTACGACGCCACCCCCTCTCGGATGACGCGAACACGGCCGTCCGTGCTCGCCTTCCTGGCGACAGCGCCCATCGCGGCGTCTGCCGCGTCGGTGCGCTCTTCCTTCGTCGATTCCGACAACGTGTGTTCTCCTCGATGTGGCGGGAGCATGGTGTGCTCCCGGTCCAGTGCGAGCCGGTCTGTGACGCCGGCCCGCTGTGCAGCTTCACGGTGATCTGGGTCAATCTCGGGTGATCGAGGTCAATCCTGCCCCATCGGACCCCGCTTGGTGCAGGTGGTTCCCGATTGGGTAAGCGTGAAATCAATGCAACGGAAAAACGCGCAGATCGCCGCGTCGGCTTGCGCCGGGGCGCCCGACCCTGTTCGCTTTGACTACTGCACACTTTGCTGTATCGCCCGATCGGTCTCGATCGGGTTCACGACTCGAAGGAGGACACGACCGTGGTCGCCGCGGCGGACGCCCAGAACTATGCCCAGAAGCTCGGAGTCACCCGCGACATGGTCGTGCAAGAGTTGGGTTGGGACGAGGACACCGACGACGACTTGCGGGCCGACGTCGAGGAGATGATCGGCGGCGAGACCGTCGACGAGGATTCCGACGAGGTGGTCGACGTCGTGCTGCTGTGGTGGCGCGACGGGGACGGAGACCTGGTCGACGCCCTCATGGACGCCATCACCCCCCTCTCCGACGACGGTTTCGTGTGGGTCCTCACTCCCAAGACAGGCCAGTCCGGCCATGTCGAGCCCAGCGAGATCGCCGAGTCCGCACCCACCGCGGGCCTCACCCAGACCTCCACCACGAACCTCGGTGCGTGGATCGGCAGTCGGCTGGTGCAGCCCAAGGCTCAGCCCACGAAGCGCTGATGACGCTCGAGGTGGGAGTCGAGGCTCCCGACTTCACATTGAAGGACCAGAACAACCAGCCCGTCACGCTGTCGGACTATCGCGGCACCAAGAACGTGCTGCTGATCTTCTTCCCGCTTGCGTTCACCGGCACGTGCCAGGGTGAACTCTGCCGGGTGCGCGACGAGCTGCCGAAGTTCGAGAACGACGACACCGCGGTGCTCGCCGTCTCGGTCGGTCCGCCTCCCACGCACAAGATCTGGTCCGCCGAGCAGGGATACACGTTCCCGCTCCTGTCGGACTTCTGGCCGCACGGCGCCGTGGCGCAGCAGTACGGCGTGTTCAACGAGGACCTAGGGTTCGCCAACCGCGGAACCTTCCTCATCGACACGTCCGGAGTGGTGCGGTTCGCCGAGATGATGGGTCCGGGCGAGGCCCGTGACCAGGGGGCTTGGGAGAAGGCCCTCGCCACGCTAGATTCTTGAGCGCGTTCCCCGGCTCGGTCGGGGAACGACGGGGCGTATAGCTCAGCGGTAGAGCTCTGGTTTTACACACCAGCGGTCGGGGGTTCGAACCCCTCTGCGCCCACATCATGGACATGCGGCCCAACTGCGAACGGTGCGACGTGGATCTGCCCCCGTCGTCCGTCGACGCCCATGTCTGCACCTACGAGTGCACCTTCTGCACCGCCTGCGTCACGCGCCTGTCGAATGTGTGCCCCAACTGCGGTGGCGGCTTCGCCCCGCGTCCGGTTCGACCGGCTCGCGAATGGCGGCCGGGGTTGTCGGTGGCGCTGCGACCCGGATCGACCGTGCGAGTGCACACGCCGTACACCGAAGCGGAGCTCGACGAGTTCGTGGACCGGGTGAAGGGTGTGCCGCCGGCTGAGCGGTGAACGGGGCTGACCGCCGGGCGCAGCGCGCGGCGGACTAAGCAAGCGCGGCGCAGCGACCCGGGCAGCGTCAGAACACCTGCCGGTACAACTCCTCGATCTGCTGCGCGGTGGGGACGACCGGGTTGTTGTTCGGCGAGCCCGAGGCAAGTGCCTGCTCCGCCATCAACGGGACGAGCTTCTCCCACTTGTCCGCATCGAGACCGTGCGCGCTCGGGGATGGCACTTCGACCGTCGCGCAGAGGTTCTCGATGTAGGTGACCAGTGCTGCCGAGGCCACGTCGTCGCCGTCACCCTCATGTGCGGCGCCGAGTTGCCGCGCGCACTCCGCGTACCGCTCCGGGGCGCCGGGGATGGAGAACGCGGTGACGGCGGGCAGCAGCATCGCGTTCGACAAGCCGTGTGCGACATGGAAGTGGCCACCGATGGGTCGGCTCATGCCGTGCACCAGACACACGCTGGCGTTGGAGAACGCCATCCCGGCCTGGGTGGACGCGGCCATCATCGCGGCGCGCGCCTCGGCGTCGTCCCCGTCGGTGTACGCGCGTACGAGGAACCGTCCGATGGTGCGCATGGCGTTGAGGGCCAACGCATCGGAGATCGGGTTCGCCTTCTTGCTGACGTACGCCTCGATGGCGTGGGTCAACGCGTCGACACCGGTGTCCGCGGTGAGGCGTGGCGGCATGGACATCGTGAGTTCGGGGTCGACGACGGAGGCGATGGGGAGGAAGGACAGGCCGGGGCACAGCATCTTCTCGTCCGACTCGCTGTCGGTGATGACGGTGAACTGCGTTGCTTCCGAACCGCTTCCGGCCGTGGTCGGGATGGCGATGATGGGCAGCGCCGGTCCGGTGTACGGGCCGGGTGCCTTGTAGTCGCGCATGACGCCGCCGCCCTTGCTCAGCACCGACAGTGCCTTCGCGGTGTCCATGGGGCTCCCGCCGCCGAAGCCGATGACGGCGTCCGCGTCGTGCGCTGCGACGGCGGCGACCCCGGCGGTGAGGGAGTCGGTGGTGGGGTCGGGAACCGTCTCGGCGAACAGCGCGCCGGTCTTGCCGGCGGCCGCGATGATGCCCATGACGCGGTCCGCTGCACCCGTGCTGACCATGAACTTGTCGGTCACGAGGAGGGGGCGCTCGACTCCGAGGTCGTCGAGTACCTGGCCGAGGTCCTCGACGGCGCCGGGTCCCATACGCAGGAAGCGGGGAAAGGAAATGGATGTCGACATCGTCGTCGTGCTCCTTCTCGTGATCGGGCGTGCGTGATGCGGAAATGCCGATGCCGCACCGCCTCCCGAACTGCGGAGAGACGATGCGGCGCGGCGTGGACCTGACTAGTCGTTCTCGGGGAATCCGAGGTTGATGCCGCCGTGGCTGGGGTCGAGCCAGCGGGAGGTGACGGCCTTGGCGCGGGTGAAGAAGTGCACGCCCTCGGTGCCGTGGGCGTGGGTGTCGCCGAAGAGGCTGTTCTTCCAGCCACCGAAGCTGTAGTAGGCCATGGGAACCGGGATCGGCACGTTGATGCCGATCATGCCGACCTCGACCTCGTTCTGGAAGCGTCGAGCGGCGCCACCGTCGTTGGTGAAGATGGCGGTGCCGTTGCCGTAGGGGTTGTCGTTGATCAGCTGCAGCGCCTCGTCGTACGTGTCGACGCGGACGACGGAGAGGACGGGTCCGAAGATCTCGTCGGTGTAGATGCTCATCTCGGGGGTGACGTGGTCGATGAGGGTGGGTCCGAGCCAGAAGCCCTCGTCTCCGCCGTCGGCCTTGACGGTGCGGCCGTCGACGACGATGGTGGCGCCGGACTCCTCGCCCGCGTCGACGTAGGAGGCGACCTTGTCGCGGTGTGCCTTGGTCACCAGTGGGCCCATGTCGGCGCCGCGGGTGCCGTCGCCGGTCTTGAGCGGGGTGGTGCGCTCGGCGATCTTGGCGACCAGTTCGTCGGCGATGTCGCCGACCGCGACGAGGGCGGAGATGGCCATGCAGCGCTCACCGGCGGAGCCGAAGCCGGCGTTGACCATGGCGTCGGCGGCGAGGTCGAGATCGGCGTCGGGGAGCACGATGGCGTGGTTCTTGGCGCCGCCGAGGGCCTGGACGCGCTTGCCGTGCGAGGTGCCGGTCGCGTAGACGTACTGCGCGATGGGGGTGGAGCCGACGAAGCTGATGGACTTGATGTTGCGGTTCTCGAGCAGCTCGTCGACGGCGGTCTTGTCACCCTGGAGGACGTTGAAGACGCCGTCGGGCAGGCCCGCTTCCTTCCACAGCTCGGCGATCCAGATGCTCGCCGTCGGGTCCTTCTCGGACGGCTTGAGCACGACGGTGTTGCCGGCGGCGATGGCGATGGGGAAGAACCACATCGGCACCATGGCCGGGAAGTTGAAGGGGCTGATGATGCCGACGGGTCCGAGCGGCTGACGCAGGGAGAAGACGTCGACTCCGGTGGAGGCGTTCTCGGTGAAGCCGCCCTTGAGCAGATGCGGGATGCCGCAGGCGAATTCGACGACTTCCTGGCCGCGGCTGATCTCGCCGAGGGCGTCGGAGAGGACCTTGCCGTGCTCGGCGGTGATGATCTCGGCGAGTTCGCCCTTCTTCGCGTTGAGCAGTTCGCGGAAGTTGAAGAGGATCGCGGTGCGCTTGGACAGCGAGGTGTCGCGCCAGGCGGGGAAGGCGGCGGTGGCCGAGTCGATGACGACGCGGGCATCCTCGACGGTGGCGAGGGCGAGCTCGCCGGTGACCTGACCGGTGGCCGGGTTGGTGACGGGGGAGGTCTTGTCGGAGGTGCCGGCGAACGGCTTGCCGTCCACCCAGTGCGTGATCGTGTTCACGGAGATTCCTTCGGTCGAGTGCTGGCCTGTGACCTGAGTCTCCCTAGCAGAATTGCGTCTGTCAAAGGCCAAAGGCGCACTCTCGCGTGCAGATCTGCACGTGGTGGGTACGCTCACGGCATGTTCTCCGCCGATCACCTCCGCTTCTTCCTGGAGGTCTCGCGCCACGGGCGCCTCAACGACGCCTCGCGAGTGCTGGGTGTCGACCACACGACGGTGGGCCGCCGCATCACCAGTCTGGAGAAGGCGGCGGGCCATCGACTCTTCGATCGCACGCCGTCGGGCTGGCGGCTGACGGAGGCGGGGCGGCGCCTCGTGGGCTACGCGGAGACGGTGGAGTCGACGCTGATCGCGGCGTTCGAGGACCAGACGACGTCCGTGGGATCGCTGACCGGCTCCGTGCGGATCGCCGCCCCGGACGGTTTCGGTGCCTTCGTGCTCACGCCGCAGCTGACGCGGCTGCGCCGGGACCACCCCCGACTCGACGTCGAGCTGGTCACCGCCACGGAGCACGACGCGCTGAGCACCCGCGGCTTCGACGTCGCCGTGAGCCTGGAGCGGCCGTCACCGCGATTCATGTCATCGCGGAAGCTGGCGTCGTACGAGCTCAAGCTGTACGCGTCACCGTCCTACCTCCGCGCCGCGCCCGCACTGGAGAGCCTCGACGACCTGCGTCGGCACGTCCTCATCTGGTACGTCGACGCGCTGTTGGACGTGGTGCCGCTGCGCATCCTCGACGCCATGCACCTCGACGGTCGACCGCAGTTCCAGACCAACAACATCACCGGGCACTGGCTCGCGGCCCGCCACGGGCTCGGGATCGCACCGTTGCCCAACTACATCGGCGAGCCGGACGACCAGCTGGTCTGTGTGTTGCCCGACGAGTTCGCCGTGCGCCGCGACTACTGGACCGCGATGCCTCGCGACCTCACGCGGCTGGCGCGGGTGAAGGCCGTCGACGAACTACTGCGATCGATCGTCGCCGACGACGTGCACCTGCTGGCACCGGATGCGGACGATCAGTGAGCCCGTCGCGGTAGTGCGAAGACCAGGACGAACGCGAGCACGGCGAATCCGGCGCTGACTCCCATGGCGTGCGCCGCGCTGTCGGTGAACGCCGTCGCGACGGCGTCCTCACCGGGGCCCATGACGTTCAGCGAGCCGAAGAGGACGCTGCCGATGATGGCGATGCCGATCGCGCTGCCGACCCGCTGCATCGTCGAGATGACACCGCTGGCGGCGCCCGCGTCGGGCCGATCTACCGTCGCGACGATGAACTGCGCATTGGGAGCGATGAAGGCGCCGTTGCCCAGGCCTGCGATGAACAGGGGCAGCAGCAGCTTCCAGTTGGTCAGGGCCGACGCATCGGTGAACAGCAGGACCAACCAGGCCCACACGAGTCCCAGGGTGACGAGGGCCGTGCCGAGCACCAGGACGTTACGGCCGAGACGTTCGGCCAGCCTGTTGGACTGCGACGACGAGATGATGCTGCCGATCGCGAACGGGATCGACACCACGCCCGAGGCGAGCGCCGAGTTGCCGAGACCGGTCTGCCACAGGATCGAGATGGTGAAGAAGATCGACGTGAAGGCAGCGAAGTAGACGAGGGCGAGAATGACCCCGCCGGTGAACGCGGGCCGGGTGAACAGTCGCGGCGGGACAAGAGGGGTGCGGCCGGCACGCGAGTAGCGCACCTCCCACGCGCCGAACAGCCCGATGAGCACGATGCCGGCGCCGAGTGTCACATACGTCCAGGTCGGCCATCCGGTGTCCTGGCCCTCGATGAGGGGGACCAGGATCGCGACGAGACCTGCCGTGACGAGTGCGAGACCCACCCAGTCGATACCGCGCGCGGGGGCGTCGGGGGAGTCGATCTCGGAGCGGGTCGGCAAGATCTTCGCGGCCAGGATCAAGCCGATGAGTCCGAACGGTAGGTTGACCCAGAAGACCAACCGCCACCCGCTCTCGCTGCCGGCGGCCTCGATGATCAGACCGCCGATGATGGGGCCCAGTGCGGACGAGACGCCGATGACGGCGCCCATGATGGCGAAGGCCTTGCCCCGCATCTGCGGCGGGAACAGCAACTGGATGTAGGCGGTGACGGCGGGGACGAAGATGCCGCCCGCGAGTCCCTGCACGATGCGCGCCGCGACGAGCTGCAGATCGTTCTGCGCGAGTCCACACGCGAGGCTGGCCACCGTGAAGAGGGCGAGTCCGGTGAAGAACACCCACTTGTGGCCGATGCGGTCGCCCACCCGACCCGCCGGGATCAGTGCCAGGCCGAACGCGAGCGCGTATCCGGAGATGATCCAGGACAGGGTGGCCTCGGACGCGTCGAGGCTCGTGCGGATGGTGGGGAGCGCGACGTTGACGATGGTCGTGTCGAGCAGGGCGATGAACATGCCCATGAGCAGGACGATCAACGACTGCCAGGCGCGTCGGGAGACCGCGGGGGCCGCGTTGTCGGCCGAGGTGGAAGTGGTGGACACCCGAGAAACCTTTCGCACAGGACAGTAACTGACGACCGTATTCGGTGAAGACGTGAGTCTCGGACCGGTCGTGGCCGCATTCTCTAGAGTTGCGTGCACCACGGAGCGCGGCGCACGGGGTGCAGCGTTCCCCGCGGGACGCGCACGCAATCACCGCTTCGCCGGTGACGGAAGCGAGGGGGATCTTCGATGACACATGCGTTCACGGACGATGCGTTGGGGCGCGACGACGCGGTGGGGCTCGCGCTGCGAGTGCGCAGGCGCGAGGTCACCGCCGCGGAACTGGCGTCGGCGGCACTGTCGCGCATCGAGAAGATGGCCGAGTTGGACGCGCTGGTGGGGCCACCACTGACGACTCCCGTCGTCGGCGACCAGGCGGGGCCGTTCGCGGGTGTGCCGACGCTGATCAAGGACAACAGCGACGTCCGAGGGCTGCCGACGGGCCAGGGCTCCGAGATCATCCGTGCTCGTCCCGCGGACCGGCACGGTCCCGTGGCCCGCGAGATGCTCTCGATGGGGTTCGGTGTCATGGCCAAGACGACGCTGCCGGAGTTCGGACTCAGCGCGTCGACCGAGTTCCCGACCCGGCCGCCCACCCGGAACCCCTGGAACACCGAGTACTCGACGGGCGCGTCCTCGGGCGGATCCGCGGCGCTGGTGGCGGCGGGGGCGGTTCCCCTCGCACACGGCAACGACGGCGGCGGCTCGATCCGGATCCCAGCGGCCTGCACGGGGCTCGTGGGCCTCAAGCCGTCGCGCGGCAGGTTCGTGCTGCCGGCGCTGGAGAAGCTTCTGCCTGTCGCGATCGTCTCCGAGGGCGTGCTGACGCGCAGTGTCCGTGACACCGCCGCGTTCTGGGCCGCGGCCGATCACGCGAGTGCACGACGCCTGCGACCGATCGGCACCGTGACGGGCCCGTCGGCGCGGCGACTGCGGGTCGGTGTGATCCGGCAGTCGCCCGCGGGCGGCCCCACCGACGTCGAGACGCTCGCCGCGCTGGACGACGCCGCCGCGCTCCTCGAGCGCCTCGGTCACACGGTGGACGAGATGACCACCGTGCCGATCGACCCACGCTTTCCCGAGGACTTCGTCGAGTACTGGTCGTTCCTCGCCTACGTTCTGCAGAAGACGACGCCGCGTCTCGAGGGCCGCACGGAACGCGACTTCGACACGCTCACCGTGGGACTCGCGGACCGCTTCCGTCGTACGCGGTACCGATTGCCGTCGGTGGTGCGTCGACTGCGCAGGGCCGGTGCCGACTACGCCTCGATGTTCGCGAGCGTCGACCTGGTGCTGTCCCCGGTGCTCGGGCACACCACGCCGCGGCTGGGGCATCTGTCGCCGCACGTGCCGTTCGACGAGTACCTCGAGAGGCTCACGTCCTACGCCGCGTTCACTCCGCTGCACAACGTGGCGGGCGCGCCGGCGATGTCGCTGCCGCTGGGGCGCTCGAGCGCCGGACTGCCGGTGGGGGTCATGTTCTCCGGTGTGCAGGGCGACGAGCGAACGCTGCTCGAGGTGGCCTTCGAGATCGAAGGCGCGGCACCGTGGCGTTCCCTCGCCGACTGACACGAGAACGTCGCCCGTTCTCCGTGTTGCGACCCCCGACGGGCCGGCGGGTGCCTAGTGTTCTGGGACAGGGGGCGACCCGAGCCCGCTGACAGGCACGAACGTCGGAGGAACACATGTCCGCAGGGCTCGTCGACATCCTGATCCGCATCAGCTACCTGTTCCGCGGCTGGAGCTTCTAGTCAGGCGTTCGGGTTCGCCACGTTCTGCAGTCGCACCTGACCGCGGGCGATCTCCTTACCTGAGTCGGCGCTGGTGATGATCACCTGCCAGAGCTGCTGTACCCGACCCTGTTGCAGCGGGGTGGCGACCACGTCGACCCGCCCCTCGGTCATCGACCGGAGGAAGTCCGTTCCGTTGTGGACGCCGACCGCGAACTGTCCGCGGTCCGAGACCGCCACGCTCGCACCGATACTCGCGGCCGATTCGACGGCCGAGGCGTAGACGCCGCCGTGCACGACGCCCCACGGGGTGTGATGATCGCTCGTCAGATCGATGTGTCCGCGTACCTCGGTGCCGGTGGCCGTGGTGACCTGCAGCCCGGCTGCGGCGGTGAAGACGGTGTCGGCGAAGTTCTGTAGGTCGGTCATGGGGTCTCCTGTGTAGGCGGACCCACAGTCAACCCCAACGAGCTCAGCGTCGGTCGACGTGTCCACCGAACACGATGGAGGCGTCGGCGAGTGCCACGCTCACGGTCGGCGTGCGTCCGTGCAGGTGACCCAGCGGACCGTCCGATGCGAACGTCCACGTCGTCGACAGCGCGCGGGTGGTCGCGTAGATCGTGTTGCGGGACACGACGGTGCGACCGCCGAGGTGCTGTGCGGTGGTGAGCGGAATGCGCGGCGTGCCCGGTGTGAGTCGGCGCCCGACCCGCGCGTCGAGCGCCGCGACGGAGGCACCGTCGAACGTCATCGACGCGGTGACACGCGGCCCGCTCGTCTCGCGGCGGAATTCGCCCAGATGCTTCGGTATGGACCACAGTTCGCGCCCACCGGTGCGGGACTGCGGACTGTCGACCCAGATGTGCGGGATGGTGGCCATGACGGTGACGCCGCGCCGGACGAGTACCGAGCCGATCAACTCGTCGTAGGACAGGACGCCGCCCGAGGTGTAGCGCACGAAGGCCGCGGAGACGACAGCGTGCCCGCCGACCGTCACCAGCCGGGCATCGGCGTCGGACACGGCGGACACCACGTCCTGCGGGAGCTCGTGGACGGGAACGCGGTAGACCGACACCAGCAGGGTGCCGCCGAGGTACCAGGGCTCCGGCGGATACAGCTCGCCGTCCGCGCCGGTGTGCCAGTCCTGCGTCCGCGCCGACTCCGTCATGCGCACAGGGTATCCGAATACGTGGACGTCCGACTATCTGACCGTGACGCGGCGGATAGGATCGCAGACGATGATCACCGCACCCGCCGTCGGAATCGTGTCCGGATACCTCGCCGACCTGATGCTGGGGGATCCACGACGCCGTCATCCCGTGGCCGCCTTCGGATCTCTCGCCGCCGCCCTCGAGACGCGGACGTACCGGGACGACCGACTCGCCGGAACCGTCCACACCGCACTGCTCGTCGGTGGAGCCATCGGCGCGACGGCCGCGGCGGATCGACTCGTGCGCGATCACCCGGTTCCGCGTGCAGCGCTGACGGCCGCCGCGGTCTGGGCGTGTCTCGGCGGAACGACGCTGGCCCGCACGGGTCTCGCGCTGGCCGACGCCCTGGACGCCAACGATCTTCCGGCCGCGCGGGCGATTCTGCCGTCGCTCTGCGGGCGTGATCCCGCTCTGCTGGACGGCGCGGGCGCGGCGCGGGCGGCGCTCGAATCGGTGGCCGAGAACACCTCGGACGCGACGACGGGCGTGCTCTTCTGGGCCGCGGTGGCAGGGGCTACCGGCGCCGTCGGCTACCGCGCCGTCAACACCCTCGACGCGATGATCGGCTACCACTCGCCGCGCTACGAACGGTTCGGATGGTGTGCCGCCCGGCTCGACGACGTGGTCAACCTGATCCCCGCCCGACTCACCGGACTCCTCACGGCAGCATCGGCGCCGACGGTGGGTGGGACGCCGCGGGACGCCCTGGCCGCGTGGCGCGCGAGCGCGTCCGACCATCCGAGCCCGAATGCCGGAGTGACCGAGTCGACCGCCGCGGGCGCCCTCGGAGTACGGCTCGGCGGCGAGACGGCCTACGCGCACGGTGTCGAACAGCGGCCCGTCCTGGGCCGGGGAAGCGTCCCCACGACGAACGATCTGCGGCGTGCGGTGCGCCTGTCGGCCGCGGTGCAGGCGAGCGCCGCGGCGGTGTCAGCGCTTCTTGCCGTAGCGATCGGTCAGCAGCGTCGTCGACTCGGCCGCGGGCGCCGACTTCCTTCGTAGGCCTCGCCGCGGCTTCAGCAGCGCGTCCAGTCCGTCGTCGTACTCGTCGGGAGCGGCGGTGGGCTCGAGATCGTCGCTCGGTTCGAGATCGTCACTCGACTCGGCGTTGCCACGCCGCCGTTCCCTGATCTCGGCGCGCACGAAGTACGCCAGACCCAGCGGAGCCATGATGCCGAACGCCAGCCACTGCAACCCGTAGGACAGGTAAGGCCCGGCGTCGAGCTGCGGCAGCGCGAGAACACCGAGACCGCCGGGCTGCGCGTCGGCGAGCTGCACGTACCCGTCGACCGGATCGGTGCCGGTCAACTCACCGACCTGGGCGGGCGTGATCGTGTAGACCTGCGGGACCCCGGGGCCGGCGACGGCGGGCTTGTCCGGAACCGACGGTTCCGAGACGCGCAGGCGGCCCTCCAGCGTGACGGTGCCGGCCGGCGGGGGATCGAAGGTCGGGACGTCGATACCCGTGGTGGGCAGCACGTAGCCGCGGTTCACCAGGATCGTGGGCCCGGCGTCGGTGACGAACGGGGTGAGGACTTCGAAGGCCGGGGTGTCGTCGACGCTGCGCAGGCGGACCACCACATCGCTGTCGGCGTCGTACGTCCCGGTGACCACGACCCGTCGCCAGTCGTCCTCGGGGGCGACGACCTGCTCGGTCAACAGGTCGGCAGCATCGACCGGTTCCGCGTCGAAGGAGCGGCTGATCTGCTCGTTCCGCGCCGACGTGGTGGTGTTCTTGCCCAGTTGCCAGGGCGCGAGAACGGAGAAGCAGAGGTACGCGAAGAGGATGACGACAGCCGCGAGTGCCAACCACCCGGGACGGAGAAGGAACGACAGTCGGCGCACGACTACACAGCGTAGTCGTCGCGTCGCGACGGGGGTGTCAGTGCTGCGTGAGGGCCTCGAGTAGACCGGGGACGGCCGCCTCGATCTGCTCGCGCACCGTCCGGAAGTCTCCGTCGTCGCCGTAGTACGGATCGGCGACCGAGTCGGAATCGGCGTCCGGGTCGAACGAGCGCAGCAGTGCCAACCGATCCGCGGGGACGCCGAGGCGACGGAGGTCGCGCTCGTGAGTTCGATCCAGCGCGACGACGAGGTCTGCACCCAGGATCTCGGCATCGACGGTGCGGGCGCGATGGGCCGACGGGTAGCCGTGCGACTCCAGCTCGGCAGCGGCGCGCGGGTCGGCGGCGTCGCCGACGTGCCAGTCGCCCGTGCCGGCGCTGGTGACGCGCACCCGGTCGTCCATCCCGGCATCCGCGAGGGCCTGCGTCACGATCTTCTCGGCCATCGGCGACCGACAGATGTTGCCCGTGCAGACGAAGGTCACGTGCACCGTCATGCCGCGTCCGTCGTGAGCGAGGAGAGCAACGTGGTGAGTTCCGCCGCCGATCCGACGGACCACGAGGCCGCGTCGTGCTCGGACTCGAATCCATATCCCCACCGGACCAGGACGACGGGGATGCCCCAGTGCCCGGCGCCGAACACGTCGTGGTCGCGGTCGCCGACCATCACCACCGACGCGGTACCGCCCTCGGCCGTGGACCGAGCCGGGCGCCCCACCTGCTCGAGTGCGCGCGCGACGACGTCCGCCTTGGACCGGCGGCTGCCGTCGTCGCTGGCGCCCGCGATGAAGCGGAAGTAGTCGGCCAGGCCGAAGTGTTCGAGAATGCGCCGTGCGAATCGTTCGTTCTTCGACGTCGCGACCGCCATCGGGACACCGGCGGCCACGAGCGCGTCCAGCACGTCGACGATGCCCTCGTACACCCGGTTCTCGGACCAGCCGCGGCTGTCGTAGTACTCCGTGTAGGCGGCGCGGGCGCGCTCGACCCTGTCCTCGTCGAGACCGAGGGACCGGAACGTGTCGATCATCGGCGGACCGATGACGTGCGCCCGGACGTCGTCGCCGGGCGGCGGGCTCCCCACCGTCGCGAGCGCGTGATCGAAACCGGCGAGGATGCCGGGTGCGGAATCGGTGAGGGTGCCGTCGAGGTCGAAGAGGACGAGGTCGACGGCTGTGGTGGACATGGGGGTCAGTATATGGAGCGCCTACAGTCACCCGAGTGACAGGCGACGCCCGTATCGATCCGCTGCTTCGCCACCACGGCGACGTGGAGGTCGAGGCGGGCATGCTCGACTTCGCGGTGAACGTTCGTGGGTCCCGGCCCCCCGAGTGGTTGCGGCGCAGACTGATCGAGGCGGTCGACCGACTCGCGGCGTATCCGTCCGAGGCCGAGGACCGGCGGGTTCGTGACCGAGTGGCGTTGCGCCACGGTCGATCTCCGGACGAGGTGCTGTTGCTCGCCGGAGCGGCCGAAGGATTCGCGATGCTGCCCCGGCTGCGCCCGCGCCTCGCCGCGGTCGTCCACCCGTCCTTCACCGAGCCGGAGTTCGCCCTGCGCAGTGCCGACGTCCCGGTGCATCGGGTCGTCCTGCCCGCGCCGTACCGGCTCGTCGACGCCGCCGTTCCGCACGACGCCGACCTGCTGGTGCTGGGCAATCCCACCAACCCGACGTCCATCGGCCATCCCCGCGCGGACGTGCTCGCACTCCGGGCGGAGGGACGCGTGCTCGTCGTGGACGAGGCATTCGCCGACACCGTGCCCGGCGAGCCCGAGTCCCTGGCGTCGCAGTCTCGTCCCGACGTGGTGGTGCTGCGCAGCCTCACCAAGTCGTTCGCCCTCGCGGGGCTGCGGTGCGGGTACGCGCTCGGAGCGCCGGACGTCCTCGCCACACTGAACCGGGGCCGACCCCACTGGCCGCTGGGCACCCTGCAGCTGGCCGCGATCGAGGCGTGCTGCGAACCCGACGCCGTCGCGTCCGTGGACGCCGACGCGCTCGTGCTCGCCCGCGAGCGGCAGTACCTCGTCGAACGGCTCCGCGTACTCGGGGTGGAGGTGTCGGCACCGGCGACGGCGTCGTTCGTGCTCGTCCGCGCGGAGAACGGCGCAGCGATCCGGGCCGCGTTGCGGGACCGCGGTGTCGCGGTCCGCCGAGGCGACACCTTTCCCGGCCTCGGCCCGGATCACCTGCGGATCGCGGTGCGGGGCGCGGACTCCGTCGACCGACTCGCCGACGCGTGGGGTGACGTGGTGCGCCAGATGGGCACACCTAGGGTCGAGTGATGGCATCGACGGGAACCGCAGCGCCCACCCTGGCCGAGATCATCGACGTGCTCGACGCGGCGTACCCGCCCCGGCTCGCCGAGAGCTGGGACTCGGTCGGTCTGGTGTGCGGCGATCCCGCGAACTCCGTGACCACCGTGATGTTCGCCGTCGACGCCACGGCCGCCGTCGTGGACGAGGCGATCACCGCCGGTGCCGATCTGCTCGTGGTGCACCACCCACTGCTGCTGCGCGGTGTGGACACGGTCGGTGCCCACACGCCCAAGGGCGCGTTGGTGCATCGCCTGATCACGGCGGGGTGCGCTCTGTTCACCGCCCACACCAACGCGGACTCGGCGCAGCCCGGAGTGTCCGATGCGCTGGCGACACTGCTGGGCCTCACCGATCTGCGCCCCCTCGACGAGAAGTCGGACGGGGGCCTCGACAAGTGGGGTGTGTACGTCCCGGTGGCCGACGCCCCCGCCGTGCGGCAGGCCATGTTCGACGCGGGCGGCGGGTCGATCGGCGACTACCGCGAGTGCAGCTGGAGCGTCGTGGGCGACGGCCAGTTCCGTCCCGTCGACGACGCGCGGCCGGCGATCGGCACCGTCGGCACCGTCGAGTCGGTCGAGGAACGGCGTGTCGAGATGGTCGCTCCGCGCTCTGCACGCCCGGCCGTTCTCACCGCGCTGCGCTCGGCGCACCCCTACGAGGAAGTGGCGTTCGACGTCGTCGAGACGGCCGGGTTGCCGACCGACTGCGGGCTGGGCCGGATCGGGACGCTGGCCGAGCCGATGTCGTTGCGCGCCTTCGCCGACCGCGTCGGCAGCCGGCTCCCGTCCACTGCCTGGGGAGTGCGCGCCGCCGGCGATCCGGACGCGACGATCCGGCGGGTGGCCGTGTGCGGTGGATCCGGGGACTCGATGCTCGGCGCCGTCACCGCAGCGGGTGTCGACGCCTACGTGACCTCCGACCTGCGACACCACGTGGCGGACGAACACCTGCGGGCCGGCGGACCCGCGCTGATCGACGTCGCGCACTGGGCGGGGGAGTTCCCGTGGTGCGCCCAGGCGCGCGACCTGCTGGACAGCGCGTTCGGTGATCGCGACGGCTGGACCACCCGGACACTGACGATCAGAACGGATCCGTGGAGCATCGGCGTCCGTCCCCCGCAGGACTAGTACCGTGACACGCGTGAACGTCGACCCGAAGATCCAGCTCTCCCTCCTCGACCTGGCCGCCATGGACACCGAACTGGCCCAGCTCGCACACCGTCGACGCACTCTTCCCGAGCAGGTCGAGCTCGATGCACTCGAACGCGAGCGGATCGACCGCAAGGACGCAGCCGTGGGCGTGCAGATCTCGCTCGACGATCTGGACCGGGACATTCGCAAGCTCGAGGGCGAGGTCGACGCCGTGCGCCGCCGCGAGGAGAAGGACCGCGCTGCGCTGGCCTCCGGCGCGGCTCCCGCGAAGCAGCTCAGCGAACTCCAGCACGAGCTGGGCAGCCTCGAGCGCCGCCGCGGCATCCTCGAGGACGAGTTGCTCGAGGTCATGGAGCAGCGCGAGGCGTCGCAGAGCGACTACGAGCACGCCGGTGCCAATCTGACACAGGTCGAGGACACGATCGTCGACGCCACCCGTCGACGCGACGACGCGCTCGCCGACGTCGAGAACGCCGAGCGCACTCGGTCGGCGCAGCGCGAGGAGCTCGCCGCGCAGCTGCCCGCCGAGGTGTCCGCGATGTACGAGAAGCAGCGTGAGAGGTCGGGCATCGGTGCCGCCCTGCTGCGTGGTCGGCGCTGCGGTGCGTGCCGGATCGAGCTGGATCGCGGCGAGATCGCGCGCATCGCCGGCACCGCGCCCGACGTGGTCGTGCGGTGCTCGGAGTGCAACGCGATCCTGGTGCGCACCAACGAGTCCGGTCTGTGAGTCCCCATCCCGACTCCGTCCTGGTGGAGGCCGACGGGGGATCGCGAGGCAACCCCGGGCCCGCCGGATACGGCGCCGTCGTGTGGGACGCGGCGCGAGCCACGGTGTTGGCCGAGCGCCGCGAACACCTGGGAGTGGTGACGAACAACGTCGCCGAGTATCGCGGACTGATCGCCGGTCTCGAGGCGGCCCGCGAACTCGGGGCCTCGCGCGTCTCGGTGCGGATGGACTCCAAGCTGGTGGTCGAGCAGATGTCCGGCCGCTGGAAGGTCAAGCACCCGGACATGATTCCGCTGCGCGCGCGAGCAGCCGCTGTCGCGGACACGTTCGACGACGTGCAGTACGCGTGGATCCCGCGTGCCGAGAACTCGCATGCCGACCGGCTGGCCAACCAGGCGATGGACGGTGAGGACGCGCTGCTCACCGGTGCGGCCGAGGTCGCGAGCGCACCGACGCCGGTGTCGGAACGGCCTGCCTGGCAGTCCGTCTCGGGTGCCGCGACCCGCACGATCCTGCTGCGGCACGGCCAGACCGCCCTGTCGGTGGATCGTCGGTACTCCGGCCGAGGCAACCCGGAGCTCACCGAGCTCGGGCGAGCGCAGGCGGCGGCCGCGGCGCAGCGTGTCGCACTGCTGGGCGGCGTCGACGTCGTCCTGAGCTCACCGCTGGGCAGGGCGTTCGACACCGCGTCGGCCGTCTCCCGCGCGATCGACGTCCCCGTCACCGTCCTCGAAGATCTGACGGAGACGGACTTCGGCGAGTGGGAGGGCCTCACCTTCCTCGAGGCCACCGAGCGCGATCCCGAGCTGCATCGGCGGTGGATGGGCGACACGTCCGTCGCGCCGCCCGGCGGCGAGAGCTTCGACGCCGTCCTCGAACGGGTGCGTCGGGTCCGCGAACACATCGCGACCGAGTACGCGGGGAAGACCGTCGTCGTGGTCTCGCACGTGACGCCCATCAAGACGCTCCTGCAGCTCGGCCTGGACGTCGGCCCGTCGATCCTCTACCGGATGCACCTCGACCTGGCGTCCATCAGCATCGTCGACTGGTTCGACGACGACGCGGCCTCCGTACGCCTGGTGAACGACACGTCCTTCCTCTGGGCCTGATGGAGGAACCGACACGTCGTTCCTCTGGACCCGACCACTACACCTGCAGGGCGAGCCACAGGGCGACGGTCGCCGCGACCACGGTGATCGGTGTGGTCACCAGACCCACCACGGTGAACGTCCGCAGGCTCGGCGGCTCGCCCTCGGCGCGAGCCACGCGGCGCCACAACATGATCGCGAGCGACCCGACGTAGGTGAGGTTGGGCCCGAGGTTGACGCCGATCAGCATGGCGAGCAGCGCGCCCACCGGTGCAGCGACTGTCGTCGACGTCAGTGCGGCGAGCAGCAGCAGCGTCGCGGGCAGGTTGTTGAGCACGTTGGAGGCGACCGCGGCCACCGCGGCGACGGTCAGGAGCGCGAGCAGCGTGGACGACGTCGGCAGGATCTCGGTGACGGCCTCGCCCACCGGACCCCCGGCGAGTCCCGCGACCACCACTCCGAGCGCGAAGACGAACACGCAGAACCAGAGATCGAGTGCACGCACGACCGCGACGGGAGTCGTCTCGGACCGGCGCAGCGCAGGAACGGCGAGCACGATCGCGGCCGCAGCGGCCACCCACACCGGTTCGAGGCCGAGCGACCCACTGATCGCGAAACCCACCAGAGCGCAGCCGATCACGACGAGGGCGAGCGTCGGCGCCGCCACGGACGGACCGTCGTCGTCCGGCGGGTTCTCCACCTCGCGCAGGTCGCCGCGGAACAACCAACGGAACGCCGCGTACTCGAGCGCGATCGCGACGACCCACGGCGCTGCCATCAGCGCGGTGAAGTGCAGGAACGACAGACCGGTGGCCGAGAACACCAGCAGGTTGGTCAGATTCGAGACCGGCAGCAGCGTGGAGGCCGAGTTCGACAGGTGTGCCACGGCGTACGACGCCGGCCGTGGCGACATCCCGGCGCGGCGGGCTGCGGCGATGACGACCGGGGTGAGCAGGACGACCGTCGCGTCGAGACTGAGCACTGCCGTGGTGAGGGACGCGGTGACGAACACGAGCATCAGGAGCCGCGTGGGGGAGGATCGCGACCGGGCGTGCAGGACGGACGCGATCCACGTGAACACACCGTGCGCGTCGGCGAGGTGAGCGAGAGCCAGGATCGCTGCGAGGAACGCCACCGTGGGGGCGAGCTCCGCCGTCTCCTCGAGTGCGTCGCTCGTCGACACGACTCCGAGCAGGATCGCCAGTGCCGCGGCCGGAACGGCGATGGTGGCCTCGGGGAGTCCGCGAGGGCGAGCGATGGCGAAGACCAGGACGGCAGCCACCAGCAGCGCGGCCACGACGGTCCGCGCGGTGGAATCGGTGATCACGCGAGGATCTTGCGCAGCGTGCGGAGGTTTCGCGTGGTCGTCGTCGACTTGTAGGACGCGCGCGCACTGGCCTTGCCGACGACACTGGACAGGGTGTCACCGCGCACGACCTCCCAGAACAGGACGTGATGCGGCCCGAGTGTCGACCTCTCGACGACGGGGTCGGCCGTCTCGCCGATCGCCGCGAGATCGGTGGTGGACACACCGTCCGTCGAGAAGATCACGTACGGGTGGCGTACCGCCTCGTCGGTCTCCCACGGGAATGCGGCGACGATCTCGGCGAGCTGCTCCACGGTCACGACCACCACCCATGCCTCGTAGCCGAAGGCCTGCCGCAGGACGCCCTCCACGTCGGAGCGCACCACGGCCGGGTCCTGCGTCGTCGCGGTGAGCACCACGTTGCCCGACGCGAGAACGGTGCGCACCGCTGTGTATCCGGCGTCCTCCAGCGACGACCGCAGGGCCGCCATGGAGATGCGGATGCCGCCGACGTTGATGCCGCGCAGGAGGACGACGAAGGTCATGCGCGTGACTCTAGATCCCCGGTCCGACCGTCCGTCCGCTCGGCACCCACCCCCCGCGAGTACGTCCGAACTGTCGTGATCGGGGCTCGCCCAGCGACGGTTCGGACGTACTCGCGGGGGTCGGAGCGGGGGTGGGACGGGGGTGGCGGAGCGGCTACCATGACGGGGCGGACGAGTTGGCCGGGCGGCCGCGGCACGGAGAACTGACGACCGGCGTCGTCAAGCTTCGAGCCGAGGAAAGTCCGGACTCCACAGAGCAGGGCGGTTGCCAACAGCAACCCGAGGCGACTCGCGGGACAGTGCCACAGAGAAGAGACCGCCGACCGGTCCTCGGATCGGTCGGTCAGGGTGAAACGGTGCGGTAAGAGCGCACCAGCACCCCGGGTGACCGGGGTGGCTCGGTAAACCCCGCCCGGAGCAAGATCGAAGGTCGCACCGCCGTTCGCGGTGGTGCGTCTGCGCAGGTGTTCGAGGGCTGCTCGCCCGAGCCTGCGGGTTGATCGCTCGAGGTACCCGGCGACGGTGTGCCCAGATGGATGGTCGCCACCCGGGATTCGTCCCGGGGACAGGATCCGGCTTACACGCCGACTCGTCCGCGCACACGACCAGCACGGACCGCTGCGTCGGTGGGCGGACTAGAACATATGTTCGATGTCCTCTACAGTGAGTCTCGGCGGGCCGGCGGTAGGAAACTACGGGAAGCGTCGGCCCGCCGCCACGTATCGAGTCCTCCTGAACGACGAAAGGCCCCGTCCTCGATGAGGGCGGAGCCGTTCGTGAGCAGAGTGGATCAGATGGGGTCGACCACCAGCAGGGTGGCCCAGTACGTCGCGGCGTCATGGCCCATCAGCGGCAACAGTTGATCGAAGAGAAGGGTCGACATGTCGTACTCCTATCGGGTGCGTGGTCCGGCTCCGGTCCGGCGTGTGTACCCGGACATGCGAGAAGTGTAACGCGGCCGCTGGTCCCGCGGTGTGTGCGGTCGGCGCGTCGCCGACCGTGAATCACGAGGCCGCAGAACGCGAAGTCTGTTCCGTCGGGGCGGATCTGGGGCACACTGTCGATCATGAGTGACGACGACGATCAGTGGTACTTCCGTATCAGCGACAAGGCTGTCGTGCAGGGCAAGGAGGCCGGTGCGATGGACCGCATGGGCCCCTACCCCGACAGGGCCACCGCCGAGCGCGCCCTCGAGATCGCCGCGGAGCGTAACAAGGCCGCGGACGACGCCGACGACACCTGGTCTTCGTGACCGCATCGGCGCGCTCGTGACCGCGTCGGTATCGAGGCGGGCCGTTGCGCCTCGGGTCGACGGTGTCGACTTCTCGGCTGTGCGCGCCGAGTTCGACCTGCCGACCGGGTACCCGCCCGACGCGGTCCCAGTGGCGGACTCTCGTCCGACGCGGCGCGACGCGACCGACCTGGAGTTCGTGACCATCGACCCGCCCGGGTCGATGGATCTGGACCAGGCTCTCGTCGTCCACCGCACCGACGCGGGTTTCCGCCTGTACTACGCCATCGCCGACGTCGGTGCGGTCGTCGCGCCGGGGAGCGTGCTGGACGAGGAGGTGCGCCGCCGTGGACAGACGCTCTACCTCCCGGACGACAGCGTGCCGCTGCACCCTCGGCAGATGTCCGAGGACGCGTCGTCCCTCCTGCCGGACCGGGTACGGCCGGCCGCGCTGTGGACCATCGACACCGACCCCGCGGGGACGGCGACGTCCTGGCACGTCGAGCCCGCGACGGTGCGCTCACGGCAACGGTTCACCTACGCCGAGGTGCAGTCGGCCGTCGACTCCGGGACCGTGCATCCGTCGCTGACGGCGCTGCAGGATCTCGGTCGGGCGCGGCGGGCCCTCGCGGTCGAGCGCGGAGCCATCGAGCTCGCGCTTCCCGAACAGGAGGTCGTCGCCGACGGTTCCGACCGCGGCGGATGGCGCCTCGAGATCGCGCCGCGCACCGAGGCCGACGCGTGGAACGCCGAGATGTCCCTGCTCACCGGAATGTGCGCCGCCGCGATCATGCTCGAGGCGAAGGTCGGCATCCTGCGCACTCTCCCGCCGCCGGGCGCGTCGGACGTCGAGGCACTGCGGGCGGTGGTGCGGGCACTGGGCCTGCAGTGGCCGACCGGTGCCTCGCCCGGCCAGGTTCTTGCCGGCCTGGACCCGGCGGCTCCCACGACTCTCGCCGTGATGACCGAGGCGACCACGCTGTTGCGCGGTGCCGCGTACGTCGCTTTCGACGGTGAGACACCCGAGGAGCCGGACCATTCCGGGATCGGTGGCCCGTACGCCCACGTCACCGCGCCGTTACGTCGGCGCGTCGACAGGTACGCCACCGAGGTGTGTCTCGCTCACTGTGCCGGAACCGCTGTCCCCGACTGGGTGCTCGCCGAGTTCGCAGAGCTGCCCGACGCGATGCGGCGCAGCGATTCGCTGGCGTCGAAGGTGGACCGTGCGTGTATCGACCTCGTCGAGGCCAGGGTGCTGGCGGACCGCGTCGGCGACACCGTCTCGGCCGTCGTGCTGCGCGGACGAACCGACAAGCGGCCCGCCGAGGTCTTCGTTCCCGAGTACACCGTCGTCGGCCGGTGTTCGGGAGACCCGGCCGAGGGCACGACCGTCACCGTGCGGGTGGGGCCGGTGGACGTCGCGACCCGGCGAGTGGAGTTCTCGGTCGGGTAGGCCGGAGGCCGGTCGTCGGTGGTCGGGTAGGCCCGGAGACGCTCAGCCGAGGGAGGCTGCGCGGCGCCGCAGCTTCGTCCACGCGCGGGGGAGCGGCTCGAGTGCGTCCGCGCTGTCGTGTCCCTCGTTCGCGTACAGGACACCGAAGGTGAAGGTGTCCTCGCCTCGCTCGGCCGCGGAGGCGGCCTCGGTCAGGATCGTGGCGCGCGACACCGCACTGTCCTGGACCTCGCCGAGGACGGACTGCACCTTCTTCGCGGCCTTCGCGACGTCGGCGGCCGTCGTTCGTACTGTTCCGTCCGAGAGTGCGCCCGCCGCTGCCTCGGCCGCGTAGCGCAGCTTCTTGGCGTTCTTGCGCACGTCGTGCAGAGCCTCGGCACGCTCGTCGCCGGTGAGCGCGGCCGCGTGAGCCTCGGCTCGGGCGATCGTGCGGTACTGGCCACGGAGCACCTTCCGGAAGACTTCGTCCGCGCGGCCGTCCGACGGACCGACGGTGGGTGCTGCCAGTAGTGCATCGAGCGCGTCGAGCAGGGCGAAGTAGCGCTCGCCGCTCAACTCCCGCACGATCTCCTCGTGCGCGAGCGTGTACAACCGTCGCTGGGTGCCGACGAGGGTCTCGACCACGGGACCGCGCACAGCGTCGGACGGCAGCGCCGAGAGCGACGCGTCGTAGCGGGCCGCCAGCACCTCGGCGTCGCGAGCGGTGCCGAGAATGTCGGCGAGCCAGGACAGTTCGCTACGGACCGCGTCGACGGACGGTCGGTCGAGCAGGTCGCGGTAGGACCGCAGCACGCTGCGCAGTCGCCGCGTTGCAACGCGCATGGCGTGCACCGCGTCGTCGTCGTTCTCCCGCACGCGCGGATCCGCCGCGAGGAGAGCGGACACGTCGGTGGCCAGGGCGGCGAGCAGCGCGGACCCGGCGGTGCCGTCGGGCGTGGCATCGCCGGTCCGGAGATCCGCCAGGCGGGATCCGAGCGCCCGTGCGAGCTTCGACGGTGAGGAACCGGGGTCGGCGCCGTGGGAGAGCAGGTAGGTGCTCACCTTCTCCAGGGTGCGGCGGTCACCGTCGATCAGCTCCACCTCCCATTCACGCCAGCGAACAGTGGTGTCGTCCAACAGGTTCCGGGCGGTGACGGTGTCGTCGCACAGCTCCGCGGCGGTCTGGTGCCGCTTCGTGGCCACGACGGTGACGATGCGGCGGGTCTCGATGCTCGCGACGGGCACGAGCGGTTTGCCTCGCACGTGCGCCGTCACACGATCGGCGACCTCGGCCGGCACGCGAGCGGTGTTGCCGCCCGCGGACAGCGGGCTCCGCAGCTCGAGACGCTCGTCGGACGAGACGGGCATCTTGATGTGCCATCCCGCGTCGGAGCTTCCGGTCCGTCGACGCACCGTGATGCGTCGACGCGCCAGGTCGAGATCCGGGGTGTCGAAGTACGTGGAGACCGGGTGTGTCAGCTCCGGCGCGGACGCGGACACGATCGACTTCGCCCCCGTGAGCTCGGGAACCGGCGTGTCCATGCCGACGTCGAACTTGGCCTCGATCTCCGTGTGCGCGTCCGCACCACCTGAACTCATGGTGACATCTTTACCACCTGCAGGTGAACGGCCGGTTCGTCAGCGGCGGAAGGAGTCCGTCGCTTCGACGAGGTGATGGATGATTCCCGGTTCCGCGGCGGAGTGCCCGGCGTCGTCGACGATGTGGAGTGTCGACGACGGCCAGGATCGATGCAGATCCCAGGCGCTCGTGGCCGGGCACACCACGTCGTAACGGCCCTGCACGATGACACCGGGGATGTGGGCGATGGAGTCCATGTTCGCCAGCAACTGATTCTGTTCCAGGAACCCCTGGTGCACGAAGTAGTGATTCTCGATGCGCGAGAACGCGAGTGCGAACCGTGCCTCGGAGTTCTGCTCCACGCGTTCCGGTTTCGGGAGCAGGGTGCTGGTGGCGCCCTCCCACGTGGACCAGGCGACCGCCGCGTTCAGCGCGGTCTCCGGGTCGGACGAGTGAAGGAGTCGGTGGTAGATCTCCACGGGGTCGCCGTCGCGCTCCGCCGCCGGGATCGGGGCGAGGAACTTCTCCCACAGTTCGGGGAAGAGGTGTCCCGCGCCGCCGCGGTAGTACCAGTCGATCTCCGACTCACGCAGCAGGAAGATGCCGCGCAGCACCAGTGACGTGACGCGGTGCGGATGCGCCTGGGCGTACGCGAGCGACAACGTCGATCCCCACGACCCGCCGAACACCGACCACGTGTCGATGCCGAGATGCTCACGCAGGACCTCCATGTCGGCGATGGAGTGTCCGGTGGTGTTGACGGAGAGATCGGCGCCGTCGGCGACGTGCGGCGTGGACCGACCGCACCCGCGCTGGTCGAACAGCACGATCCGGTAGGCCTCGGGATCGAAGTAGCGACGCTGATCGGGACCCGTGCCGCCGCCCGGTCCGCCGTGCACGAACACCACCGGAGTGCCGTCGGGGTTGCCGCTGACCTCGAAGTGGAGGTGCTGCCCGTCGCCGACATCGAGCATCCCCGAGTCGTGCGGGTCGAGTTCGGGGTAGAGGGACCGGCGCGCCGTCATCGTCACAGCCCCACGAGGCCCGACGCGAGATCGGGAATCTCGAGGATGTCGACGACCTGGCTCCGGACGTCGGAGCACGCGTCGGTCGCGGCCGTGTCGACGATCCCGCGGTTCTGGATCACCGCGGCGTTCAGTCCGTAGCGCGCCGCCCACGTCTGCACCAGGATGTTCAGGCCGCCGCGGCCCACGGTCGGGCCCTGCACGCGCCAGTTCGACAGCTGCGCCTCGAGGTCGGTGCACAGCGACTGAGCCTGATCCTCGGACACCGTCGGGGTGGCCGGAGCCGCGGATGTGGTCGTCGTGGGAGCGGCCGTCGTCGTCGACGCAGTGGTGGTGTCCGTCCCGCCTGCGCACGACGTCAGGGTCACGGTCGCTGCTGCCAGAACACCCGCCGCGGCGAGTCCATGTCGCATCATCATGGCCCCGAGTGTGCCACCCGGGTGCTTCCCCGACCGGCCCGCCCGCGTCGCTCGCCAGGGGTCGCAGTCCTAGAAGCTGTGCTCCTGCGCGGGGAAGGCCCCCGACCGCACCTCGGCGGCGTAGGTCGACGCCGCAGCGCGCAGCTGGTCGCCGACGTCGCCGAAACGCTTGACGAACTTGGCGGTGCGACCGCTGGTGAAACCGGCCATGTCCTGCCAGACGAGAACCTGGGCGTCGCACTCCGGACCGGCACCGATGCCGACGGTGGGGATCGTCAGCTTGCGCGTCACCTGGCCGGCGAGATCGGCGGGCACCATTTCCATGACGACGGCGAAGGCTCCGGCCTCCTGGACGGCGATGGCGTCGGCCACGAGCTGCTCGGACGCGTCGCCGCGGCCCTGCACGCGAAAACCACCGAGTCCGTTGACGCTCTGCGGGGTGAAGCCGATGTGCGCCATCACGGGGATACCGGCGGCGGTGATGGCGGCGATCTGCGGGGCGACACGCTCGCCGCCCTCGAGCTTGACCGCGTTGGCCTGGCCCTCGCGCATGAAGCGGACAGCGGTCTCGACGGCCTGCTGCGGAGAGATCTCGTAGGTGCCGAACGGCAGGTCGGCGACCACGAGTGCATTGGGGGCGCCGCGGACCACGCCGCGCACCAGGGGGATGAGCTCCGCGATGTCGATGTGCACCGTGGTGTCGTAGCCGTAGACGACGTTGGCGGCCGAGTCGCCCACGAGCAGGACGGGGATGCCGGCCTCCTCGAAGATGCGCGCGCTCGAGTAGTCGTAGGCGGTGAGCATGCTCCAGCGGTCGCCGGAGGCCTTCATCGCCTGCAGGTGGTGGGTGCGGGTCTTGCGGCCCGTGGGTGCGGATCCGTACAGCGGGGTCTCAGCAGCAGACATCGAGCGTCCCTTTCGTCCTCGAGGCCCGCTCGGCGGGTCCCCGGGTAGAGGTGATGACGCGTTCAGTCTGCCACCGCCGGGTTCCGCGGCACGAGTGCGCTTGGTCACACACCACGCCGTGCCACCATCGAGAGGTGTCCTCCCGTCGCGCGTCCGTCCGTCTCGCCGTCTCCCTCTCGGTTCTCGCGGTGCTGGCCGCGGCGTGCGGCTCCGATGTCGGCGGCACTCCCACCGACGACGAGGGTGGGTCCGTGCCCGTCACGACGACGGAGACGCGTGCCGATCAACCGTCGACGCTGGACGCGTTTCGGGCGCAGCGTGTCACGTGGGGATCGTGCGAGGGATTCGTGACCGACGGGTCCGAGCTGGACCCGAGCCTGCAGTGCGGCCGGGTGACCGTGCCGATCGACTACGACGATCCGGCCGGGCCCACCGCCTCACTGGCGCTGTCCCGGTCGGCGGCGACGGGGGAGAAGGTGGGCTCGATGCTCGTCAACCCCGGCGGACCCGGCGCGTCGGGCCTCTCGACTGCGACGGTGGCGCGGGGTACCGCCGTCGAATCGTCCTTCGACGTCATCGGATTCGACCCTCGGGGCATCGGTGCGTCGGTGCCGGCGGTGCGCTGCGACACTCCGCGGGAGTTCGACGCCGAGCGTGCGGACAACGACGTGGACACCTCGCCCGCCGGCATCACCGAGACCGAGAAGGAGAATCAGGACTACGCCGCGCGGTGCGCCGAGCGCAACGATCCGGTGTTGCTCGAACACCTCACGTCGGCCGACGTCGCGCGGGACATGGACGTCGTCCGGTCGGTGCTCGGCGACGATCAGCTGACGTATCTCGGATTTTCGTACGGGACGCGGCTGGGCTACACCTACGCCGAACTCTTCCCCGAGAACGTGCGCGCGATGGTGCTCGACGGCGCTCTCGACCCCGCTGCGAACGCGGCCGACGAGGTGGTCGCCCAGGGCGCAGGCTTCCAGTCGGTGTTCGACGCCTTCGCGGCCGACTGCGCGGGACGGTCCGACTGTCCACTCGGTACCGACCCGGCGGGAGACGTGGGTTCCTTCCGGGCCCTGGTCGATCCGTTGGTGGACCGGCCCGCGAGCACCGAGCTCACCGGGCCGGAGGGTGCCCGCTCGCTGAGCTACGACGACGCCGTGACCGGAGTGCAGCAGGCGCTCTACAGCACCGAACTGTGGGGACCGTTGCGGCGCGGTCTGACTCAGCTGGAGAACGGCCAGGGCGACATCCTGCTCTCGCTCGCCGATCTCTACAACGGGCGCCTGAGCGACGGCACGTACAGCAACACCAACGACGCGTTCACCGCCGTGCGGTGCGTCGACGATCCGCGGGTGACCGACCGGGCGGAGGAGGGCGCGCTCGACGCCCGGTTCCGCGCCGCCGCGCCGTTCCTGGACGACGGCCGGGGCAACGGCACCGCGCCGCTCGAGCCGTGCGCCTTCTGGCCGGTCCCCTCGGCAGCCGACCCGGGGCCGGTCTCGATACCGGGACTCGCACCGACCGTGGTGGTCTCGACCACCGACGATCCCGCCACCCCGTACGAGGCCGGGGTCGCTCTGGCCGCGCAGCTGGGCTCGTCGCTGATCACCTACGAGGGAAATCAGCACACCGCCTCGTTCGCCGGGATCGCCTGCATCGACGACGCCGTGTCCGCCTACCTCGTCGACCTGACGCCTCCACCAGCAGGTCTGCGCTGCTGAGCCGTGACCTCACAGTCGTCGCCACCGCGCTGTGAGGTCCAGAAAGTGCGACCGGTTTCACGATGTAACACGGATTTAATGCAACGTGCCTAGCCTGACGGTCATGGATCGCCAAAAGGAATTCGTGCTTCGCACTCTGGAGGAGCGCGACATCCGGTTCGTCCGTCTGTGGTTCACGGACGTGCTCGGCTACCTCAAGTCCGTGGCCATCGCTCCGGCCGAACTCGAGGGCGCGTTCGAGGAGGGCATCGGCTTCGACGGCTCGGCGATCGAGGGCTTCTCGCGAGTCTCCGAGGCCGACACCGTGGCCAAGCCCGACCCCACGACGTTCCAAATCCTGCCCTGGACCACCAGCAAGGGCGAGCAGCACTCCGCCCGCATGTTCTGCGACATCGCGATGCCCGACGGGTCGCCGTCCTGGGCCGATTCCCGGCACGTGCTGCGTCGCCAGCTCTCCAAGGCCGCAGACCTCGGATTCAGCTGCTACGTGCATCCCGAGATCGAGTTCTTCCTGTGCAAGGAACTGCCCGACGACGGTCGGCCCCCCGTCCCCGCGGACAACGGCGGCTACTTCGACCAGGCCGTCCACGACGAGGCGCCGAACTTCCGGCGTCACGCCATCGACGCCCTCGAGTCCATGGGCATCTCGGTGGAGTTCAGCCACCACGAGGCCGCGCCGGGTCAGCAGGAGATCGACCTGCGCTACGCCGACGCCCTGTCCATGGCCGACAACGTGATGACCTTCCGCTACCTCGTCAAGGAGGTCGCGATCGACGAGGGCGTGCGTGCGACGTTCATGCCCAAGCCGTTCAGCGATCAGGCCGGCTCGGCCATGCACACGCACATGAGTCTGTTCGAGGGCGAGACCAACGCCTTCCACAACCCGGACGACCCCATGCAGTTGTCCGAGACCGGCAAGGCCTTCATCGCGGGCATCCTCGAGCACGCCAACGAGATCAGCGCGGTCACCAACCAGTGGGTCAACTCCTACAAGCGTCTGATCCACGGCGGCGAGGCCCCCACGGCGGCGTCCTGGGGTCCGTCGAATCGCTCTGCGCTGGTACGCGTTCCGATGTACACGCCGAACAAGGCGTCGTCTCGCCGCGTCGAGATCCGCAGCCCCGACTCGGCGTGCAACCCGTACCTCACCTTCGCCGTGCTGCTCGCGGCCGGACTGCGCGGTGTGGAGAAGGGGTACACGCTGCCGCCCGAGGCCGAGGAGGACGTGTGGTCGTTGACCTCCGCCGAACGCCGCGCCATGGGCTACCGGGAGCTGCCCAGCAGCCTCAACGAGGCGCTCGCCGCCATGGAGGGCTCCGAGCTGGTGGCCGAGGCGCTCGGCGAGCACGTCTTCGACTACTTCCTGCGCAACAAGCGTCGTGAGTGGGAGTCGTACCGTTCGCACGTGACGCCATTCGAGCTCAAGACCTACCTGGGTCTGTAGCGACTGCGCGATTGTCGACTGGACGGGGCTGTCGAGTAACGTCGACACGCCATGAACATGTCGGAATGCACCACCGTCCCGAGATTCGTCGACCCGCGGTTCGTCCACCCGACGTTCGCTGACGCCGACCCGGCGGTCGACTCGTACACCGTGGTGGAGGCTCGCCCGTGATTCCGCCCAGTTCCCGTTCCACCGTGCCCAGCCCCGGACGGCTCGGTCTCGTCGAGGCGTCGGCCCCGGCGAACCTGTCGCTGCTGGGCTGGACCGACGAGGACAGCACCGAGCTGCTGTGGTCGCTGTCGCGCTCGCCCGACGCCGATCTCGCGCTGCGCACCCTCGCGCGCCTCGCCGAGGATCTCGGTGACAACTGGTCCGACCTCGACGCCCGCCTGCGCACCGACAAGAGTCTGCGCGGCCGCATGTTCGCTCTCGCCGGATCGTCCAGCGCTCTCGGTGACCACCTGGTGTCCGAGCCGGAGAAGTGGCGCCTGCTCACCACCTGCACGGAGTCGTTGCCCACGGCCGACGAGCTGCGCGACTCGATGCTCGCGAGCGTCGGTGCCGTCGCGGAGACGGGCGACGACGCCCTCGGTCAGGTGTTCCGGGCCGAGCTGACCGGACCCAAGGCCATCATCGCGCTGCGTACGGCGTACCGCGACCACCTCATGATCCTGGCCGCCGCCGATCTCGCGGCGACCGTGGAGAACGAGCCCGTCGTGCCCTACGAGGTGGTCGGTCGTCAGCTGTCCGATCTCGCGGACGCGGCGCTCACCGCGGCACTGTCGGTGGCCGTCACCGTCACGTTCCCCGACGGGCCCTGCTCGGTCCGACTCGCGGTCATCGCGATGGGCAAGTGCGGTGCGCAGGAACTGAACTACGTGAGCGACGTCGATGTCGTCTTCGTCGCCGAACCCTCCAACTCCCTCGCCACCCGCATGGCCGGCGAGATGATGCGCATCGGCTCGTCCGCCTTCTTCGAGGTCGACGCCGCACTGCGTCCCGAGGGCAAGCAGGGCGAACTGGTCCGCACTCTCGACTCGCACCTGGCGTACTACCAGCGGTGGGCGAAGACCTGGGAGTTCCAGGCGTTGCTCAAGGCGCGCGCCATGACCGGTGACGCCGAGCTGGGCCAGGCCTACGTCGACGCGGTGACGCCGATGGTGTGGGTGGCCAGTGAGCGCGAGGACTTCGTCCCCGAGGTGCAGGCGATGCGCCGCCGCGTCGAGGAGATGGTGCCGGCCGAGCTGCGCGAGCGCGAGATCAAGCTGGGGCGCGGCAGCCTGCGTGACGTCGAGTTCGCCGTCCAGCTGCTGCAACTCGTGCACGGACGAGCCGACGACTCCCTCCACGAACGCGGTACCGTCGCCGCGCTGTCCGCTCTCGCCACCGGCGGCTACATCGGGCGTGACGACGCGGCCAACCTCACCGCGTCCTACGAGTTCCTCCGCCTCATCGAGCACCGGCTGCAGCTGCAGAAGCTGCAGCGCACGCACCTCCTGCCGCCGGACGACGACGACGAGGCGATGCGCTGGCTCGCCCGCGCCGCCCACATGCGTCCCGACGGCAACCACGACGCGACCGGCGTTCTGCGCCAGGAGATCCGTCGCAACGCGCAGCGGATCCGGCGGTTGCACGCTCGGCTGTTCTATCGCCCTCTGCTCGAATCGGTGGCCCGGCTGGACAGCGACTCGCTGCGCCTCAGTTCGGATTCCGCGATCCGGCAGCTCTCGGCGCTCGGCTACTCGGCTCCACAGAACGCGCTCGGACACCTGAGCGCACTCGTCGGCATGGGTGCGCGCAAGGGTCGCATCCAGTCGCTGCTGCTGCCGACGCTGCTCGAATGGCTGGGCGACACACCGGATCCCGACGCGGGCCTGCTGGCCTACCGACGGCTGTCGGAGGAGGTCGCCGAGCAGTCCTGGTTCCTGCGGCTGGTCCGCGACGAGGGCCCGGTGGCGCAGCGCCTGATGCAGGTGCTCGGGTCGTCGGAGTACCTGCGCGGTGTGTTGGTCAACGCGCCGGAGGTCATCCGGCTCTTCGCCGACGGATCGACCGGCCCCAAACTGCTCGACGTCGATCCCACCGAGACGTACGGCGCCATCCTGAAGTCCTCTGCGCGCTACGACGATCCGGTACGCGCGGTCGCGGCGGCGCGGTCCCTGCGTCGCTACGAACTGGCGCGGGTCGCCTCGGCGGACATCCTCGGACTGCTCGAGGTCCCCGAGGTGTGCCGGGCGCTGTCCTCGGTGTGGGCAGCGGTCATCAACGCCGCCCTGGACGCGGCGGTCCGTGCGTCCGTCGCCGAGCGCGGCGGCACCGCTCCCGCGTCGATCGCCATCATCGGCATGGGTCGACTCGGTGGTGGTGAATTGGGCTACGGGTCCGACGCCGACGTGTTGTTCGTGTGCGAGCCGGCCGAGGGCGCCGACGACAGCGACGCCGTCAAGTGGGCCAACGCCATCGCCGATCGTGTCCGCAAGCTCCTGGGTTCGCCGAGCCAGGACCCGCCGCTGGAGGTGGACACCGGACTGCGTCCCGAGGGGCGCAACGGGCCTGTCGTGCGCACACTCTCGGCCTACGACGCGTACTACTCGCAGTGGGCGCAGCCGTGGGAGGTGCAGGCCCTGCTCCGCGCCCACCAGGTCGCCGGCGATCAGGACCTGGGAATCCGGTTCCTGCTCATGGCCGACCGCATCCGGTACCCCGAGGGCGGAGTCTCCGAGGACGCCGTCCGCGAGATCCGGCGCATCAAGGCCCGGGTCGACGCGGAGCGACTGCCCAAGGGAGCCGACCCGAAGACGCACACCAAGCTGGGGCGCGGGGGACTGGCCGACGTCGAGTGGACCGTGCAGTTGCTGCAACTGCGTCACGCCCACCGCATTCCGGCGCTGCACAACACGTCGACCCTGGAGTGCCTCGACGCGATCGGCGCCGCGGAGCTCATGAGCCCCGGCGACGTCGACCTCCTGCGCCAGGCGTGGCTCACGGCCACGAAGGCCCGTAACGCGCTGGTCCTGGTGCGCGGCAAGCCGACCGATCAGTTGCCGGCTCCCGGCAAGGTGCTGTCGGCCGTCGCGCAGGTGGCCGGCTGGCCCAGTGGCGACGCGGGGGAGTTCCTCGACAACTACCTGCGCGTCACCCGTCGGGCCAAGGCCGTGGTGGAACGCGCGTTCGGTTCCTGACCCGTACCGGTTCTGCACAGAGAACGACCCCGCTCGGCCGACTGTGCCGGGCGGGGTCGTCTTCTGTGCAGTATGTGTACCTCGGTGTCAGTCGGCCCCGGCGGTGACGAAACCCTGCTGCACCATCCAGTCACGCGCCACCTCGGCGGGTTCCCGGCCGTCGACGTCGACCTGCTTGTTCAGCTCGGTGATGGCGTCGATGGTGAGCGCCGCGGACACCGGCGCGGTGATCTCCGCGATCTCCGGGTAGCGGTCGGCGATCTCCTGACGCAGGTTCACCGTCGCGTTGTAGCGCGGGAAGAACAGCTTGTCGTCCTCGACGACCACCAGGTCGAGGCCCTTGATGCGGCCGTCGGTGGTGAACACCTCGCCGAACTTGCACTGCGAGCCGTCCGCCGTCGCCTGGTAGATGATGCCCGTCTGCAGGATCTGGCGGTTCACCGCGTTCGCGTCGAAGCCGTACGCCGCCGCCATGCCGGGGAAACCGTCCTGGCGGGAGTTGAACTCGGTCTCCACGCACACCGCCGCGGCGGCGGAATCACGCTGCACCAGGGCGGCGTAGTCGGACAGCGTCTTCACGCCGGTCTCCTGCGCCGTCTGCTGGTTCATCGCGAGTGCGTACGTGTTGTCCATCGGAGCCGGGTTGACCCAGACGATGCCGTTCGCCTTGTCCGCGTCGCGCACCGCGTCGTACTGCTCTGTCGCGTCGGGAATGGGAGTCTCGTTGCCGAGGTAGTTGATCCAGCCGGTGCCGGTGTACTCGTAGGTGACGTCGACCTGGCCGCTGATCATGGCCTGCCGCGTGCTGTTGGATCCCGAGATGTTGGTCAGGTCGCGGACGTTCGCCCCCGCCGCCTCGAGCGCGAACTCCAGGATGTAGCCGAGGATGATCTGCTCGGTGAAGTCCTTGGAACCGACGGTGAGCTCGGCACCTTCGAGACCCGGCTGCGCCGTGATGCTTCCGGGTTCGACGGCCAGGGGCACCGCGCTGCCGGACTGCAGCCCGCAGCTGGTGAGGGCGAGGGTGGAGACCGCGCACAGTGCGATCAGGGTACGGCGCATCAGCGCAGTCCTTTCGGTCCGAGGAAGGCCTCGGCGAGAGCGCCCAACCAGTCGACGAGCAACGCCAACGCCACCGCGAGCACGGCGCCCACGACGAGGATGAGCGGCTGATTGAGCTTGTACCCGGTGTCGATGAGCACGCCGAGGCCGCCGGCGCCGACGAGGAAGCTCAGCGTGGCGGTACCGACCGCCAGCACGAGAGAGGTGCGCAGGCCGGCGAGGATGTACGGCACCGCGAGTGGGAACTCGATGCGCCACAGGATGCCGGAGCCCGACATGCCCTGTCCGCGTGCGGCATCGATGTAACTGGCGTCCACCTGCTGGAACCCCAGCATGGTGTTCCGCAGCACCGGCAGCAGCGAGTAGAACGCGATGGGCAGGACACCGACCCAGAACCCGGTGCTGCCGGTCGCGAGGAACAACAGCACGAGCAGGCCGACGGCAGGTGCTGCTTGACCGATGTTCGCGATACCGATGAAGACGGGAGCGAGCCGTCGATAGCCGTTGCGAGTGAGGATGATTCCGAGGGGCACCGCGATCAGCACGACGAGTGCCGTCACGACGAACGTGATCAGGACGTGCTCGAGAACGCGCTGGGAGATCGTGGCGACGTTGATCGTCGCCGCCTGCGTCGCCGTGAGATCACGCGTGAGGGCGTAGACCAGCGTGACCACCACGAGGACGAGAACCAGTGCGGGCTGGACGACCAGACGGATCCGTTCGGCTCGCCGCGCTGCCCTGGCCGCGGACTTCGCATCGCCCTCTGCGTCGGCGGGATCGTCGACGACGGACGCCTCGACCGACGCCGTCACGACGACGCGCCCGAGACGGACGCCGCGCCCGCGTCGACCACGTCGTCGTGGTCGTGCGCGTGCTGCGAACGGATGGTCTTGATGGTGTCGATCAGTGCCTCGATGGTGACGGTGCCGACGTACTCGCCGCGCTTGCCCGTCACGGTCGCCGTCGCGTTGCCCTCGGCGAGCAGGGCCTCGAGCGCGTCCTGCAGCGTGGACTGGATCGACACGAGCTCACCGATCGGCACACCGACGTCGCGGAGGCTGCCCACGCCGGCGAGGTGACGACGGTCGGTCCACCGGATGGGCCGCTTCCGGGAGTCGAGGATGAGACCCCACGCCTCCGGATCGGTGCCGAGCGCCCGGTTCATCGTCTCGACCGGCTCGTCCTCACCGAAGGCGGGAACATCGCTGAGCTCGATGTCGCGCACACGCATGAGGGTGAGCTGCTTGAGAGCCGCACCGGCGCCGACGAAGCCGGCCACCGTCTCGTCGGCGGGATTGGCCAGCACGGCCTCGGGGGTGTCGTACTGCAGGATGCGGGACTGGTTGCCCAGGACGGCGATCCGGTCGCCCAGCTTGACGGCCTCGTCGAAGTCGTGTGTCACGAAGACGATCGTCTTGCCCAGCTCGGCCTGCAGGCGCATCAGCTCGTCCTGCAGGAGGCCGCGGGTGATGGGGTCGACGGCACCGAACGGCTCGTCCATCAACAGCACCGGGGGGTCGGCCGCCAGAGCGCGGGCCACACCCACGCGCTGCTGCTGCCCACCGGAGAGCTGGCGCGGGTAGCGCTCGCGGTACTGGCCCGGATCGAGTCCGACCAGATCGAGCATCTCGTCGGTGCGGTCGGAGATCTTCTTCTTGTTCCACCCGATGAGCCCGGGGACCATGCCGACGTTCTGCGCGATCGTCATGTGCGGGAACAGGCCGGCCTGCTGGATCGAGTAGCCGATGGTGCGCCGCAGCTCGTTCGGATCGATGGACAGCGCGTCCTTGCCGCCGATCGTGATCCGGCCGGACGTGGGCTCGATGAGGCGGTTGATCATCCGCATCGTCGTCGTCTTGCCGCAGCCCGACGGTCCCACCAACACGACGACCTCACCCGCGGGGATGGTGAGCGACACGTGGTCGACCGCGGCGGACTTCTGGTTGGGGTAGGACTTCGTCACGTCCTCGAGGACGATCTCTGCTCCGGTGGTGGTGCGAGTCGTGTCAGTCACGGATACCCCTCGAGGTGGTGAGTTTGCCGATCAGGACGTAGATCCCGTCGAGGATCAGCGCCAGGATGACGATCAGGACGGTGCCGGTGAGGGCCTGGGGAACTGCGGTGGGGCTGCCGACGCGGGCGAGGCCGGAGAACAGGAGATTGCCGAGGCCGGGGCCCTTGGCGTACGCGGCGATGGCGAGAATGCCCATCGCCATCTGGGTGCTGACGCGCATCCCCGTGAGAATCGACGGCCACGCGAGAGGAATCTCGATGCGACGCAACACGGTGGCTCGGCTCATGCCGATACCGCGTGCCGCATCGCTGACCGCCGGATTCACCGCGTCGAGTCCGACCACCGTGTTCCGGATGATCGGCAGCAACGAGTACAGCACCAGCGCGGTGACGGTCGGCTTGACGCCGAGACCGAGAATGGGAATCAGCAGTCCCAGCAGCGCGAACGACGGGATGGTGAGCACCGTGCTCGCGAGAGCGGTGGCGACGGCGGAGCCGGCGGGACTGCGGTAGACGAGGACTCCGATGGCGACACCCAGGATGGTTGCGATGACGACACACTGGACGACGGCGGAGACGTGAAGATAGGAATCGATCGCGAGCTGCCTTCGGCGGCCGACGATGAAGTCCCACAGAGCATCCATCAGGTGCAGATCCTTCGCTCGGCAACAGGAGAGACGCGACTGTGGTGGTGCCACGACGTCCGGCGGCCGGGTGGATCGTCACCCGGAACACAGCGGACACCCGTGTCTACCCCGAAAGTTCGGAGTTCAATCCAGCTTTCGGTCGAGTCGTGTCCGCATCGTTCCCGAATCGTCCCGGAAACGACGCGAGCCCGCGCCGGACAGGGTCCGGAGCGGGCTCGACGTGGTGGAGCGTGACTCAGCAGTCGTAGTACAGCTGGAACTCGTACGGATGCGGACGGAGGTTCACCGGCGCGATCTCGTTCTCACGCTTGAGCGAGATCCAGGTCTCGATCAGGTCGGTGGTGAAGACGCCACCGGCGGTGAGGTACTCGTGGTCGGCCTCGAGGCGGTCGATCACGGCAGGCAGCGAGGTGGGTGCCTGCGGGATGTTCTTCGCTTCCTCGGGCGGGAGCTCGTAGAGGTCCTTGTCGACGGGAGCGAGTGGCTCGATCTTGTTCTTGATGCCGTCCAGGCCGGCCATCATCTGCGCGGCGAACGACAGGTACGGGTTACCGGACGCGTCGGGCGCGCGGAACTCGAGACGCTTGGCCTTCGGGTTGTTGCCCGTGGTGGGGATACGGACGGCGGCCGAGCGGTTACGGCCCGAGTACACCAGGTTGATGGGGGCCTCGTAGCCCGGCACCAGGCGGTGGTACGAGTTGATCGTCGGGTTCGTGAACGCCAGCAGCGACGGCGCGTGGTGCAGGATGCCGCCGATGTAGTGACGAGCGAGATCTGACAGACCCGCGTAGCCCTTCTCGTCGTAGAAGAGCGGCTTGCCGTCCTTCCAGAGCGACTGGTGGACGTGCATGCCCGAGCCGTTGTCACCGAAGAGCGGCTTCGGCATGAAGGTCGCGGACTTGCCGTGCTGCCAGCAGGTGTTCTTGACGATGTACTTGAACAGCTGCAGGTCGTCGGCTGCACGCAGCATGGTGTTGAACTTGTAGTTGATCTCCTGCTGACCGCCGGTGCCGACCTCGTGGTGGCCGCGCTCGAGCTCGAAGCCCGCGTTCTGCAGGTTGGTGGAGATGGCGTCGCGGATGTCGACGTAGTGGTCGTACGGCGCGACGGGGAAGTAGCCGCCCTTCGGGCGGACCTTGTAGCCGAGGTTGGGGGACCCGTCGGCCTCGGTCTCGGCGCCGGTGTTCCAGGCGCCGGAGCTCGAGTCGAGCTCGTAGAACGCGCCGTTCATCTGGGAGTCGTAGCGCACCGAGTCGAAGATGTAGAACTCGGCCTCGGGACCGAAGAACGCGGTGTCGGCGATGCCGGTGCTGGCGAGGTACTCCTCGGCCTTGCGCGCGACGTTGCGGGGGTCGCGGCTGTAGGACTCGCGGGTGTACGGATCGTGGACGAAGAAGTCCATGTTCAGCGTCTTGGCGTGACGGAACGGGTCGATCTGAGCGGTGCCGTAGTCGGGCAGCAGCATCATGTCCGACTCGTGGATCGACTGGAAGCCACGCACGGACGAGCCATCGAACGCGAGACCGTCTTCGAGGGTGTCCTTGGTGAACGCCTTCGCCGCGATCGAGAAGTGCTGCTGGATACCCGGGAGATCGGTGAAACGGATGTCGACGTACTCGACGCTCTCGTCCGCTATGTACTTGATGACCTCTTCGGCCGTGGTGAAATCCACGCTGGAACTCCTTCTTGTCGAGTGCTGGTCCGCGACGTCTGTGTGAGTGCGGCAGCTGCGCCACGCCGACGGTAGGGAAGTGGTGTTGCCTCACCGTCAAGTCCGTGTTTCGTCGGTGTTACGCGTCCCGTCGTCGCAGCTGGTGGCCGGTGGGAAGACCCTCCCGCCGGGGCGACACCTATCCTGGAGCAATGGCCCCGCACTCACACCAGTATGGAGAACACTCATGGCACGGATGACCGGATCGTGGCTCTCGGGCCCCGCCGCCGCGCTGCCCGACGGTGACCACGAGCAGCAGGCCTACCAGGGCGAGTACCTGGGACTTCCCAAGGTGGGGCCGGGTTCGCTCGCGCCGACACCGAGGCGTGTCGCGGCGTTGGCCATCGACTGGCTGATGTCGATGGGTGTGTCCGCGCTGTTCCTCGGCGGCAGCGTCGCCGGGGGCAACCTGTCGACCCTGACCCTGGGAGTGTGGTTCCTGCTCGGATTCGTGTCCGTGAGCTTGTTCTCCTTCACGCCCGGTCAGTTCTGCATGGGCATGCAGGTGGCGCGCATCGACGCTCCGGGCCGCGTGGGAGTCGTGCGCGCGCTGGTGCGTCAGGTCTTCATCGCCTTCGTGGTGCCCGCCGTCATCACCGACATCGACAGCCGCGGCATGCACGACCGCGCGACGGGCACCGCACTCCTCATGTCCCGATAGTGGGGCCGGAGGCCACTAGCGACGCTTGATGGTGCGCTGCACACCCTTCATCTTCGCGCCGCCCGGCATCGGTCCCTTGGGGAGTGCCGGGCCACCGCGGGCGCCCAGCGCCGAGAGCCGTGACTCGATGGTCTCCATGCGCTTGCTGTCGATGTTCTTCGGCAGCTTGGTCAGGTACTTCTGCAGCTGCGAGAGCGGCACCTGGCCCTCGTCGTTGCCGACGACGACGTCGTAGATCGGGGTGTCGCCGACGAGGCGTGCGGTCTTCTTCTTCTCCTGCGCCAGCAGTGCCTTCACGCGCTGCGGTGCGCCCTCGGCCACCAGGATGACGCCGGGACGACCGATGACGCGGTGCACGGCGTCCAGCTGCGTGGTGCCGGCGATGGCGGTCTTGACACGCCACCCGCCCTGCAGGTTGTCCAGTGCCCACGCGGCGGCGCCGGCCTGGCCCTCGGCCTTGCCGTACACCGACTTCTGCACGCGGCGACCGAAGATCACGAACGCGATGAGCACACCGATGAGGAGCCCGAACGGCAGCAGGAGCCACTCGATCCCGAAGATCAGCCCGATCAGGAAGAACAGCACCGCCATACCGACGACCGATCCGATCATCAGCGGCAGGAGGAGCTTGTCCTCCTTGCGCTGCATCTGGAAGGCCTGCCACAACTGGGAGCGCCGTTCCTTCGAGGCCTGCTTGCGTGCTGCCTTCGCCGCGGCCTTCGCCTCTTTCGAGGCCTTGCCCTTGCCTGCTGTACCGCCGTTCGCCATGGCTCCCAGGATAGGCGCAGACGCAGCGCGGCCCGCCATCCGGTAGGACGGCGGGCCGCGTGGTGTCGCTGGGGGTGTGGGGTCAGCGGGCTGCCAGGCGCGCCATCAGCGAGCTGGCTTCCTGGGACGCCTCGCCGCCGTGCTCGAGGTGGGACATGTTCTCGGAGATCGCACGGCCGTGGTGAGCCATGGCCTGCGCGTAGAGGCGACCCGCGCGGTACGAGGAGCGGACCAGGGGACCGGCGAGGACGCCGGCGTAGCCCATGGCCTCGGCGGCCTTGGAGTGCTCGACGAATTCCTCCGGCTTGGCCCACCGGTCGACCGGATGGTGCCGCGGCGACGGGCGCAGGTACTGGGTGATGGTGAGGATGTCGCAGCCGGCGTCGTGCAGGTCCTGCATCGCCTGCGTGACTTCCTCGTAGGTCTCGCCCATGCCCAGGATCAGGTTCGACTTGGTCACCAGGCCGGCGTCGCGCGCCGCGGTGATGACGTCGAGGCTGCGCTGGTAGCGGAATGCGGGACGGATGCGCTTGAAGATGCGCGGCACCGTCTCCACGTTGTGCGCGAGCACCTCGGGGCGCGAGGAGAAGACCTCGGCCAGCTGGTCCGGGTCGGCGTTGAAGTCGGGGATCAGCAGCTCGACACCGGTGTTGGGGTTGAGGCGCTTGATCTCACGGACGGTCTCGGCGTACAGCCAGGCGCCGCCGTCCTCGAGATCGTCGCGGGCGACACCCGTGATGGTGGAGTAGCGCAGACCCATCGCCTGCACCGACTCGGCCACGCGGCGCGGCTCGTCCCGATCGAGGTCGGCAGGTTTGCCGGTGTCGATCTGGCAGAAGTCGCAGCGACGGGTGCACTGCTCACCGCCGATGAGGAACGTGGCTTCGCGGTCTTCCCAGCATTCGTAGATGTTGGGACACCCGGCCTCTTCGCACACCGTGTGCAGTCCCTCGCGCTTGACGAGTCCCTTGAGTTCGGAGTACTCGGGGCCCATCTTCGCGCGGGTCTTGATCCACGACGGTTTGCGTTCGATCGGGGTCTCCGCGTTTCGGATCTCGAGGCGGAGAAGCTTGCGTCCGTTCGGAGCTTGTGCAGGAGAGTTCTCGGGTGCGACGGTCACCGCATCGATGCTACTCGCGGGGGGTCATCCGCCGAAGTTCACCGTGGTGAAGCGTGGCGTGGGTGCGACGGGCGTTCTGTCCAGATCGTGCACCGCCAACGGCAGGGCACCGTCGAGTGCGTCCAGGATGCGCTGCGTGACCGCCGGAGTGACCTCGTCGACGGTCACGTCGCGGCCGAGTTCGTCCGACAGTGTGGTGACGCCGGCGTCCGCGATACCGCACGGAACGATGGTGCCGAAGCCCTCCAGGGACGCATTGCAGTTCAGGGCGAAGCCGTGCAGAGCCACACCCCGCTGCACGCGGACCCCGATGGCAGCCACCTTGCGTTCGGGCTGCCATCCCGGACCAGAATCTCGGGCTCCGCGCACCTCGCCGGCCGCGAGCCAGACGCCGGAACGGCCGTCGATACGCCCGACCTCGAGGCCCAGATCGGTGCACACGGCGATGAGTGCTTCCTCGATCAGCCGGACGTACCGAACGACGTCGACGGGCTCCGCGAGCCGCACGATGGGATAGCCGACCAGCTGCCCGGGACCGTGCCAGGTGATCTTGCCGCCACGGTCGACGTCGATGACGGGGGTGCCGTCGCGCGGCCGATCCTCGGGAGCCGTACGCCGACCCGCGGTGAAGACGGCGGGATGCTCGAGAAGCAGCAACTCGTCGGCGCCGACGTTCTCGGCACGACGGCCGGCGACCTCGCGCTGGATCTCGAGAGCGTCGAGGTAGTCGATCGTGCCGAGCGAACGCACGAGCATCGGCCGGGAGTCGGCGCGGGCGGAGCGGGTGATCATGACATCGAAGAGTACGCCGCCGGGTCAGCCGACGGTGTCCGCGAGCGCCTCTCCGATGGTGTTGTGCTCGAACGTGAATCCGTGCTTCTCGAGCACCGCGGGGATGGCTCGCGGATTGTGCAGGATGGCCTCGTTCGCGAACTCGCCAATGATCGCGGAGATCGCGAACCCGGGCACCATCCACGGTGCCGGGCGATGCACCGCTCGCGACATGGCGCTGTTGAACTGGGCGTTGGTCACCGGTGCGGGCCCTTGGAGGTTGACCGGTCCGGTGATGTCCTGATTCTCGAGGGTGAAGACGATCGCCCGGACCTCGTCCGTCAGTGAGATCCACGGGAAGTACTGGCGGCCGCTGCCGAGCCGACCGCCCAGCGCGAAGAGGTACAGCGGGCGGAGCTTGCCCATCATGCCGCCGTGCCGGGACAGGACGGCAGCGCTGCGCAGGAACACCACCCGGACGCCGTTCGAGGCCGCGAAGGACGTGGCGTCCTCCCAGTCGCGACACACCTCGGCGAGGAAGCCCGTACCGACCGGCGCCGTCTCGTCGACCACGGTGTCGCCGGTGTCACCGTAGAAGTTGATGCCGCTGGCGTTGACGAGCGTCGGCACCTTCGCCTCGACGACGGCGCGGGAGATCACCTCTGTGGGGACGATGCGACTGTCGCGGACGGCCTGCTTGTACGCGCCGGTCCACCGCTTGTCACCGATCCCGACACCGCACAGGTTCACCACGGCGTCGGCGCCCTTCAGCGCCTCCGGGTCGAGCGATCCGGCGGTGGGATCCCAGCCGATCTCGTCCGGTCCCGCGGGTGCACGGCGGACGAGGCGGAAGACGTCGTGCCCTCCGCTGCGCAACGCCGCCACGAGCGACGTGCCGATGAGTCCGGACGAACCTGCGATGACGATGCGCACGAGTGACTGCCTCCTGGGACGGCGACGGGGGCACCCACTGCACGGTGTGCAGCGAGTGCCCCCTCGTTCGACAGGTCACAGATTCCCGGAGGTCGGGGCTGCGAAGTGTCGGGGACTTCCGAGATTACCGAAGAAGCGTCAGAGGCCGAGGTCGGCTTCGAACGCGCCCTCCTCGAGGCGGTGCTTGATGGTGGTCAGGAAGCGACCCGCATCGGCGCCGTCGACGAGACGGTGGTCGTAGGTGAGCGGCAGGAACGCCATGGAGCGGACACCGATGGACTCGCTGCCCGAGGCGTCGGTCACCACGACCGGGCGCTTGACGATGGCCCCGGTGCCCAACATGGCGGCCTGCGGCGGAACCAGGATCGGCGTGTCGAACAGGGCGCCCTGGCTGCCGATGTTGGTGATGGTGAACGTGCCACCGGACAGCTCGTCCGGCTTGAGGCCGTTCGACCGTGCCCGTGCCGCGATGTCCGCGATGGCGCGTGCGATGCCGGCCAGCGACAGGTCGCCCGCGTTGTGGATGACGGGGGAGAGGAGGCCCTGCTCGGTGTCCACCGCGATGCCCAGGTGCTCGGCGTCGTGGTACGTGATCTCCTTCTTCTCCTCGTCGATGCTCGCGTTCACGTTGGGGTGAACCTTGAGCGCCTCGACGACGGCCTTCGCGAAGAACGGCAGGAACGTCAGGTTGACGCCCTCGCGCTCCTTGAACGTGGCCTTGGCGCGGGTGCGCAGTGCTGCCACCTTGGTCAGGTCGACCTCGAACACCTGCGTGAGCTGCGCCGACGTCTGCAGCGACTCGCGGGTCTTCTTGGCGGTGATCTGCCGGATGCGGTTGATCTTCTGCGTCGAACCGCGCAGGTGCGCGAGTTCGGGCCGCACGCCGGCAGTGGACGGTGCCGAGGGCGTGGCGGACGCGGCGGGAGCTGCGGCAGCCGGAGCGGCCTTCTCCTCGGCCGGTGCCTTCTTCGCCTCTGCGGCGGCGAGGACGTCCTGCTTGCGGATGCGCCCACCCACGCCGGTTCCCGACACGGAGTTCAGGTCGACGTCGTTCTCCTGCGCGAGCTTGCGCACCAGGGGAGTGACGTACGGGCTGGAACCGCTTGCGTTCGAGTCACCTGCAGGCGCCTCGGACTCGGACTTCGAGGAGTTCTCGGACTTGCTCTCGGACTTCGGCTCCGGCGTGTAGACCTCGCCGGCGGGCTCGGGGTCGGCCTGCTTGGCGGGCTTCTCGGCGGGCTTCGCTTCGGCCTTGGGTTCCGGCTTCTTCTCGGGCTCCGGCTCGGGCTCGGGCTCGGGCTCCTTCTTCGCGGGAGCACCGGAACCGATGACGGCGAGCTGGCCGCCGACCTCGACGGTGTCGTCCTCCTCGGCGCTGATCTCGAGCAGGGTGCCGGCGACCGGGGACGGGATCTCGGTGTCGACCTTGTCGGTGGAGACCTCGAGGAGCGGCTCGTCCACGGCGACCTCGTCGCCGACGGCCTTGAGCCACCGGGTGACGGTGCCCTCCGTGACGGACTCGCCCAGTTCGGGCATCGTGACGGGAGTGCCGTCGCCGCCACCGGTGGAACCGCTGCTCGCACCGCCGTCGTCGTCGCTGTCGGGTGCGGGCGCGTCGGCCTCGCTCTCGCCCTCGACGGACGCCTGCTCGGCGGCGTCGGACGGGCCTGCGTCGGCTTCGTCGCTGCTCGAGTCGTCGCCGTCGGACGGCGCCTCGTCCGCGTCACCGATGACACCGAGCTCACCGCCGATCTCGACGGTGTCGTCCTCCTGCGCGACGATCTTGGTCAGGACACCCGCTGCCGGAGACGGAATCTCCGTGTCCACCTTGTCGGTGGAGACTTCGAGCAAGGGTTCGTCGACTTCGACCGTGTCCCCCTCCTGTTTCAGCCACCGTGTGACAGTCCCCTCGGTGACGCTTTCACCGAGAGCTGGCATCTGGACGGAGAAGGTCATGTCTGTTGACTCCTCGACAAGTTGTAGTACGGGTGTAGCGGCTCGTGGTCGCTAGCGGGTGTGGTGTCTAGCCGGTCGCGGTACGTGGACCATTGTGGCCGCGTCGCACCGTTCTCGCGGCGAGTTGTGCCGGTAACGGGTGACGCGCACCGTGAGATGGTTCACGCGATGCCCGATCATCCTGTCACTTCGTGAGACGGTTCGCGCTCGGTGGGGTCGGCGTGCCGTCCGGATGATGGTGTGGACCGGATTGAGTGCATTTCGTGCACGCGAGAGTCGCGTGCACTGCTCGGCGGATGGAGGAGACACCGTGGGACTGTTCGACAGATTCAAGCGCCCGAGTCGATCCCGAGGCGGAGCGTCGTCGTCCGACAGAGCGCATCTCGCCGACTGGACGGCCGCCCGCATCGGCGTCGAGGCCTACGTCGAACCGGAGACGACGGTCACTCCGATCACCGTGGTGCTGGTCGCGAACGACGGTGAGTGGACCCGCCGCGCGGTGGGCGGCGAGAAGGGCGCGCGCAAGCTGGGCGAGGACCTGAAGATCCCGGTCTACGACGTGCGCAAGACCGGGTATCCGCAGCGGATGCGGGACCACGACGCCCGACAGAAGATCATCCGGAGGCGCGAGCAGGGAGCCTGAGCTCCCCGCTCGCGCGAGCGGGTCAGCCCTGCTCGGCGATGTCCTCGAGCACCGAGATCATGGTACGCACCGGGACACCGGTGCCGCCCTTGCTCGTGTAGCCGTGCGGCCCGCCGGTGTTGAAGGCCGGCCCGGCCACGTCGATGTGCGCCCACTGGACGCCCTCGGCGACGAACTCCTTCAGGTAGAGCCCGGCCGCGAGCATGCCGCCCCACCGGTGGTTGGTGACGTTGGCGAGGTCGGCGACGCGGGAGTCGAGATCGGGTCGCAGTTCGGCCGGCAGCGGCATCGCCCAGGCGTTCTCGCCGATGCGCTGCGAGATGGCGGCGACGCGGTCGCGGAACACCTCGGTGCCCATGACACCCGGGGTGCGTGTGCCGAGGGCGACCATCTGCGCTCCGGTGAGGGTCGCGGTGTCGATGAGATAGTCCGGCTCGTCCTCGCAGGCGCGCACGATGGCGTCGGCGAGAATGAGGCGGCCCTCGGCGTCGGTGTTGATGACCTCGACCGTGGTGCCGCCGTACTGGGTCAGCACGTCGCCGGGACGCTGCGCCGTGGACGACGGCATGTTCTCGGCCATCGGCACCGTCGCGGTGACGTCGATCGGCAGCTTCAACTTGGCCGCCAGCACCACCGTCGCGACGACGGCGGCCGCGCCGGCCATGTCCGAGGTCATGTTCTCCATGCCCGCCGCGGGCTTGATGGAGATGCCGCCGGTGTCGAACGTGATGCCCTTGCCGACGAGAGCGACGGTGGGGGACTTCTTCTTTCCGCCGGACCAGGACAGCCGGACCAGACGCGGCGGGCGGGACGAGCCCTTGCCGACGCCGACGATGCCGCCGTAGCCCCCGCGCTCGAGTGCCTTCTCGTCGAGCACCTGCACGGTGAGGCCGGCCTCGGTCCCGAGGGCACGGGCGCGCTCGGCGAACTCGGCCGGGAAGAGGTGGCTCGGGGGCGTGTTGACGAGGTCACGCGCGGTGGCGACCGCCTCGGCGACGGCCTCGGAGCGCGCGAGTTCGGCGCGAGCCTGCTTGTCGCGCGGCGATCCGACGAGCAGATCCACCCGGGTGATCGGTGTCGCGTCGTCCTTGGGCGCCGACTTCTGCTTGTACTCGCTGAACTGGTAGGCGCCGAGGTAGAGGCCCTCCGCGGCGGCGGCGAGGCCGACGGCGGACAGGGTCGTCGCGACGTGGCCGATGCCGGTGAGCGCGCGCGCCGCCGATCCGGCCGCACGACGCAGCACGTCGTCGGTGCGCTCGGCGGCGGTGCCCAGACCGACGGCGAGAACGCTGGCGGCGGGCAGGGACGAGGGTGCGGGAACGCGGGTGACCTGATCGGCCCGGCCGGTGGCGCCGAGGGCCGTGACCGCGGCGAGGACGTCTGCGGCGGCGTTCCCGAGGAAGTCCTCGCCGACGATGCGGACACCGTCGTCGGTCTTCTCGAGTCCGACGACGACGACCTCGACGGCCTTGTCGATGGTTCCGGCGAGGACCAGTTCGGGTCCGAGTGTGCGCTGCGACTGACTGCTCACGTGCTGCTGCTCCTGATGGTCGGGGACGGTCGGTGAGGGTGGAGCGACGCAGTCGATCGTATGCCGACCCCGACATCGGGCTCGTCTGAGTTAGCGTTCCCCACCATGAGCGAAGAGTTGTTGCACGGTCCGGTCCACGAGGCGCACGTCGCCCTCGGAGCCACGTTCGCCCCCTTCGGCGGGTGGACGATGCCGGTGTCGTACGCGGGCACCGTCTCCGAGCACACGTCGACGCGCACCACCGCGGGGTTGTTCGACGTGAGTCACCTGGGCAAGGCGGTCGTCTCCGGTCCCGGCGCCGCGGCGTACGTCGACTCGGTGCTGACCAACGCGCTCGACCGCATCGGGCCCGGCCAGGCGCAGTACACGTTGTGCTGCACCGAGAACGGCGGAGTGGTCGACGACCTCATCGCCTACCTCGTGTCCGACGACGAGGTGTTCCTCGTGCCCAACGCGGCCAACACCGCCGCCGTGGTCGAGGTGCTCGCGCAGGGTGCCCCGGCCGGCATCGAGGTCCGCTCGGCCCACCGGGAGTACGGCGTCCTCGCCGTGCAGGGACCGCGGTCGGCCGACGTCCTCGCCGCCGTCGGGCTGCCGTCCTCCCTCGATTACATGGCGTTCGAGGACGTCGCGTTCGGATCCGGCTCGGTACGGGTCTGTCGCACCGGCTACACGGGGGAGCACGGGTACGAGCTGCTGCCGCAGTGGGACACGGCCGCGTCGCTGTTCGAGGCGCTGCTGGGCGCGGTGCGCGAGGTGGGCGGCGAGCCCGCCGGTCTCGGAGCGCGCGACACGCTGCGCACCGAGATGGGCTACCCGCTGCACGGGCACGAGCTGTCCGTCGACATCAGTCCGCTGGAAGCGCGCTGCGGCTGGGCGGTGGGCTGGAAGAAGGACGAGTTCCGCGGACGCGACGCCCTCGTGGCGCAGAAGGAGGCGGGCGCACCCCGCACCCTCGTCGGCCTCCGCGCCGTCGGACGCGGTGTGCTGCGTCCGGATCTGACCGTCCTGCGCCCGGGGAATTCGGTCGGCACCGGAGAACCGGTTGGTGCGACCACGTCCGGCACCTTCTCGCCGACCCTCAAGGTGGGCATCGCGCTCGCGTTGCTCGACACCGCGGCGGGCGTCGCCGTCGGTGACGCGGTCGACGTGGACGTGCGTGGTCGGGCGATCGCGTGCGAGGTGGTCAGGCCGCCGTTCGTCGAGGCGCACGTGCGGTGAGATGCCACACCACGCTGCTTTAGAGTGTTCGGCATGACTGGCCTGGAATTCACGCGTCACGAGCACCCGTCGCCCGCCACCGCGGAAGCGCGGGCAGCGGTGTTGCAGGCGCCCGGGTTCGGCGTGCACTTCACCGATCACATGGTGGCCATCGACTACGACGCCGGCACCGGGTGGCACGACGCGGTGGTGACGCCCTACGCGCCGTTCCCGATGGATCCCGCGGCCATGGTTCTGCACTACGGCCAGGCCATCTTCGAAGGTCTCAAGGTCTACCGCCAGCCCGACGGCAGTCTCGCGTCGTTCCGCCCCGGCGCGAACGCGGAGCGCCTGCAGAGCTCGGCCGCGCGGTTGGCGATGCCGGCCCTGCCGGTGGAGCTGTTCCGCGAGTCGATCGAGCAGCTGCTCGCCGTCGACCACGAGTGGGTGCCCGTCGCCGGCGGCGAGGACGCGCTCTACCTGCGGCCGTTCATGTTCGCCACCGAGGCGGGGCTGGGCGTGCGCCCGTCGTCCTCCTACCGCTACCTCCTCATCGCCTCGCCCGCCGGCGCGTACTTCCCGCGCGGGGTCAAGCCGGTCAGCGTGTGGCTCTCCACCGAGTACGTGCGCGCCGCGCCGGGCGGCACCGGCGCCGCGAAGTTCGCGGGCAACTACGCGGCCTCGTTGCTGGCCCAGGCGCAGGCCGCGGACCAGGGCTGCGACCAGGTCGTGTGGCTCGACGCGCTCGAGCGCCGCTACGTCGAGGAGATGGGCGGGATGAACCTGTTCTTCGTCTTCGGCTCCGGACCCGACGCGCGGTTGGTCACGCCGTCCCTGTCCGGCTCGCTGCTGCCCGGCATCACGCGTGACTCGCTGCTGGCGCTCGCCACGGACGCGGGCTTCGCCGTGGAGGAGCGCAAGATCTCCACGGACGAGTGGCAGAAGAAGGCGGAGTCGGGCGAGATCACCGAGGTCTTCGCGTGCGGCACCGCAGCCGTGATCACCCCAGTCGGCAGTGTGAAGTCGGCCGAGGGCGACTTCCGTATCGGTACCGGAGAGCCCGGCGAGGTCACCATGGCGCTGCGCGACACACTCACCGGAATCCAGCGCGGCACCTTCGCCGACACCCACGGCTGGATGAGCACGCTGCGCGACTGATCGCTCAGCCGACGAGGCAGAGCACGAGCACCACGGCGGTGGTCAGCTCGATGCTCGCCCCGAGCACGTCACCGACGAGACCGCCGAATCGCCGAACGCAGTGCCGGGCGAGCAGAGTGACGGCAGCGAGTGCCACCGCGACGGCTGCCACTCCCTGCAGCGGGACGCCGGGGACGGCGAGCAGCCCGGCGGCGAGTGCCACGAGGACCCACAGGGTGACCACGGCGGGTGACTGCGACGCCGCGACGAGTGAGCCGAAGCCACTGCCGGTGGCGGCGGGCACCGAGCGGCGGCACACGATCACGACGGCGCACCGGGACACGACGGCAGCGACCACGATCGCGAGAGTGTCTCCCCGAGAGACGAGTTCGCCCATGGCCACCGCCTGCACGCCGAGAGTCAGAACGAGGGTCGCGGCCCCGAACGGTCCGGTGGACCCGGACTTCATGATCGCCAGCGCACGCTCGGCCGGGCCGTAGGACCCGAGTCCGTCCGCGGTGTCCGCGAGCCCGTCGAGATGCATTCCGCGGGTCAGCAGCGCCAGGGTGCCGACGCCCAGCAGTCCCGCGAGCGTCGGCGGCAGGTCGGCTGCGGCGCACGACCACACCACCAGTGCGGCCGCGCCGCCCAGCGCCAGGCCCACGAGTGGGACGATCCCGATCGCGCGGCGTGCGTCGTCGCGATCGACGGCGTCCGGACCACGCACCGGCAGCACCGTCAGCCAGGAGAACGCCAGGCGCACCGGGTCCAGGAACATCAGGGCCGCGTGCTCACTCCGGCATCGGAGAACGTCGCCATGTCGGCGAGTGTCGCGACGGCACCGGACAGGATCGGTAGCGCGACCATCGCCCCCGAGCCCTCGCCGAGGCGCATCGACAGGTCGAGCAGGGGATCGAGTCGCAGGTGTGCGAGCGCCAAGGCGTGTGCCGGTTCCGTCGACCGATGGCCGGCCAGCCACCACGACGAGGCGCCGACCGAGAGATCGTTCGCGACCAGTGCCGCCGCCGTGACGACGACGCCGTCGAGCAGCACCGGTGTGCGACGCACCGCGGCCTGCACCAGGAAGCCGGTCATCGCGGCGAGATCGGCGCCGCCGACGGTGCGCAGCAGTGCGATCGGGTCGCGGGTGACGGGACGCGCACGCCGCAGGGCGTCACGGATCGCGGCGGTCTTGCGGATCCACCCCGCGTCGTCGATGCCGGTACCGCGGCCGACCGCCGCCACCGGTTCGGTGTTGGTGACGGCAGCGATCAGCACGGTGGCGGGGGTGGTGTTGCCGATGCCCATGTCGCCGGCGATCAACAGGTCGGCGCCGCCGTCGACCTCCTCGTCGGCGATGTCACGGCCCGCTGTCAGGGCGGCGATCACCTCGTCCTGCGACAGTGCGTCCTCGCGGTCGATCGACCCGCTGGAGCGACGCACCTTGTGCGACGACACGGAGTCGTCGGTGTCCGCGTCGACCGCGATGTCCACCACTCGCACGGTCGCACCGGACACCGTCGCCAACGCGTTGATCGCGGCGCCGCCGGCGGCGATGTTCGCGACCATCTGCGCCGTCACCTCGGGCGGGTACGCGGAGACCCCACCGCGGGCGATGCCGTGATCGCCGGCGAAGACCACGGCGCGAGCCCGAGCGAACCGATGCGGAGGGCTCACGCCCTGGCACGACGCGACCCACACGGCGAGGTCCTCGAGACGGCCGAGCGAGTCCGCGGGCTTGGTCAACGACGACTGCCTGGCTCTCGCCTCACGGGCGATCTCGGCGTCGGGTGGATCCACCGGACGGAACAGTGCGGAACTCTCGGTCACCACGTGCCTCTCGATCGGTCGGTGGGTCGGTCACTCGGTCGGGTGAGGGGGACGGACAACCCGGCCACCACCAACGTCACCGCGTCACACACCTGCGCGAGACGGGCGTTCGCGGCACCGATCTCGTCGCGGAAGAGTCTGCCCGCCCGCGACTCCGGGATCACGCCCAGACCCACCTCGGGGGAGACGAGCACCAGCGGACTCTCGAACCGGTCGACGGCCGTCACCAGGTCGTCGACCGCGGCCACCACCGTGCCGCGCGGCGAGTCCCACGCGCGCAGATCGTCCAGCGCGCCGGTGAGCCAGGTCCCCAGGTCGTCGACCAGTGTGGGCACGTCGTCCCGCAGGGCCTCGGACAGTGCCGCGTACGAGGTGATCTCGACCGTGGACCAGTGCTCCGGCCGCGTCCGTCGATGCGTGTCGATGCGGGCGTCCCAATCGGCGTCCGCACTGTTCCGCCGCCCGGTGGCCACGTACCGGACCTCGGCGTGACCGGCCAGCAACGACTCCGCATGGCCGGACTTGCCGGACCGGGCACCTCCGAGGACGAGCGTGCGCGTCACCGCGGGTGCGCTCAGACCGCGTCGCCGGGGCCGACGCGAGGCTTGGGGGCACGCATCTTGCGGACCTGCGACGCGCGGACGAACGAGTACCAGCCGAGCTTGAAGCCGCCGTCCGGAGTCTCGGGGAAACGGTCCCGCACCTTGTTGTTGACGCGGCGGCCGAGCAGATAGCCGTCGATACCCATGAAGATCATCATGATGAACAGCGCGAGCGTGACGATCGACTGCACCTCGGGGCTCAGGAACAGTGCCACGAGCAGGATCAGGGCCATCGGCATGAACAGTCCGACGAAGTTGCGGCGCGAGTCGACCAGGTCACGTGCGTAGGCGCGGACGGGGCCCTTGTCGCGGGGGAGGAGGAACTTGTCCTCGCCGGCCATCATGCGGGCACGCTGGTCCGCGGCCTTCGCGCGACGCTCGGCCGAGGCGGCCTTGCGCTCGTCCTTGCTGCCCCGCGTCGCCTTGCGTCGCGCCCGGGCCTCCTTGGCCGTCAGCGGCGCCGGTGCGACCGGGCCACGGCGGCGGCCCTCGGCCTCACGCCGGGAGGGCGTCGGACGGCCCTTGCCGAGGCTGACGTTGCCGCGGGTCTGCGCCGTGCTCTCGTCCAGGCTCGTCGACTCGTGGTCGACGGGGGTCTGGGTGTCGGACTTCTCACTCGACTTACCGAAGGGCAGCTTCACCCCCACAGGTTATTCGACGTTCACCACCACGCGAACACCGCAGTCGTGGGCTCTCACGACCGGCGCTCCTCGTTAGAGTGTTCCGATGCGCGTTCTCATCGCCCCCGATTCCTTCGGAGACACCCTGACCGCGGCCGAAGCAGCCGATGCCATCGCGGCGGGGTGGTCGAGCGCGCGCGACGACGAGCTGATCCTCGCGCCCCAGTCCGACGGCGGACCCGGGTTCGTCGACGCACTCGCTGCCGACGGCGGCGAGGTGATCGAGTCGACCGTGTCCGGACCTCTCGGCCACGTCGTGACCGCGCGCTGGTTGCTCGACGGCGCGACCGCCTACGTGGAGGTCGCGCAGACCGTCGGTCTCGGACTCCTCGGCCGTTCGCCGGATCCGGAGTCGGCCGTCGCGGCGTCCAGCAGGGGAGTGGGGCAGATCGTCGCGGAGGCGCTGACCCGTGGTGCGACCACCGTGGTGGTCGGTCTCGGTGGCAGCAGCTCGACCGACGGCGGCGCGGGCATGATCGAGGCTCTCGGGGGACCCGACGCGGCGGTCGCGGCTCTCGCGGACGTCGACCTCGTCGCGGCCACGGACGTCGACAATCCGTTGCTGGGTCCGGCCGGTGCGGCCGCGGTGTTCGGACCGCAGAAGGGTGCGGACGCGGACACCGTGCGTGTGCTGGAGGAGCGGAACGCCGACTGGTGCGTCGAGCTCGATCGCGTCGCCGAGCGCGCGGTGGCGGACCTGCCGGGGGCGGGTGCGGCCGGTGGCCTGGGCGCCGCGTTGCTCGCGCTGGGAGCGACCCGCACGTCCGGGGCCGATCTGGTGGCCGAGCGCACCCGTCGCCACGAGGTGATGCCGACGGTCGACGTGGTGCTGACGGGCGAGGGGAAGTTCGACTCGCAGTCGTTGCGCGGAAAGGTGGTGACCGCTCTCGCGGGGTCGGCTCGCGAGCACGGTGTGCGCACGGTGGTCCTCGCCGGTCAGGTGCGTCTGGGCGAGGACGACATGCGCGCGGCGGGCATCGAGTCGGCGCACTCGGTGACCGATTTCGCCGGATCGGTCGACCTCGCCATGTCGGACGCGCGCGCCCAGCTGACCGGCCTCGCCGCGGACGTCGCCCGCACCGGCTCGTGGGCGTGACCGCCCCGGCGATCGTGTGGAATAGCGGGGTCGGGAGTACCGTTGACTGTGTTCGCCGGCGTTGTCGCCGAGAGGGCACGAACGATAGGGAGAACCCATGACTGTGCAGAACGACGTCGCCACCAGTGACGTGACCACCACCGACACCGAGACGCACGCCGTCCTGATGACCGAAGCGGCCTCGTCCAAGGCCAAGGCACTGCTGGATCAGGAAGGCCGCGACGACCTGGCGCTGCGCATCGCGGTTCAGCCCGGCGGGTGCGCAGGGCTGCGCTACCAGCTGTTCTTCGACGACCGCTCGCTCGACGGCGACCTGGTCAAGGACTTCGGCGGCGTCACTCTCGCCGTGGACCGGATGAGCGCGCCGTACGTCGAGGGCGCATCGATCGACTTCGTCGACACCATCGAGAAGCAGGGCTTCACGATCGACAATCCCAACGCCACGGGTTCGTGCGCGTGCGGTGACTCCTTCAACTGAGTCCCGAGTAGTCTCCCGCCGTCCCCGGCACCCTGCGTGGGTGCCGGGGACGACGTGTGTCCGGGGTGCGTCGTCCCGGGGCGTCCGTCTGATGGGGTTCACCCACTCGTCACCCGGGTAAGGTTCACAGCAGTTCTCCTCCACCTGCTGCGAAAGGCCCTCGGACGTGACCATTGCGGTGTCCGGCTCCATTGCTACCGACCATCTGATGCGGTTTCCCGGTCGGTTCGCCGACCAGTTCCTCGCCGATCAGCTGGCACACGTCTCGCTGAGCTTCCTCGTCGACGACCTCGTCATCCGCAAGGGCGGGGTGGGCGGCAACATCGCCTACGCCATGGGTGTTCTGGGCGGCGCACCTCTGCTCGTCGGCTCGGTCGGTCCCGACTTCGCCGAGTATCAGACGTGGCTCGAGGACAACGGCGTCGACTGCTCCGCCGTCACCCTCTCCGAGACGGCTCACACCGCGCGTTTCGTCTGCACCACCGACGAGGACATGGCACAGATCGCCTCGTTCTACCCCGGCGCGATGACCGAGGCCGGCGACATCTCCGTCCACACCGTGGCCGAGGGTCGCGACCTGGAACTCGTCCTGGTCGGCGCCAACGACCCGGCCGCGATGATGCGCCACACGGCGGAGTGCCGCGAACTGGGCATCCCCTTCGCCGCGGATCCGTCGCAGCAGCTCGCACGCCTCGACGGAACGCAGGCCACCGAGCTCATCCAGGGTGCCGAGTACCTGTTCACCAACGAGTACGAGTGGGGCCTCCTCCGTCAGAAGACCGGGCTGACCGAACGCCAGATCCGCGACACCGTCGGCCTGCGCGTGACCACGCTCGGCAAGAACGGCGTCGAGATCGTCGGCGCCGACGGCACGGACATTCGCGTCTCCGTGGTCCCGGAGAGCAGCAAGGTCGACCCCACCGGTGTCGGTGACGCGTTCCGCGCCGGCTTCCTCGTCGGCCGCGCCAACGGGCTGGGCCTCGAGCGCGCCGCCCAGCTCGGATCGTTCATCGCGGTGCTCGTGCTCGAGACCACCGGCACCCAGGAATGGACGCTCGTCCGTGACGACGCGATCAAGCGCCTCACCGACGCATACGGCGACGAGGCCGCGGCCGAGATCGCCGCGATCCTCCCGCAGTAGTTCGCGTCTGCCGGCTAGAGCCGAACCGGGTACGTGGGTTCGGCGATGGCCGGCACGATGCGCTTCTCGACGAAGATGCCGTGCCACACCATGAAGATGAGCACGGTCCACAACCGGCGGCTGTGATCGCTGCGTCCCTCGCGGTGGTCGTTCAGCATGCGGGTGATCGCGGCCTTGTCGAGCAGGTGATCGGTCTGGGAATCGGCGATCTGCTGGTGCGCCCAGTCGAAGAGCTCGGTGCCCCGCAGCCAATGCCGAAGCGGCACAGGGAAACCCAGCTTCGCGCGGTTGAGCACATGATCGGGCACGATGCCGTCGAGTGCTTTGCGTAGCGCGTACTTCGTCGTCGACTTCGTGATCTTCTGCTCCAGCGGCAACTGCTCCGCCACCCGGAACACCTCGTTGTCGAGGAACGGCACGCGCAACTCCAACGAGTTGGCCATCGTGATCTTGTCGGCCTTCACCAGGATGTCGCCGCGCAGCCACGTGAACAGGTCCAGATGCTGCATCCGCGCCACCGGGTCCCAGCCGGCGGACTGGGCGTAGATCGGCGCCGTCACGTCCTGGTGGGTCCACTCGGGCCGGAACTCGCGCAACACCGACCGCAACTGCGCATCGTTGAAGCTGCGCGCATTGCCGTAGTAGCGCTCCTCCAGGCTCATCGACCCGCGGTGCAGGAGACTCTTGCCGCGGGTGCCCTCCGGGATGCGCTCACTCAGTCGACCGGCGGCGCGTCGCAGGGAGGGTGGCAGCTTCTCGAACGGTGCGAGCGACAACGGCTCCCGGTAGATGGTGTATCCGCCGAACAACTCGTCCGCACCCTCGCCCGACAGCACCACCTTGACGTGCTTCCGTGCTTCCTTGGCGACGAAGTAGAGCGGCACCAGCGCCGGGTCCGCCACCGGATCGTCGAGATACCAGACGATCTCGGGGATCGCCGCGGCGAACTCCTCGGGCCCGACGACCTTGATGACGTGCTTGGCGCCGATCGCAGCGGCCGACTCGGCCGCGACGTCCACCTCGGAGTAGCCCTCACGCTCGAAACCGGTGGTGAAGGTGACCAGATCCGGGTTGTGCCGCATGGCGAGCGCGGCGATCGCCGTGGAGTCGATGCCGCCGGACAGGAACGAGCCGACGGTGACGTCGGCACGCATGTGCTTGGCGACGGAGTCCTCGAGCGCCTCGGCGATCTCGCGGTAGCGCGCCGCCTCGGTGCCCGACGGGACGGGACGCACCGGGAACGTCGGCCGGAAGTAGCGAGTGACGGTCGGCTCGGAGCCGGGAGTCAGGCGAGCGGTGCAGCCGGACTCCAGGCGACGAATGCCCGCGTGGAGCGTCTCGGGTTCCGGCACGTACTGCAGCACCGTGTAGTGCTCCAGGGCGCGGGGGTCGAGCTCGTCGGACACGCCCAACGACTCGAGGAGTTCGAGAATGCTCTTCTTCTCGCTCGCGAACGCGGTGCCCGCGGCGCCCGTCGAGTAGAACAGCGGCTTGATGCCGAACGGGTCACGCGCGAGGAACAGTTCCCGCTTCTCGGTGTCCCACAGCGCGAAGGCGAACATGCCCCGCAGGCGTCGAACGGCATCGTCGCCCCAGAAGTGGAACGCGGCGAGAATGGCCTCGCCGTCACCCTCGGTGGCGAACGTCGCGCCGTGCTCGCGTGCCAACGTCTCGCGCAGTTCGAGGTAGTTGTAGATCTCGCCGTTGAACACCAGCGCGTAGCGCTCCGGACTCTCCGCGGGACCCCAGCGGAGCGGCTGGTGCGAGTGCTCGATGTCGATGATCGAGAGCCGGTTGAAGCCCAGCGCCAGATCGTCGTCGTGCCACGTTCCCGGCTCGTCCGGCCCGCGGTGTCGCATGCAGTGCGACGCGTGGCCGACGGCATCGACGACATCTTCCGCGGATGCGTTCGACGTCAGCAGTCCCAGCAGTCCACACACGGTCGGTACGCCTCGTTTCGTTCGGGTGTCGGCCCGGTAGCGGGCCTGGTCACAGGCGTCGCCGGGACCTCGACGGCCCGACGCGCATCGGTCCGAGTATGCCGCAGTGCGGCGGGAACGCCGAAGTGACCGGCCGGGCCCGGTGTCGCCACCCAACTCGCACCCGACCCGACACGAGAACCGAGCCCGCTTTGGTCTACGCTGCGTAGTACACGAGTACCTCGTGCGTGTGAGCGACTTCGGTGGCTCGTCCGGACGGTTCTCGTACTCTCCATCTGGCAATCAGGAAGGCGTGATCGTGGCGCAGCGTGGTGGTGGATCCGGTCGTCGGACGACACGACGAGTCGGATTGGTGGCCTCTCTTGCAGTGGCCGCCGTGGTGCTGTCGGGCTGCGGCATCGACAATTCCGTACTTCGATTCGGATGGCCGTCGGGCGTCACGCCGCAGGCCGAGCGGATGCGCGAGCTGTGGACGTGGTCCGTCATCGCGGCGCTCATCATGGGCGTCATCGTGTGGGGCCTGACCTTCTGGACGGTGGCGTTCCACCGCAAGAAGAAGGACTCGCCGGAGTTCCCGCGCCAGACCGCGTACAACGTCCCGCTCGAGCTGTTCTACACGGCCGTGCCGTTCGTCATCATCGCCGTCCTCTTCTACTTCACGGTCGTTGTGCAGAACTACGTCCAGGAGAAGCAGGACAACCCCGACGTGGTCGTCGACGTCACCGCGTTCCAGTGGAACTGGAAGTTCGGCTACCGCACCGTCGACCTCAAGGACGGGCAGCCGCTGTACGACGGCACCGACCAGGAGCGCGAGCAGGCAGCAGAGGAGGCCGGCACCCCCGAGGGTGAGGAGCCGGGCCCGCTGTTCGGCCGCGAGAAGTCGGACCAGTCGTACCTGCACTACAACGAGGTCGAGACCGTCGGCTCCAGCTCCGAGGTCCCGATCCTCGTGCTGCCCACCGGCAAGCGCATCGAGTTCGAGATCGCGTCCTCCGATGTCATCCACTCGTTCTGGGTTCCCGAGTTCCTGTTCAAGCGCGACGTCATGCCGAACCCGGACGAGAACAACTCCGACAACGTGTTCCAGATCAGCGAGATCGAGCGTGAGGGTGCCTTCGTCGGGCGCTGCGCCGAGATGTGCGGCACGTACCACGCGATGATGAACTTCGAGGTTCGCGCGGTCAGCCCCGAGGCCTTCGAGAACTACATGGCGGCGCGTCGCGACGGCCAGACCAACGCTCAGGCGCTGGAGTCCATCGGCGAAGAGCCTCGCGCGACCTCCACCTCGCCGTTCAACACCGACCGCACCGTCAAGGCTGCGACCGTGGCAGAAGGAAACTGACATCTCATGAAGATCGAAGCGAAACTCTTCGAGATCCTGACCGGGTTCTTCATCCTCGTCGGAATCCTCTACGGCGTGTTCACCGGCTTCTCGCGGACCGGCATCGAGTGGGCCGGCCTCACCGCCATCGCCCTCTCGGCGGGCCTGACGCTGATCGTCGGAACGTACTTCCGGTTCGTCGCTCGTCGACTGGACACCCGTCCCGAGGACTACGACGACGCGGAGATCGCCGACGGTTCAGGCGACCTGGGCTTCTTCAGCCCCGGTAGCTTCTGGCCCATCATCCTCGCCGGATGCGCCGCCTTCATGGCCCTGGCGTTCGCGTTCTACGAGCCCTGGATGCTCGCGGTCGGCGCCCTCGCCATCATCGCCGCCGCAGCCGGACTGGTCTTCGAATACCACGTGGGACCCGAGAAGCACTGACACGGCTCCACCCCGAACGCCCCCGGCCTGTGGTCGGGGGCGTTCGGCGTCGGTGCGGTAGGATTGCGCCCTCCTGGTGGGCTTCTCGCGCCTCCGGTGTTCCCGCACCCACGCTGCGTCGTCGCACGTCGCCTTGCCGAGCAATACGCATGCGTGACGCGAGGAAGGGTGCGGAGACTGGGGCCCAGCCGGCCGCTCGCGCGATGATGACGACGTGTTCGAGAACTTCGACGAATCGATGATCGAGGTCGAGGCCGCGTCGATCCTCACCCGGCACTGCGGCGCGGGCGATCTCCCCGTGCTGTTGCTGCACGGGCACCCGCGTACGTCGGCGACGTGGCACCGTGTCGCCCCCCTGCTGGTCGACGCAGGACATACGGTCGTCTGCCCGGACTTGCGCGGGTGCGGCCGCTCGCAGGGCCCGGCGCCGACACCCGACCACTCCGCACACTCGAAGCGGGCGATGGCCTCGGACATGGTGCAGGTGATGGCCGCACTCGGGCACCGACGCTTCGCCGTGGTCGGTCACGACCGTGGAAGTTACGTGGCCCTGCGCCTGTCCCTCGACCACCCGAGCCTCGTGGCCGCGCTGTCCCTGCTCGACTGCATCCCCGTCAGCGAGCACCTCGACCGGGCGGACAGTCGATTCGCGACCCGATGGTGGCACTGGTTCTTCTACGCCCAGCCCGACCTCCCCGAGCGCGCCATCACTGCCGATCCCTCTTCGTGGTACCGCGGCGATCCGGCCTTCATGGGAGTGGAGAACCACCGTGAGTGGCTGACGGCGATCCACGATCCCGATGTCGTACGCGCGATGCTCGAGGACTACCGAGCGGGACTCACTGTCGACGCTGACCACGAACGCGCCGACCGAGCGCAGGGGAGGACGTTGGCCGTGCCGGTGCAGGTGCTGTGGTCCACACGGGACGACCTCGAGGAGTTGTACGGCGACCCGTTGACCATCTGGCGTGCGTGGGCGCCGGGCGTCGTCGGGCACGGCATCGATTCGGGACACCACATGGCCGAGCAGGCCCCGCACCACCTCGTCGACGCGCTGCTGCCGTTCCTCGCCTCGGCGGAGCGGTGGGATTCAGTGCAGTAGCCCGCGCTCCACACGGTCCAGTGCACCGGATCTGCTGGGGCGGGGTGTTCGTGTGCAGTGATCCGCGGTGGGCGCGGATCACTGCACACAAGAGTGGTGGGTGGCATCCCGATCCGCCGGCGCGGATCTCGGACTGCGCTGACACCCCGCCTCGCCGAGCGACGACGGGTGCGGGAACGAGCGGTGGGGGAGGGGACAGACGAGAAGAGGCGCCACCCGAGTGGGTGGCGCCTCTTCTACCGTTCAGCGGGTCGCTCAGTGCCCGTTGGACTCCGGTCCGTGACCGTTGCCGTTGGACGAGCCGTTGCCGTTCGAGTGCCCGTTGCCCTGCGACAGGATCTTCGCCTGGTAGGTGCGGAGCATGGTGAGCTGATCGTGCTCACCCTCGTGCGACAGACGCTCGTGCAGCCGGTGCTCCTCGTCCGAGTCCGGAGTGAAGATGCTGCCCGAGCCGGGCTTGCCGGCGGAACCGAGCTTGTTCATCTTCTTCGGGATCGCAGCACCCTGGTACTCGAGCGGGATCGGGTGGCCGTGATCGTCGACCGGGCCGAGGGGCTGGTGGATCTCGACGTAGGCGCCGTGGGGCAGACGCTTGATGACACCCGTCTCGATGCCGTGCTCGAGCACCTGGCGATCGCTGCGCTGGAGACCGATGCAGAAGCGGTAGGTCAGCAGGTAGACGATCGGAGGCAGGACCACGAGGCCGATGCGGCCGATCCAGGTCATCGCGTTCAGGGAGATCGAGAACTTGTACGCGATGATGTCGTTGACGCAGCTGAGCGTCAGGACCACGTAGAAGGCGATCGCCATGGCGCCGACCGCGGTACGCACCGGAACGTCGCGGGGACGCTGCAGCAGGTTGTGGTGAGCGTCGTCCTTGGTGAAGCGCTTCTCGATCCAGGGGTACGCGATCATGATCGCGAACACCGCACCCATGATGACGGCGACCCAGAAGACGGCCGGGATCATGTAGTTGCCGATGTAGAGCTCCCACGCGGGCCACAGTCGAGCCAGGCCGTCCGTCCACATCATGTAGAAGTCGGGCTGCGAGCCGGCCGAGACCTGCGACGGGTTGTACGGGCCCAGAGCCCACACCGGGTTGATCTGCAGTACGCCACCCATGACCGCGAGGACACCGAAGGTCATGGCGAAGAAGGCGCCGGACTTGACCGCGAAGACCGGGAGGATGCGGACACCCACCACGTTGGTCTCGGTGCGGCCGGGGCCGGGGAACTGCGTGTGCTTCTGGTACCAGACGAGCGCGAGGTGAGCTGCGATGAGCGCCAGGATGATGGCGGGCAGGAGCAGCACGTGCGCGACGTACAGGCGCGGGATGATCAGCGTGCCGGGGAAGTCACCGTTGAAGATCAGCCAGTGCATCCACGTTCCGATGACCGGGATGGAGATCGTGATGCCCGAGAAGGCGGCGCGCAGGCCGGTACCGGACAGCAGGTCGTCGGGGAGCGAGTAGCCGAAGAAGCCCTCGAACATCGCCAGGATGAGCAGCAGCGAGCCGATGACCCAGTTCGCCTCACGCGGGCGACGGAACGCACCGGTGAAGAAGATGCGCATCATGTGCACGATGATCGAGCAGGCGAACAGCAGAGCTGCCCAGTGGTGGATCTGGCGGATGAACAGACCGCCGCGCACCTCGAAGGACAGGTCCAGCGTGGTGGCGTACGCCTTGGTCATCTCGACACCGCGCAGGGGAGCGTAGGCGCCCTGGTAGGTGGTCTCCGTCATGGAGGGGTCGTAGAAGAGGGTCAAGTACGTACCGGACAGCAGCAGGATGACGAAGCTGTACAGCGCGATCTCGCCCAGCAGGAACGACCAGTGGGTGGGGAAGACCTTGTTGATCTGACGACGCATACCCGCTGAGAGGTGATAGCGGGAGTCGACGTCCTCGGCTTGCTTCGCAGCGAGCGTGGCGATGGATGGACTCATCGTGAACCTTCCGATGACGACGCAGCAGAAGCGCTCTCCTGCTCGTGTACTCCGGCCGGACGTTCCCAGTAGGCGGGTCCGAGCGGCTCGATGAAATCGCCCGCGGCGACGAGGTAGCCCTCGTCGTTGACCGTGATGGGCAGCTGCGGAAGAGCGCGGGCGGCCGGTCCGAAGATCGGCTTGGCGTACTCCAACGCGTCGAATTGCGACTGGTGGCACGGGCACAGGATCCGGTTGGTCTGCTGCTCGTACAACGATGTGGGGCACCCGAGGTGGGTGCAGATCTTCGAGTAGGCGAAGTAGTCGCCGTAGTTGAAGCTCTCCTGGCCCTTCCGCTTGATGGTGCGGTCGGCGTCCTCGGTACGCAGACGGATGAGCATGACCGCGTTGCGGATGCCCTTCAGTGCGTGCGAGAGCTCCTCCTCGTTTCCACGCTCCGACTCACGGAACGGGAAGACGGTCTCCATGGCGCCGGCGTCGAGATCCTCCGGGCGGACGAGAACGATGTCGTCGACGCGTCCGGTGTAGCGACGCAGGTAGACGGTCTCGCCCTCGTAGTTCGGCGTCCAACCCGAGACCCAGAGCGAGGACTCGTCGCCCTCGGCCCACGGGTTCTTGATCAGACCGCCGAGCGGGAGGATCGACATGACGCCGAGCGCGCCGCCGCCGAAGACGAGGCTGCGCTTGATCATCTTGCGTCGACCCAGCGTGGAGGTGTCGAAGGAGTCGCTGAGCTCGGCGACGACCGTCTTCTTGTCCACCTCGCTCGATCCACCGTCGTGGCGGTCCTGGATGGACACCTCTTCGGGGATGAACTTCTTGGTGAACTGCACGGCACCGACGCCGACACCGATGATCGCGAGACCCATGGTGAGACCGATGAGCGGTGTGTACAGGCTGTACAGCCCGTAGCTGTCCTCGCCCATGCCGGCGTACTGCCACGGCCAGAACAGGTAGATGGCGATGAAGGCCACTGCCGACACACCCGCCAGGAAGAACCAGAGGCTGACGCTGCGCTCGGCGCGCTTCTCGGCCTTGGTTCCGGGGACGGGCCAGCGTGCGCGACGGAACGCCACGTCCACGTGATCGAGGTTGGTGCCGAGTGCGACGAGCTCGTCGCGGCTCATGGCGGCCAGTTCCTCGTCCGTGTACTTGCGGTCCGGGTCGAAGCCCTCGGGGAACTTGTTCGGATCGCCGGGCACGCCGTCGTCCTTGCGGTTGTCGTCGCTCATGACCTCACTCCGATCCACAGTGCTGCTGCGACGACCGCTCCGATGCCGACCACCCAGATGGCGATGGCTTCCGTACCGGGGCCGAAGCCGCCGAGTCCGTATCCACCGGGAGGCTGCGTCTCGGAGGAGGACTTGACGTACGCGATGATGTCTTTCTTCTCTTCGGGCGTGAGCTGGCGGTCCGAGAACTTGGGCATGTTCTGCGGGCCGGTGACCATCGCCTGGTAGATCTGCTGCTCGTTCGCCGGGTCGAGTGTGGGTGCGTACTTGCCCGAGGACAGCGCGCCGCCGCGACCGGTGAAGTTGTGGCAGGACGCGCAGTTGAGGCGGAAGAGCTCGCTGCCGCGGGCGATGTCGCCGCCACGGAGTGAGTCCTGCGCGATCTCACCGTTGTCGGTGCGCACCACCGTGGGTCCGCCGCCGTTGGCCTGGATGTAGGCGCCGAGAGCGTCGACCTGCGACTGGTTGTACTTCGGGGGCTTCCGCTCGGCCTGGGCCTCGTTGCGCGCCATCGGCATGCGACCGGAAGAGACCTGGAAGTAGACGGCTGCTTCGCCGACGCCGATGAGGGACGGTCCGCGGTCCTGGACACCCTGGAGGTTGGCGCCGTGGCACGTCACGCAGGACGTGTCGTAGATCTGCTGGCCTTCGCGCACCATGGCCGCGCTGTCTTCCTGCGCGGTGGCGACCTGGGCGTCGGGGGTGAGGGCGGCGGCGAGGAAGCCCGCGCCGACGAGACCCATGAACAGCGCCATGGCGCCACTGACCCGGCGACGGGTACGACGCTTGCGACGCGCCTTGGTCGCCGAGGCGTCCGGCGTACCGGCGGACACGACAGTGCCGTCGTCGTCGGGAGTGGCGGGGGGAGAGGAACTCATCTGTATCCCTTGTCGTGTCGGGACGGCTTGTCGGATGCGACCGATGAGGCTGTCATCGGGTATTCGACGCCTGCTCGGTCAGCGGATGAAGTAGATCGTCGCGAACAGCGCGATCCAGACGATGTCGACGAAGTGCCAGTAGTACGACACGACGATGGCGGCGGTGGCCTGAGCCGGCGTGAACTTGCTGACCAGGGTGCGGGCGATCAGGAAGACGAAGGCGATCAGACCGCCGATCACGTGCAGGCCGTGGAAGCCGGTGGTGATGTAGAAGACGGAGCCGTAGACGCTGCTCGAGATCGAGGTGCCCTCGTGGACGAGGTGGTAGTACTCGTAGCCCTGGCCGGCGACGAAGAACGCGCCCATGGCCAGAGTGATCGTGTACCAGCGACGCAGTCCGAACACGTCGCCACGCTCGGCGGCGAACACGCCCAGCTGGCAGGTGAAGGACGATGCGATGAGCACCGCGGTCACGGGGACGGCCAGCGTCAGGTTGAGCTCGGTCGGCTCCGGCGGCCACTGGCCGGGAGCGGCCTGAGCCCGCGCGACGAAATACATCGCGAAGAGGCCGGCAAAGAACATCAACTCGCTGGACAGCCACACGATGGTGCCCACGCTGACCATGTTCGGTCGGTTCAGCGAGTGGACACGCTGGGTGATGGCGGATCCCGAAGTACCTACTGCGCTCGTCACATCGAGAAGTATGACTCGTCGTAGTACGGATGGCATAGCCGGGGCGGTATTGGCGAGTCGAGCATCGTTCGCGCGCGCGTGACACAGAATGCCTCCTCGTGGTCCGGTCGGCCCGTCTTCCTGGACTTTCTGTTCAATAGTACTCGTCTGTGCACGTCGGACCGGGTTCCGTCGACCCCCGCGCCCGTGATGTATCCCGCACGCCGGAGTCTCGACCCGAGCTTCAGACTCGATGCCTCCCGAGCGACTCCGGGACCGGTTCCGGCGGCATCTGGCACTGTCGTGACATGACTTCGGGCTCTGGTCGTGGGCGGACACGGTGGTGGCAGCGGCTGTTCGGCCGGGCGGCTCCGGAGCCCCTCGACCCCACTCGCGCGGACCTCGTCGTGGTCGCGTCGTGCTTCGACGACGTGGAGGCGTGCTCGACGACCCTCGAGCGCGCGGCGCACACGGATCCCCTCTGGTCCGCGGACGACGACGTGGTGTTGCGCCACCACCTGCTCCTCCCCGCCGATCAGATCGCCGACGCGGTGTCGGTGGCGGCGCAGGACGGTTACAGCGAGGCGACCGCAGGTCCCATGGCGCAGACTCCCGGGCATCTGCCCGGCGGTGTCTCCGACGCGACCGTCCTGGTGCTGCAGCGGGTGCAGGTGCTCGACGCGCTGCACTGCTCGCAGGAACGGTCACGGATGGCGGGGTTGGCCCAACGGCGCGACGGGGTGGTACTGGGCTGGGACGCCCTCCAACCGGCTGCCGAGGACGCATCGCCGGAGCACTAGGCTTCCCGCTCATGAGCGCTGGGGATGGCACGCGTACATGGGCACAGGTCCTCGGGGCCCTGGCATCACGCCAGGACCTGACGGGTGCCGACACGGCGTGGGCGATGGACGAGATCATGTCGGACAACGCCACCGCGGCCCAGATCGCTGCCTTTGGTGTCGCCCTCAAGATGAAGGGCCCCACGTCGGACGAACTGCGCGGACTGGCCGACTCGATGCTCGGCCACGCCAAGCGCGTGCCCGTGGACGACGACGTCGTCGACATCGTCGGTACGGGCGGCGATCGGTCCCACACGGTGAACATCTCGACGATGGCGTCGGTGGTCGTGGCGGCCGCGGGAATCCGGGTGGTCAAGCACGGCAACCGGGCCGCCTCGTCCAAGAGCGGCGGAGCCGACGTGTTGGAAGCGCTGGGCGTGCGTATCGACCAGGGGCCGGAGCGGGTCGCGGCGAGTGTCGCCGAGCTGGGCATCGGGTTCTGCTTCGCGCCCGTGTTCCACCCGGCGCTGCGCTTCGCCGCGGCGCCTCGCAAGGAGATCGGCATCCCCACGGCGTTCAACGTCCTCGGGCCGCTGACGAACCCTGCGAGTCCGCGCGCCGGTCTGGTGGGATGCGCGTTCGACGATCTGATCGACGTCGTCGCGGGCGTGTTCGCGGCGCGCGGCAACTCCGTCCTCGTGGTGCGCGGCGACGACGGGCTGGACGAGATCACCACGTCGACGACCACGTCGGTGCGCGTCGTCCGGAACGGTGTCGTCGACCACGCGGTGCTCGATCCACGCGATCTCGGTATCGAGCGGGTCTCCCTCGATGCCCTCCGAGGCGGGGACGCCGCACACAACGCGGACGTGGCGCGTCGGGTGTTCGGCGGCGAACGAGGCCCCGTGCGGGACGCGGTGCTGCTCAATGCAGCAGGTGCCATCGCGGCGTTCCGCGGCGTCGACGGTTCGCTCGAGGACGCGATGGCCGGTGCGTTGACCACGGCAGCCGCCGCGGTGGACGACGGAGCCGCTCAGACCCTGCTGACGCGGTGGGCGGCGTTCACGTCGGCCTGAGTCACTCGCCGATGGAGAAGCCCGCGTCGACGTCGGCGCTCGAGTAGGACTTGAACGCGATGTGCGTGTCTGTCCGCACCACGCCGGTGACGCGGTTGACGCGCTCGGTGATCACCTCGGCGATCTCCTCGTGCGTACGCACCTTGACCACGGCGATCAGGTCGACGTCGCCGGCGCACGAGTACACCTCGGACACACCCGGTACGTCGGCGACGGCACGCGCGGTCTCCGGAATGGAGTGCACCTCGGCGTGGATCAGAACGATGGCGGTGATCATGGTGAACCTTCCGAACTGTCGTGAGAGGGCGAACTGCGGGTCAGCCTAGTTCTCGGCCGTGCGGTCATCCCCAGGCCATCGTGCGTTCCTTCTCGCGGCGTCCGACGTCGCGCACGGCGGCGCACCACTGTGCCCATCGCCCCGCTCCGTGCGCCGGTTCGCACCATCCGTCCGTGGTGTCGACGATGCGGACGCCACCCGACTCGAGCCACCGCGCGATCAGCGCCACCTCCTCCGGCGTGGCACCGCGTAGGGGAGTGGCGTCCGGCACGACGGTCTCCGCACCGGCGACGAGTGCTTCCACCACGGGCATGGGCGCGACGCCGCGGCGGGAACGACCGGCACTGGCGAGACGTCCGTGCCGGACGACGACGAACTCCCACCCGCCGTCGTCGGCGCGGCGCGCGGCGATCAACTGCTCGATGGCCGCGAGTGCCTGCAGCCGCTGCACCGACCGCAGGGCCGTCAACAGGGTGGCCGCGCGGTCGCGCAGGCGGGCCGCGGACTCGAAGAGCAGATCCTCGGACAGTGCGTCGATCCGGGCGGCGACGGCATCGAGCACCGCTGCGTCGGCACCCTCGGTGAGAGCGCGGAAGGCGACGGGCGCGTCGGCGTACTCCTCGGGAGTGAGCGGGCTCGCCGTCGCCGCCGTGCATCCACCGACGGCCTCGGTGGAACAGTCGTGCACCGCCGAGGCGGCGATGCGGTGGGTGCAGGAGCGCAACCGCGTGTGCTCGGCGACGAGAGCGGCGGCCTCGGCTGCCGCCCCGCGAACGGAGAACGGTCCGAGCGCGCCGGGCGCCGGTGTCCGGACGATGGAGATGCGCGGGAACGCCTCGCTCGTCAGGGTCAGCCACCAGCCCTTGCGGGGGTACTTCGATCGACGGTTGTACGGGGGCGTGTGCGCACTGATGAGCCTCAGTTCGCGCACGCCGGCCTCGATGGCATGGCTGCACTCGACGTGGTCGACCCGGGTCGCGAGGGCGACCATCTCCTTCATGCGTCCGCGGGTCTCGGATCCCGTGAAGTAGTTCCGTACACGGCGGTGGAGGTTCCGTGAGGTGCCGACGTAGAGCACCTCGTCGGACGGTCCGCGGAAGAGATAGACACCGGGGGCGTGCGGAAGGCCCGCCGCGAGCGTGCGTTTGGCGCGGTGCGCCGAGGACACCGTCGGCAGGTAGTCGACGAGTTCGGCATAGCTGTGGACGCCCTGGTTGCCCACCCGTTCGATCAGCCCGTGCAGGACGTCGACGGTGGCCCGGGCGTCGTCGAGTGCCCGGTGGGTGGGCCTGGTGGACACCTGGAAGAGGGTGGCCAGCGAGGACAGCTTGACCGACGGTGCCTCGTCGCGCGTGAGCACCCGCCGGGCGAGCGTGACGGTGCACAGCACCCGGAACGACGGCCACGCCAGATCCATTCGCGTCGCCGCCGCGCGGAGGAACGCGGTGTCGAAGCGCGCGTTGTGCGCCACCAGCACGCTGCCGCGGGCGAACTCGACGAAGGTGGGCAGGACCCGCTCGATACGAGGGGCGTCGAGAAGCATCGCACCGGTGATGCCCGTCAACGCGACGATGGCGGGCGGAATGGACCGGCCCGGGTCCACGAGCGTCGCCATCTCACCGATCACCCGGCCGCCGCGAACCTTGACGGCACCGATCTCGGTGATCGCGTCCTCGCCCGGTCGGCCCCCGGTGGTCTCGAGGTCCACCACCACGAAGGTCGTGTCGCGCAACGACTGGTCCAGTTCGTCGAATGCCAGCTGCACACCGCGTGCATGCCCCGACACCACAGTCGCACCATCAGTCACGTGCGTCACCGTAGGTGGTCCCACCGACAGGGACCCGGTCCGTCCACGACGAGCGCGCCGTGTCGGTGCACGTCGTTAGCGTCCGTTTCCGAGGCGTGATCGAGCGTCGGATCGGGTGTGATCCGGGCTGAACATCACGGCGAGAGACCGGGAACCACAATGAGACGGAGATCACATGATTGTCGATTGCGGCGAGTGCACCGTGCGCGGAGACGCGTGTTCGGACTGTGTCGTCTCGGTGTTGCTGGGGGTGCCGGGCATGCCCGCGGCGTCGGCCGGCGGCCCGCGTGACACCCCCTTCGCCACGCGCAGAATGCGTCTCGAGCAGGACGAACAGGAGGCGATGGCCGTTCTGGCGGAAAGCGGGTTGGTGCCCCGGTTGCGGTTGGTAGGCAGAGAAATTCCCTCACCGCAGGAGACCGGCCACGACCGACCCGCTGCGGGGCCGGAGCACGCCGCGGGGTGAGTCGGACCGTGATCGTTTCGCGACACGAGTCGGCTGGGCTCGACATCGGGGATGCCGTTTCGTAATCTTTCCGAGACATTGCGGAGTCGAGCAGAGCCACCAGGGACTGCGCCGCAAGGTCACCGCCTAATCGGCCACCTCTTCCGGGTGGTCGTACCGGGAACCCACCGTTACACCGGGGTGAATCCCGTCGCAGTCGCACCAGCGGCTCGTCGGGTAGGGCTGATCTTCCCAGCCCGAACCCGTCAGCTAACTCGGTCGGCGGATATCAGGAAGAAACGGAGCACATCTTTTCGTGGCGAAACACCGCAAACCCAGCACTGCCTCGCGGCCGGTCCGCAACGTTCTCGTCGCCGGCGCGCTCACCGCAGGCGCTGTCGCCATCCCCGCCGCCCCCGCCTTCGCGGCACCGGTGGAGATCCCCGGTATCGGCACCTTCGAGGTCCCGGACCAGATCCTGAGCCAGCTTCCCCCCATGCCGCAGGTCCCCGCGCTTCCCGGCCCGGCCGCACCGCAGTCCAGCGCCGCGCAGGTCGCCGTGCAGGCAGCCGAGAGCAAGGTCGGCGCACCGTACGTCTACGGAGCCGCAGGCCCCAGTGCGTTCGACTGCTCCGGTCTCATGAAGTGGGCGTACCAGCAGGCCGGTATCGAGCTTCCCCGCACGAGCTACGACCAGGCCGCGGCCGGCGTGCCCGTCTCGCAGGCGGATCTGAAGCCCGGCGACGTCGTGTCCTTCTACGGCGGCTCGCACTCCGGCATGTACGTGGGCAACGGCAACGTCGTCCACGCGTCCACCGAGAGCCAGCCCGTCAAGATCGCTCCGCTGTCGTCGATGCCCTTCGACGGCGCACGTCGCTACGCCTGACGCAGCGACACCTTCGCTCGACACCCTGACGCCGCACGAAACCGATCGCCCGGTCGGTTCCGTGCGGCGTCAGTCGGTGAATCCGCCGTTTTCGACGGGTTCTCGGGCTTCGTGGACAGAATCATCGTTCGCGTCGTAATCTTTCCGTGACGTCCTCGGCCATCATCCGCGCCGCCGAGCGACCCGGACTCGTCCAGATCGGAGAACCGTTCATCGTGCCGTCATCGGTCCACCCCCGCGTTCGTCCCACTTCTCGTACGAGACTGCGTGGACTGGTGATCGCGAGTGCGATGACAGCGGCGATCGCCGTCCTCCCCGCCGATCCCGCCGGCGCCGACCCGGTTCCCGGCGCGTCCGCCTCCGCGGCGGTCACGAAGCTCACCGATCTCTCGCGCGAGTCCGAGCAGACCACCGAAGCGATGCACAACGCCCAGATCGAGCTCGACGCGAAGCTCGCCGCCCAGCAGGAGGCGGACGCTCGACACGACGCCGACCGTGCCGCCCTCGACGCGGCCACGGCGCAGATCGACACGGTGCGGCCCGCCGTCGACAAGATCGCCCGTGCCAACTACCAGGGCGCTCGGACGAACCGGCTCTTCGCGGTCATGGTCAGTGATTCCCCGCAGCAGTTGCTCGACCAGATGTCCGCTCTCGACATCATCTCCACCGACGCGGCCGCCACCGTCGGCACCTTCCGGGAGGCCAGCGACGCCGCAGCGGCAGCCGAGGCGGCGTCACAGCAGTCCGCCGACGCGGCCCGGGTGGCCACGGAGCAGGCGAAGGCTGTCAGCGACGACCTGCAGGGCAAGCAGAGCCGTCTGCAGAGCGAGATCGCCGATGTCGTCGCCGCGTTCGGTTCGCTGTCCGACACGGAGAAGCAGGGGCTGGCCGGCGCCGCGTTCCCGCCGGGCTTCGATCCCTCCGCCATCCTCGGCGCCCTCCCGCCGGGATCGCAGGCCGGAGCACTGTCGGCCGCGTTCACGCAGATCGGCAAGCCGTACGTGTGGGGTGCGACCGGCCCGGACGGGTACGACTGCTCGGGCCTCGTGGTGTGGGCCTACAAGCAGATCGGTAAGACTCTCCCGCGGTCGAGTCAGGCGCAGGCCGCCGGCGGCACCCCCGTCGACAAGGCGAACCTCCAGCCCGGCGACGTGGTCCTGTTCTATCCCGACGCATCGCACGTGGGTCTCTACGCCGGTAACGGCAACGTGGTCCATGCATCGACCTTCGGTGTTCCCGTTCGTGTCGAGTCGATGGCATCGTGGCCCTTCTACGGCGCTCGCCGCTACTGACGGTCCGCGCCCTGGCGGCGCTGGGCCTGGTTCTCTCCCTTCTGGTGGCGTGTTCGCCGTCGGCACCCGACGAGCAGACGCCCACGACGACTGCGGGCCCGGACGCCCGCACCGTCGGTGTCACGGCACTGCTCGACTCATGGACGGCCGCACTCCGCTCCGACGACGAGGCCGCGCTGCGCGAGTTGATCGACTCCGACGCTGACCCGGGATTGGCTGATCGCGAGATCGCCCGCGCGCAGGCGCTGCGCGGTCTGCCGCTGTCCGACTTCGGCTACGAGATCACTCCGGGTCCGGAGACTCCGGTGCCGGTCGATCGGGCGGATGCACTCGCGGCCACCGAGGTGTGGGCGCCGAACGTCGCACTGCGCTACGCCTGGGCCGACGCCGACATCGGTTCCACGAGTCGCGACATCGCACTCGTCGTCGCTCGTCGGGGCGACACGTGGCGTCTGGTCTCCGATGCCGACCTGCCGCAGTACGGGCGCACCACGTGGCGTGGCCCGTGGGACTTCGGGCCGGTGGTCACGGAGCGAGTCGCCACCGGGTCGACCACGTCGCTCGTCGTGGGTCACGAGGCGCAGCGCGCCTTCATCGACGACCTCGCGGCGGAGCTGCCCTCCGCGGTGGCGGCCGTGACCGAGTTCGCCGGGCTCGGATGGTCTCGCCGCGCGGTCCTGACGGTCACCGGTTCCGATGCCGAGTTCATCAGCGCGGCAGACGGATTCACGTCCACCGATGTCGCGGCCTCGACGATCGCGGATCCGGTCCGCGGGGGCCTGGTCACCGGCCAGCGCATCGTCTTCGGCCCGACTGCGCCGGACCGGCTCACCGACTCGACCCGCCGCACCGTGCTGCGCCACGAGCTCACCCACGTGGCCATGCGCGCGGTCACCGGGGAGGACGCGCCCCTGTGGATGCTCGAGGGTTTCGCCGACTACTCGGGCTATCGAGGCTCGGGACTGTCCTTCGACGAGATCGCGCCCACCCTCGCGGCCGTGGTCCGCGCGGCGGGACCGCCCAGGGTCCTCCCGGAGGACTCGGACTTCGCCGCAGGTGGCAGTCGCGGATCGATCGCGTACGAGTCCGCCTGGTCGGTGGCCTCGTTCGTCGCCGACCGGTTCGGGGAGCCGGTGCTCGGGCAGCTGTACGACCGTTTCGCGGCCGGACCGACCGATCCCACCGTGACCGACTCGGTCTTCTCGGCCACGCTGGGCTTCGGCACCGTCGACTTCCTCGCGCAGTGGGGGCAGTGGGTGGCGGAACAGGCCGCCGGGCAGAGCTGACGGCGGTCTCCGTCTACGGTGGTCCCATGCGTCGAACGCTGCTGGTGACCAATGACTTTCCTCCGCGGCGCGGCGGCATCCAGTCGTATCTGCACACCTTCGCCCAGCTGTTGCCCGCGGACGAACTGGTGGTCTACGCACCGCGGTGGCGTGGCGACTCCCACGTGCGGTTCGACGCGGAGCAGCCCTTCGAGGTGGTGCGGCACCCGACGACGTTGATGCTTCCGACACCGGCCGTTGCCCGTCGGGCGGCCAGGCTGGTGGCCGACCGACAGTGCGACACGGTGTGGTTCGGGGCCGCTGCTCCGCTCGCCGTGCTCGGACCGCACCTGCGCCGTGCCGGAGCCGAGCGCGTCGTGGCCTCCACCCACGGTCACGAGGTGGGCTGGTCGATGCTGCCGGCGGCGCGGCAGGTGCTCGGTCGTATCGGCTCGACGGCGGACGTCGTCACCTTCGTCAGCCGTTACACGCGGGGCCGATTCGCCGCGGCCTTCGGGGCGGACGCGGCCCTCGAACACGTGCCGCCGGGGGTCGACTCGACCGTGTTCGCGCCCGACACGTCGGCACGGGAGACACTGCGCGCGCGCTACGGCCTGGGTGATCGGCCGACCGTCCTGTGCCTGTCGCGGTTGGTGCCGCGCAAGGGACAGGACATGCTGATCCGGGCGCTACCGGGGATTCGCGCGGAGATCGACGGGGCCGTGTTGGTCGTCGTCGGCGGCGGTCCGTACGGCGACACCCTGCGGGCTCTGGCGCAGTCGTGCGGGGTGGCGGATCACGTCGTGTTCACGGGGTCGGTGCCGGCCGAGGAACTGGCGGCACACCACACCCTCGCCGACGTGTTCGCCATGCCGTGTCGCACCCGCGGTGCCGGTCTGGACGTCGAGGGCCTGGGCATCGTGTTCCTCGAGGCGTCCGCGTCCGGCGTGCCGGTGGTCGCGGGCCGGTCGGGTGGAGCGCCGGAGACCGTCGTCGAGGGCGTCACCGGCACAACCGTCGACGGCACCTCGGTCGACGACGTCCGGCGCGCCGTCGTGGACGTGCTGTCCGATCGTGACCGCGCCGCGGCGATGGGGGCCGCGGGACGCGAGTTCGTCTCCACCGAGTGGCGGTGGGACGACCTCGCCGCCCGACTGGCTCACTTGCTGTAGATGGCCTCGATGTCGCTCGCGTAGGACTTCTGGACCACGGCGCGCTTGAGCTTCATCGTCGGGGTCAGCTCGCCGCCCTCCTCGGTGAAGTCCGCCGGCAGGATCCGGTACTTCTTGATGGACTCCGCGTGCGAGACCGTCTTGTTGGCTTCGGCCACGGCAGCATCGATCTCCGCGACGAGGTCGGGATCCTTCGTCAGGTCGGCGACGGTGGCGCCCTCGTCCTTGCCGTTGCGCTGCTTCCAGCCGGGGAACGCGTCGGGGTCGATGGTGATGAGCGCGCCGATGAACGGCTTCTGGTCACCGACGACCATGGCCTGACCGATGAGCGCACTGGCCCGCAGCGAGTCCTCGAGGCCGGCGGGTGAGACGTTCTTGCCACCCGCCGTCACGATGATCTCCTTCTTGCGCCCGGTGATGGCGATGAAGCCGTCCTCGTCCACGGCGCCGAGATCGCCGGTGTGGAACCACCCGTCGGTCAGCGCCTCGGCGGTGGCGTCGTCGTTCTTCCAGTAGCCCTCGAAGACCACGCCGCCCTTGAGCAGGATCTCGCCGTCGTCGGCGATGCGGACGGCGTTGCCCGGCAACGGCTTTCCGACGGTGCCGATGCGCTGTTCGTCCGGCGTGTTCACCGCTGCCGCGGCGGTGGTCTCGGTCAGGCCGTAACCCTCGTAGATGGTCACACCGATGCCGCGGTAGAAGTGCGCGAGGCGCTCACCCAGCGGGGCGCCGCCCGAGATGGCGAGTTCGCACTGCCCACCGAGCGCTGCGCGAAGCTTGCCGTAGACCAGACGGTCGAACACAGCGTGCTTGGCGCGCAGCACGATCGACGGGCCACCGGTGTCCCGCGCCGCGCTGTAGGCGACGGCGGTGTCGGCGGCCGCGTCGAAGATCTTGCCCTTGCCGTCGCCGTGAGCCTTCTGACGCGCGGTGTTGTACACCTTCTCGAACACGCGCGGGACGCTGAGGATGAAGTGCGGTCGGAACGAGCCGAAGTTGTCGACGAGGTGCGGGATGTCGTGGGTGTGCCCGAGTGTCGCGCCCTGGTCGAAGGCGGCGATGGACACCGCACGTGCCAGCACGTGGGCCATCGGCAGGAACATCAGGGTGGTGCGTCCCTCGGTGAGCATGCGGCCGATGGAACTGGCGGCGATACCGCGGGACTCGGCGATCAGGTTGGAGTGCGTGAGCACGCAGCCCTTCGGCCGTCCCGTGGTGCCGGACGTGAAGACGAGCGTCGCCGGGTCCGAGGAGCGCAGCGCCGCGACGCGGTCGGCCACCGTCGCGTCGGTGATCTGGGCACCGGCGTCGGTGAGGACGTCGATGGCGCCGGGCCGCTCGGCGGAGGCGTCGATCTGCAGTACCGTCGCGACACCCGGCAGCACGGGAAGGATGTCGGTGAGGATGTTCGTGTGGGCCACCGTCTCGGCGATCATCGCGGCGGCGCCCGAGTTCTCGAGGATCCACCGCACCTGGTCCGAGGACGACGTCTCGTACACCGGAACGGTGACGGCGCCGGCGGACCAGATCGCGTAGTCGAGCAGGGGCCACTCGTAGCGGGTCGACGACATGAGGGCGACCCGGTCGCCCTGCTTGACGCCGGATGCGATGAGCCCCTTGGCCACTGCGCGAACCTGGGCCGCGAAGTCCGCTGCGCGGACGTCCGACCACCCGTCGCGGGTGGCGCGGCGGTACACCACGACGTCGGGCCGAGTCTTCTCGTGCGCGAACACGGCGTCGACCACCGACGCGTCGTCCTCGATGGTGAATGGTGCCGGGACGGTGAACTCGCGCACGGATTCCTCCGATGTCGTAGCGGTTTCGGACGAGGCTTCACAGTAATCCTGTCCATTCCCCGGATGTCACCGGCACGTGCTCGTCGACCGAGGTCGTCGACGCCGTCGACGAGGGCACGTGGGATTCTGGTCCGCATGAGCAGTGTGCAGGTCGCCGACCAGACGTTCGTCGCGGCGCGGGCCGAGGACGTCGCGGCGCTCGTGTCGGACACCCGTCGATGGCGGGCCTGGTTCCCGGGTCTCACCGTCACGGTCCAGGAGGACCGGGCCGAGAAGGGTGTCCGATGGGTCGTCGCGGGACAGCTCCGGGGAACCATGGAGGTGTGGCTCGAGCCGATGCTCGACGGCGTCGTACTCCACTACTTCCTGCACGCGGAGCCGACCGACGGAGTGCAGGAACCGTCCACCCACCGCCGACGAGTACTGGGCAAGCAGATGTCGTTCGAGATCAAGGCGCTCCTCGAGGCCGGGCGGGCGGCGGGAGAACCGCCGGTCCCGGGGCTTCGGTCCTGACTCGCGGGTACTCGCGGCGACAGGAACCGACCCCGCCGTTCGGGCGGTGCCACCGGACGGTCGATCATGTGGGTACACGGACGCCGATCAGGTGACGGCACGCGGCGCGGAGGGAACGAGTTCCATGGCAGACAAGACCACGAAATCGATCGTCGTCGGAGCGGCGCCGGACGAGGTGATGGCGGTCATCGCCGATTTCCCCAGGTATCCGGAATGGGTCACCGCGGCCAAGTCGGTCGAGATCCTCGAGGAGGGGGAGTCCGGCCGGGCTCGCCGGGTCCGGTTCGTGCTCGACGCGGGCATGGTCAAGGACACCTACGAGCTCGAGTACGACTGGCGGCCGGACGGCACCGCGGTGTCGTGGACGCTCGTCGCGGGGGAGATGCAGAAGTCCCAGGTCGGGTCCTATGTGCTCACCGAGAAAGGTGCCGGAAGCACCGAGGTGACCTACGAACTGACGGTCGATCTCGCCATTCCCATGATCGGCTTGTTCAAGCGCAAGGCGGAGAAGGTCATCACCGACACCGCGTTGAAGGAATTGAAGAAGCGAGTCGAAGGCTGAGCGATCGCGTTCCCGAGACCGCCGCGCGGATCACGTTCGTCGTCGGAGCCGGCGGTGCGGGCAAGTCCACCGTCGCCGCGGCCCTGGCCGTCGACGCACACCGCGCCGGTCGGCGTGTGCTCCTCGCGTCGGTCGACGGCGCGGATCCGTCGGACCTGGTGTCCGACGTCGCAGTCGAGGTGCTGCGCATCGACCCCTCGGCCGTTCTCGAATCGCAGTACCGCCTGCTGACCACGGCTCTGGCGATGGCCGGACGCCACGACCACGGCGCCGGTCCGACGCTGCCGGATCCCGAGGAGCTGACGTCGCTGCCGGGCGCCGAGCCGCTCACCGCGCTGCTCGAGGTGGTGCGCGTCGCCGACAGCGGCGAGTGGGACGACGTGATCGTCGACTGCCCCGGACCGATGTCCTGGCGGGAGATCGTCGCGACCCCCGGAGCTGTCGCGGGGTACGTCGAACGCATCTGGCCACGTCATGCCCGCGTCGTGGCCTCGACGGGCCAGGACGTCCGCGCGGCCGTCCTGGTGGAGCTCGTCGATCGTGTCGTGGCGGCGGCGACGTCGGTCACCGCCGTGCTCGAGGACGACGGACGGACTTCTGCGGTCGTCGTCTCGCGTCCGACCGCGCGGTCCTTCGCAACGGCGCGAGAGCTGGTGGCAGTCACCAGTTTCCACGGCGTCCGCGTCGCTCGTGTGGTGGCCGTGGGGGTGATCCCGGACCTCGGGGCCGGGGCGCCGTCGTCCGTGCTGGGCACGCATCCCGGCGTGTTCTGGATGGACCGGGCGCACGCGGAGCATCGCGCGGCGCTGGCGGAGTTCCGCGGCGCTGTGGGCGACCTCCGCGTCGACGTCGTGTCGGCCCAGCCCACCGAGCCGGTAGGGTCGACTGCTCTGGGGGCCGTCGCGGCCGACCTGAACTGGCAGGTGGCGGCCGGACACGGCGGCGCGCTGCCCGCGCTGTCGCCGCGGGTGCGGCACGAGTCCGGGCAGGGCCTGGACTCGGTGTACGTGATGGACGTCCCGCTGCCGTTCGTCGACACGGACTCGGTGGCGGTGGGTCGGGTGGAGGACGACGTGATCGTGAGTGCGCAGGGCAGTCGACGACGACTGCGGTTGGCGTCGGTGCTGCGTCGGTGCGTGGTCACCGGTGCCGGCGTCGACGACGGCGTGCTGTCCGTGACCTTCGCCCCCGACCCGGCGCTGTGGCCGGAGAACCTGCAGAAGACGGACGTACCGGGGGAGTCCGGCGATGGATGAGGGCCGGCGGGACCTGGCGGCCGAGCTCCGGGTGCTGGCCGAGTTGCTCATCGACCGGGTCGAGCCGGTGCTGCGCCGCCTCGACACCGAGGACGCGCCCGAGTGGCAGGGCTGCTCCTGGTGCCCGTTCTGCGCTCTCGCCGCTGCCCTGCGCGGGGAACGCCACGATCTGCTGACCCTGGTCACCGGTGAGATGGACGGTCTGATCGACGTGCTCCGGGACTTCCTGCAGACCCACGGTTCGGGGCGACACACGCCCGGCGACGCGGAACGAGCCGACGCGCCGGAGGGCGCTGCGCCACCCGTCGTTCGCCCCGCGAGCTATCAGCCGATTACGGTGACCAGGACGCGTGAAGCCGACCCGGCACGCAGACCCGATCGCGACCGGTGACACCGGTCGCCCGCCACCACGTGAGGATGCCGCAGACGTGAGCGCCCAGTCCCGGTCCAGCCGGCCTCTGACCATCGGCATCGACGTGGGCGGCACCAGCATCCGCGCGTCGGTGGTCGACGTCGACGGCCAGGTGCTCGACTCCACCCAGGCGCCCACGCCGCAGTCCTCCCGCGCACTCGAGAACGGCATCGACCGGGCTGTGCGTGAACTCGCGAGCCGCCACGACATCGCGGCCGTCGGTCTCGCCGTCGCCGGGTTCATCAACTCCGACCGCACCGTCGTGCGCTTCGCCCCCCACCTGCCGTGGGTGAACCGCCCGGTCGCGCGAGAGATGACGGAACGCCTCGGCATCCCGGTCATCCTCGAGCACGACGCCAACGCCGCCGCGTGGGCGGAACACCGCTTCGGTGCGGCCGCGGGCGGTGGGAACGTCGTCATGATCGCGATCGGCACCGGCATCGGCGCCGCACTCCTCATCGACGGCAAGCTCTACCGCGGCAGCTACGGCATCGCGCCGGAACTCGGCCACCTGCAGGTGGTTCCCGACGGGCGTCAGTGCGCGTGCGGCAAGCGCGGCTGCTGGGAGCGCTACTGCAGCGGTACCGCGTTGGTGGACACGGCGATCGAGCTCCTCGCCGCCAACCCGCGGGGATCGACGGTGCTCGCGCGTGAGGCCTTCCTCGATCCCGGATCCCTCACCGGTCGACGCATCGCCAACGCCGCGCAGGACGGTGACCTGGTGGCCATCGAGACGATGTCCGAGTTCGCACGGTGGCTCGGCATCGGACTGGCGCTGGTGTCGGACGTCTACGACCCCGACCGCATGGTCATCGCCGGCGGCGTCGCCACGTCGTCCGCGCTGTTCCTGGACACCGCCCGTGAGCACTACGCCGCGCAGATCACGGGCGCCGGCCACCGGCCCCTCGCCCGGATACGCGGAACCCAGTTGGGGGAGGCCGCGGGCATGATCGGCGCGGCCGAGCTGGCGCGCGTCGAGGTGGGCGCGGCACGCGCCTGACCGCCTCGGCGGACGGATTCGTGTCCGGCCGATGGCCGGGTGATGACGGCGGTGTGAGATGTGTCCGAGCTGACGCTCGAACTGTGGCTGGTGTCATAAAGCCCCGGTACAGTTACGCCCACGAGATGTCCGAGCGGGCCGCGGGCATCGCGGTGCGGGTCGCGGGTACTTCGAGAAAGGCATGTCGGGCATGTGGTACTGGATATTCAAGTACGTCCTTCTCGGGCCGGTGTTGCAGGTGATGGGCCGTCCTCGCGTGGAGGGCCTGGAGAACATCCCCGACGACGGGCCGGTGATTCTCGCCAGCAACCACCAGGCGGTGTTCGATTCGTTCTACGCGTGCCTGGTCGTGCCGCGTCGCATCACGTTCCTCGCGAAGAGCGAGTACTTCACCGGCAAGGGCCTCAAGGGCCGCTTCCAGAAGTGGTTCTTCTCGTCGGCGGGACAGGTCCCGATCGATCGCACCGGTGCCTCCGCCGCGCAGGACGCGCTCGATGCGGGACTGCGCGTGCTGGCGAAGAACAAGGTGCTGGGTATCTACCCGGAGGGCACGCGCTCGCCGGACGATCGGCTCTACAAGGGTAAGACGGGTATGGCGCGTCTGGCTCTCGAGAGCGGCGTCCCGGTGATTCCGGTCGCGATGATCGGCACCGCGAAGATGAATCCCATCGGCTCGCGGATTCCGCGCCCCACCAAGCTCGGCGTGAAGTTCGGTAAGCCACTGGACTTCTCGCGGTACGAGGGCATGGCCGGCAACCGGTTCGTCGAGCGCGCCGTCACCGACGAGGTGATGTACGAGCTCATGAAGCTCAGTGGTCAGCAGTACGTCGACGTGTACGCGGCGAGCATGAAGAAGACGCCCGCCCCCGTGGTGGATCCGGCTCCGTCGACCGAGGCCGCGCGCATCCCCGACACCCGCGCGGGCTGAGTCAGACCGCCTCGGCGGTCACCCCCGGGCGTTCGGGACTGCGTCGATCGCGCAGCGGCACCGCCGCCACCGCGATCACGAACACCAGTCCCCACCACACGTAGGACGAGGCCTGGATCTGGTCCCACAGGGGCCAGCCCAGGCCGTTCCATCGTCCGGGCGCGAGGCGCCAGTGCGACGGATAGTGCAGCAGCACTGCGCCGATCACGGCGAGGGCCACCAGTGCGGGGGCGCGCCGCGTCACGCCGACGTGCACCAGGACCATCAGCATCGGCACCGTCCACACCCAGTGATGCGACCACGACACCGGTGAGACCAGCAGGCCCAGAGCAGCATTGACGCACAGGGCCAGCAGGTACTCGTGTGCCGCCAGAGCGCGTCGCATCGCGACGAGGGCCACCAGCCCCACGACGGCGCTGCACACGATCCAGACGATCGTCCGCGGGCCGTCCGCGAGACCCAGCCGCGCGAGCATCCCGGTGAGGGACTGGTTCGAGATGTACCCCGGCCCGCCGATGCGGTCGGAGTCGAGCAGCACCTCGGTCCAGTACTGCACCGAGTCGCGGAACGTCGCGACGAATCCGAGTGCCGTGAACCCGAGGAACGACAGGCCGGTGACCACGGCCGCCCGGTACTGCCTGCGCAGCAGGAAGTAGAGGACGAACACCGCCGGCGTGAGCTTGATGGCCGTGACGAAGCCGATGAGCAGACCGCGCGGCCACGGGGTGCGCTTCAGCAGGACGTCGAGGACGACGAGGCACATCAACACGACGTTGATCTGCCCGTAGTCGAGGGTGGACCACACCGGTTCGAGCGCGAACGCGATCGCGGTGATGCCGCCCGTGACCCACGCCGTCGTCCCGGCCGACAGGTGCACCAGAGAGCGCAGGCACACCGCCACCGTGACGGCGAGCAGGATCATCGTCATCGCCGTCATGATCAACGAGGCCGCCGGCAGCGGGAGGACCGCCATCGGCGCGAAGGACACCGCGGCCATCGGGGGATAGGTGAACGGCAGCGGGATGTTCACCGAGGTGCGCGGCAGGACTCCGTAGAGATTCACGCCGTCGAGCAGAGCCCGGCCACCGATGCGATACACGTCGAGGTCGAGCCGGTAGATCGCACCCCACTCCCGCAGCGGGGGCAGACCGACCACGTTGAACGCGATGCCCGCCACGAGCCCGACGCACACCGCGACCTTCGCGATCACGGCGACCGGTCGGGGCAGCGACGCCCCCGGCCCGGTGTAGGGAGGGGCGGACGGCAGAGTCCACGTCATGGTCGGGGTGGATCCTTTCGGTGACCTAGGCTCGCAGACGTGCGTTATTTCTACGACTGCGAGTTCATCGAGGACGGCCGCACGATCGATCTGGTGTCCATTGGGATCGTGGCGGAGGACGGGCGTGAATATTACGCCGTGTCCACGGAGTTCGATCCCGAGCGCGCGGGCACCTGGGTCCGCCGCAACGTCCTGCCGAAGCTCCCGCCGTTCTCGTCGCCGCTCTGGCGCTCACGCAGCCGCATCCGCGACGACATTCTCGAGTTCGTGTCGGCGCCGCACGGCACCGTCGGACCGACCGTCGAGATGTGGGCCTGGGTGGCGGCGTACGACCACGTCGCGCTGTGCCAGCTGTGGGGTTCGATGACGGCGCTCCCGCGGATCATGCCGCGGTACACGCGGGAGTTGAAGCAGTACTGGGAGGAGCACGGGTCGCCCGCGCTGCCGCCGGTGCCGGACGACTCGCACGACGCGCTCGCCGACGCCCGGCACAATCTCGCGAAGTTCCGGGCCGTCGAGGCCGCGAGAGCGTGGTCCGGTCGGGAGTGACACACCGCTGGTCCCGGCCGTCGGAGCGGGCGACTACTCTGTACGCGTGAACTGGACTGTCGACGTTCCGATCGAACGCTTGCCCGAGCTTCCCCCGCTGCCCGAGTCGATGCGCGAGCAACTCGACGTGGCGCTGGCCAAGCCGGCGGCGCAGCAGCCCAGCTGGCCCGCCGATCAGGCGGAGGCCATGCGCAAGGTCCTCGAGAGCGTGCCGCCCATCACGGTCGCCAGCGAGGTCGAGGCGCTGTCGGAGAAGCTCGCGTCCGTCGCCCGCGGCGAGGCGTTCCTGCTGCAGGGCGGTGACTGCGCCGAGACCTTCGTCGACAACACCGAGCCCCACATCAAGGGCAACATCCGCACGCTGCTGCAGATGGCCGTCGTGCTCACCTACGGCGCGTCGATGCCCGTGGTGAAGGTCGCGCGCATCGCCGGCCAGTACGCCAAGCCCCGCTCCTCCGACGTGGACGCCCTGGGCCTGAAGTCCTACCGCGGCGACATGGTCAACTCCCTCGTGGCCGACGACGCCGTCCGCCAGCACGACCCGTCGCGCCTGGTCCGCGCCTACGCCAACGCCAGCGCCGCGATGAACCTGGTGCGCGCGCTCACCGGCGCCGGCATGGCCGACCTGCACAAGGTGCACGACTGGAACCGCGAGTTCGTGCAGAACTCGCCGGCCGGTGCCCGGTACGAGCAGCTCGCCTCCGAGATCGACAACGGTCTCAAGTTCATGGACGCGTGCGGCGTCACGGATCCGAACCTGCACCAGGCCACCATCTACGCCTCTCACGAGGCGCTCGTGCTCGATTACGAGCGCGCGATGCTGCGTCTGGACAACGACGACGAGCACGCCAAGCTCTACGACCTGTCGGCACACTTCCTGTGGATCGGCGACCGCACGCGGCAGCTGGACGGCGCGCACATCGCGTTCGCCGAGCTGGTCTCCAACCCCATCGGACTGAAGATCGGTCCCAGTACGACGCCCGAGATGGCCGTCGAGTACGTCGAGCGGCTCGACCCGACCAACAAGCCCGGCCGGCTGACGCTGATCTCGCGCATGGGCAACGGCAAGGTCCGGGACCTGCTGCCGCCCATCATCGAGAAGGTGCAGGCCACCGGTCACCAGGTCATCTGGCAGTGCGACCCCATGCACGGCAACACGCACGAGGCGTCCACCGGCTACAAGACGCGCCACTTCGACCGCATCGTCGACGAGGTCCAGGGCTTCTTCGAGGTGCACAACGAACTCGGGACGCACCCGGGTGGCATCCATGTCGAGCTCACCGGTGAGAACGTCACCGAGTGCCTCGGCGGCGCCCAGGACATCTCGGACCTCGATCTGTCCGGACGGTACGAGACGGCCTGCGACCCGCGACTGAACACGCAGCAGTCTCTCGAGCTGGCCTTCCTCGTCGCGGAGATGCTGCGCGGCTGATCGCCGGAGCAGAACTCAGGGCAGCGCGGTCAGAGTGACCGTGCTGCCCTTCTGCACTCGGTCGCCCTGGCCGGGCGACTGGGCGATGACGAGCGAGCGATCCGTCTGCGCGACCTGGCGCACCACCACGGTGAGCCCCAGGCGTTCGAGTTCCGACCGCGCCGAGCCGACGGTGCGTCCGAGCATCGAGGGCACCTCCACGGCCGTCGACACCCGCAGCGTGACGGTCGATCCCGCGGTCACGGACGTGCCGCTCGCCGGGTCGGTCCCGATGACACGGCCACCGTCGACGTCCTCGTCGAAGACGGAGTCCACCGTCGCCACGGTGATGCCGACCCGATCGAGTTCTGCGCGCGCCTGCTGCTCCGTCTCGCCCCGGACGTCGGGAACGTCGACGGGGGGAGCGCCCTTGCTGGTCACCACCCGGACCTCGCTGCCCACCGGCAGGACCGTCCCGGGCGCGGGGTCGAGTGCGGCGACCGCACCGACGGGTGCGGCGCTGCTGAAGGCGTCACCGCCGTCCACGGGGACGAACGTCCGCTCCCGCAGTGCCGCCTCCACCGTGGTCGAGTCCGCGTTTCCGAGGGCCGGGACGGTGGGCCTGCCCTGAGAAACGAGAAGGGTCACGGTCTCGCCCCGGGCGATCCGTGACCCTGCGGGAGGATCGGTTCCGAGTAATCGGTCCACGGGATCGCTGTCGGTGTAGCGGCCCTCGACGGTCGCCGAGAGATCGGCCGCCTCGATGGCGGAGACGGCGGTGGATCGGTCGAGCCCGTCGATCGCCGGCACCGCGGTGAAGCGGCCGGACCCGGCCCACCAGCCGACGGTGCCGAGCAGGACCGCCACGATCACGACGATCGCGAGCCACGTGAGTGCGACTCGACGCGACCTGCGCTTGTCCGCGTCGAAGTCCGGGAACGCGAAGGCTTTCCGGTCCACCGGCTCGGCGGCGGTGGACCGCGGTTCGTCGGCGCCGCGGGGAGTCGCGGTGGTCACCATCCGCGTGTGCTGAACGCCGCCGGTGGACGGCTGCCCGCGGTCGGAGGCGGCGGAGAAGTCGTCCGCGGGGACCGACACGATCTCCGTCTCCGGAGTACGCGGAGCCTGCGGAGCGTAGGGGCGCGGAGCGTTCAGCGTCTCGGCGCTCAGATGCTCGGCCGACCGTGACGGGGACGGCACCCGGTAGTGGGGCAGAGTGAGGGTCCTGGTGACCGAGCGCACCGCGTCGCCCATCGTGCCGGCGTCGCGGAACCGCTCCTCGGGCCGCCGCGCCGTCGCGTCGCGCACCAGTGCGTCGAAGTGGGGCGGCACCCCTGCGATCACCGAGCTCGGCGGCGGAACGTCGTTCTCGATGCGCTGGTACGCGATCGAGAGGGAGGTGTCTCCCTGGAACGGCGTGCGTCCGGTCAGCAGTTCGAAGAGCAGGATGCCCGCCGAGTACACGTCGCTGCGCGCGTCGGCCGATCCGGTGGTCACCTGTTCGGGGGAGAGGTAGGCGGCAGTGCCGAGGATGACGCTGTTGGACGTCGTCGTCGACGCGGCCACGGCGCGCACCAGACCGAAGTCGGCGATCTTGACCTCGCCCGCGTCGGAGATCAGCACGTTCTCCGGTTTGACGTCGCGGTGCACGAGGCCACCGCGGTGCGCGACCGCGAGTCCGTCGAGTACGGGTTGGAGAACGGCGGCGACGGCGTGCGGGGGCATGGGACCGCGTTCGCGGAGCAACTCGCGCAGCGTGCCGCCCTCGACCAGTTCCATGACCAGGAAGGCGTGCTGACCGTCGCGACCGTGATCGTGGACGGCGACCAGCCCCGGGTGGCTGAGCCGGGCGACCGCGCGCGCCTCGAACTCGAAGCGACGCACGAACTCGGGGTCGGCGGCGAACTGGGGATCCATGATCTTGATGGCCACGGGCCGGTCCAGACGCAGGTCGAGACCCCGGTAGACCGTGGACATACCGCCGCGGGCGATCGGCGCGTCGACGCGGTAACGACGGTCCAGCAGCGCGCCGAGCAGCGACGGACCTGACGTTGTCACCTGCGTCCACTCTCCTGTCGTGTTCTCGCATCGATCGATGCCGATCAGTCGATGGTAGCCAGTGTGACGGATGAGGTAGCAGTCACGTGTGCGGGAACACGGCGCGGGAGGCGGGCGTCGGCGAATTGTCCTGGCGGCGGGCCGTGACTACCTTTGACCGCGTGAGTGCCATTCCCTACTGCGACGACGTCCTGCCTGCCGACGAGGCCGTGATCGCGATTCCCGACGCCGCCGAGATCATGGGCGTCCCCGTGACGAAGCTCTACCAGATGGTGCGTGAGCACAAGCTGATCGCGGTGCGCCGCGATCGAGTGGTCTCGATCCCCGCGAAGTTCGTCGGCGAGGACGGCGAGCCGATCAAGTACCTCGCCGGTGCGATCGCGGTTCTGCTCGACGGCGGCTACAACCACCCGTCGATTCTGCGGTGGCTCTTCACCCCGGACGACAGTCTGCCGGGCATGCCGGCCGACGTGCTGCGCGGCGACCACGCCCGCGAGATCATCCGCCGCGCCCAGGCCATGGCCTTCTAGCGCTCGATCGGATCAGGCGGCGCGTGACCCTGGCCGCGGGAGCCGTTCTCCGGCTCTGACGAGAAGACCCCGACCGGCCGCGGTCGCGGCGACACGAGCGCGCCGAGGAGTGCCCACGCGAGAGCGGACGGACAACGACCGGTAACCGTCGTTCTCCACGGCTTCGAGGATGTCCTGGTACAGCGCGAACGCGACCCGGATGCCCTCGCGCGCCCGCGGTTCCAGCAGGGCGATGCCGGGCTCGGCGGTGCGGTAGAGCGCGCGGGTGGTGGCGATGATGTCGGCGAGAGCGCGGCGGACCCTCGGATCGACGGAGTCCGTACGGCGGCACCACCACAGCAGGTCCTCGTCGACGCCGTAGGCGGTGAGCACGTCGCCGGGCAGATAGATGCGGTCGCGCGCGAGATCCTCGCCCGCGTCGCGAACGAAGTTCGTGACCTGGAAAGCCTCGCCGAGAGCGGACGCCGTCGGGCGGGCCTCCTCGACCGGACACACGGTGCCGAGGACGGGGAGCATCTGCAGCCCGATCACGGCGGCGGAGCCGTACATGTACGTCGACAACTCGTCCATGGTGGCGTAGCGATCCTTGTAGATCGCCGAGTGCGGTACGTCCATGAGCATCGACGTCATGAAGGCGGTGAAGTACTCGGACGGGATGTCGTAGCGACGTGCGGTGTCGAACAGGGCCGCCAGGATCAGCTCGTTGCGCCGGTCGGGTCCGGGCGGGACCGACGTCGGCGGGGCGATGGTCGAGGCGAGACCCTCGTTCAGTCGCTCCTCGATGCGGGTGAGCAGCGCCAGGTCGAGTGCGACCGCCGTGTCGTCGCCGCGTTCGGCGATCATGTCGACGTCGATGATGTCGTCGACCATGCGTGCGAACGCGTACAGCGCGTGCACCGCGGGCCGACGGTCGGTCGGCAGCAGGCGGGTGGCGAGGAAGTACGTCTTGCCGTGTTCGGCCGCGACGTCCCGGCACAGCGCGTAGGCCTCGGGAAGATCGGTCACTCGGTCAACTCCTGGCTGGGCTGGTCCGGACGGGGCTGGTCCGGGCGGGCAGTCTCGGCGCGGACGCGCGGGGCCGGGACGAACGTGTTCTCGTGCTCCGGGTGTGTGACGGCCCGCAGGCGGAGGGGATCGACCGTCCGGAGCGACAGCGCGGCGACCACTGCGGCGAACGTCGCCAGCACGACGTGCGGGAACGTGTAGAGACCGATGGACCCGTCCGGCTGGAATACCAACATGAGCCAGGCGGACAGGCCGACCAGCACGGTCAGAGTGGTCGCCGACATGGTGAGACCCGCGGCGACGGCGAGAGGCCACGAGTAGTACCAGGGGAGAGCGGCCGGGGACAGGATCACGATGGCCACCAGCGACACGAGGATGCCCAGCAGTGCGCCGCGCTCCGAGTGGCGCGATCGCCACCACGCCGTGGCCAGGATCGCGGCCAGAGCCACCGCGCACAGCATCCTGGTCACCTCGAGCACGGGGCCGAGCCGAGCGCCCGTCAACCACCCGGTGAAGACCGTGACCAGGTGGGCGAGGATGGTCGGCAGCGAGAGCCAGTTGATGATCTTGGCCGAGCCCGAGAGCGCCGTCAGCCAGCCGATGCCGACGCCGGCCACCAGGGACGCGACGACGAACACCGCGACGAACACGGCGAAACCGATACCTGCGGTCTTCGCGAACACCAGCAGGACGTGCTGGCGTCGCGGCGGGTCACCACGCTCGGCCCGCGCCTCGTTCTCGGTGCGGAGCCGGTCGCGCTCGTGGAGCATCCAGATCCACACCAGGAAGGGCAGCGCGATGCCCGCGGTGGCCTTGATCGCCACTGCGACCGCGACGAGCCCCATCCCGGCGACGTGGTGCCGGTCGAGGACGGCGGCGATGCCGGCCGTCATGAGACCGACCATGAGCATCTCGTTGTGGACACCGCCGATCAGGTGGATCAGGACCAGGGGATTGAGCACGGCGAGCCACAGGGCCACGGCGGGATCCGCGCCGAAGTGTCGGGCGATGCGGGGGACCGCCCACATGGTGAGGGCGAGCCCCGGCAGCATGGTCAGGCGCAGGAGCATCGTCCCGGCGATCACGTTGTCGCCCGTGAGCGAGGTGATGCCCTCGCCCAGCAGGAGGAACAGCGGGCCGTAGGGCGCGGTGGTCGTGGTCCAGACGTTGCTCACGTTGTCCAGCAGCACACCGGGATTGGCGACGGGACCGACGGCGTACGGGTCGAACCCGTCCCGGAGGAGGGCGCCCTGTGCGAGATAGGAGTACGCGTCGCGGCTGAACATCGGGACCGCGAGCAGGAGCGGCGCGATCCAGAGCGGCACCACCCAGCGCAGCTGCCGCACCGTGGTCCGGTGACCGAGAGTGGCGCGTCCGAGACGGACCCACGCGGCGATCATGAGCAGCACGCCGATCCACACCATGACGGTCGACAACACGAGTCCGTGCCCGAAGCGGAGCCAGGACAGGTGCATCGCCTCGAGCAGCGGGTCACGACGGCGCACGGCACCCGAGCCGAAACCGCCGAAGGTGATGAGCGCGGACCCGGCCAGACCCACCAACGTGGCGCGGCCGGCGCGTCCCCCGAAGAACCGTCGTGTCGATCGCCACGACGACTCGTCGGTGGTGTCCGCGGCCCGGAGTGGGGAGGACGTCGTCATGTTCCTCCCCGGAAGACGCGACATGCCGGCGACCGTGCGGAAGCCGGGCTGAACTCACGTGAGTTTAGAGGCTCCGGACCGGAAGACGAACTGGCCCGCCGTCAGACGGCCACACGGGCCGAGCGACGCACGGACGGATCGATGCGTTCGGCGGCCAGTCGACCCGAGATCAACACCGTCGGCACACCCACTCCGGGGGTGGTCCCACACCCGGCGAGGACGACGTTGTCGATGCCCTTGACCAGGTTGCGGCGCCGGAACGGGCCGGTCTGGCGGAAGATGTGCGACGCCGAGAACGGGGTTCCCGCGACCATCCCCTGCGCGAGCCAGGTGGCCGGCGTGTCGATGTGGTCGATCTCGAGGTGCTCGGACACGCCCGTGTATCCGCGGCGATCCATCTCGAGCAGGATCTCCCGCACGTAGGGGTCGGTGATGGCGGACCAGTCCAACGGCGCGCTGTCGAGATTGGGGCAGGGCGCGAGGATCGAGATGGGCTCCTGCTCGACGCCGTCGTGCGTGACGCGCAGAGCCGGATCGGTCAGCGAGGTCCGGGTGATGAGCAACGACGGGTCCGACATGAGTGTGCCGCGCCCGCGCGAGGCGGTGAGCTCCTCGAACGTCTCGTTCCAGTTGTGCCCGAAGTCGATGACGTGGTGCGAGCGGGACGACCACCGCGCGGTGACGTCCACCGGCACGCGGCCGTGCACCACGACACAGGACGGTGACGCCCGGATCTTGCGGCGCACGGTGATGCCGGCGGTGGCGAGAAGGCGATCCGTCACCAGGAGATCCGGCGTGAGGATCAGGGAGTCGCACGTGTGCCGCTCGCCGTTCTCGGTCACCACCGCGCGAGCGCGGGGACCGCCCTTCTCGATGGCGGCCACGCCGGTGGAGAGCAGCAGCGTGCCGCCCGCACTCACGAACGCGTCGGCCATCGCGTTCGCGATCGACTGCATTCCGCCGTCCGGGAACGACACACCCAACGACGTGTCCATGTGCGAGATCGCGGAGTAGACCCCGAGAGCTTTGGCGGGCGCGACACCGGCGTAGAGAGCCTGGAAGGTGAAGATGCGGCGCAGTCGCGGGTCGTCGATGAGCTTGTCGATCCGCTTCCCGAGTTTTCCGAACCCCCCGAGACGCAGCAGGGTCAGCGTGTTCGCTCGCGCCGTGCGCTCGCCCACGAGGTCGAGCGGTGAGTCGAAGTTGTCGTCGATGTAGCGGTCGAACTCCGCATCGAACATCGATCCGATCCACGCGCGGAGCGTGCGGTAGCGCCGAGCCTCGTCCGGCCCGCACTTCTCGCCGACCTCCGCGATCATCCGCTCGGGATCGGAGTGGACGTCGATGGTGGTGCCGTCGGCGAAACGGGTGTGGTACGCCGGATGCAACGGTGTCAGACGCAGGGGAGGCGTGGTGGACTCGCGGGTCGCACCCACCGCGGCGAGCGCCTGATCGATCAGGTCGGGCATCGTGAGAACGCTCGCGCCCGTGTCGATGCGGTAGCCCGGCGCCGCGACGGAACCCACCCGGCCGCCGACGGTGTCGGACTTCTCGATCACGGTGACCTCGCGACCGGTGCCGCGGAGGTGGAGCGCCGCGGCGAGGCCGGACAGACCGGCGCCCACGACGATCACGTGATCGGTGGGTCCGGACACGGTGGCATGCGTCATGAGGTTCTCCTGGTGGCGGTGTAGGCCATGGCCGTGAGCCGCCTCTTGGCGTCCTCGGTGACATCGGACGCGTTCAGCGCCGCCAGGGCGCTGTCGGTCAGTGTGGTGATGCGGCGCTCGACGTCGTCGACGGCACCGAGATCGATCATGTGCGCACGCAGGTCGTCGACGGCAGCCTCGGAGAGGTCTGTGCCGATTCCCGCGCGCAGAGCAGCCGCGGTGGCGGGATCGCGTTCGTCCGCCGCGTCCAGGGCTGCGGCGAGGAGCACCGTCCGCTTGCCCTCACGCAGATCGTCGCCGGACGGCTTGCCGGTCACGGACGGATCCCCGAACACTCCCAGCAGGTCGTCCCGCAGCTGGAAGGCGATGCCGATGTCCGCACCGAACGTGCTGTAGACCTCCAGCAGGTCAGGGCCGGCGCCGGCGAGCGTGCCGCCGATGAGGAGAGGGCGTTCCACCGTGTAGGCCGCCGTCTTGTAGCGGTCGATCTGGAGCGCGGCCTCGACGGAATCGTCTCCACTGGCCTCCACGGCGACGTCGAGCAGCTGTCCGCCGAGCACCTCGGTGCGCATCGCGGACCACACCGGAGCGAGGCGTGCCGACGTGGCGGAGTCCAGTGCCGCCGCGCGGACGAGATCGTCGGCCCAGCAGAGCGCGATGTCGCCCAGCAGGATCGCGACCGACTCGCCGAACTTGTCCGAGTTCCCGCGCCACCCGGCCGCGCGGTGCCGTTCGGCGAAGGTGACGTGGACGGTGGGGAATCCGCGACGGGTCGAGGACGCGTCGATGATGTCGTCGTGCACCAGCGCGCACGCCTGAACGAATTCGAGGGCGGAGCACACGTCGAGGACGGCGTCGGCCTCGGCGGCGTGCGGATCGCCGCCCGCACCCAGGAAGCCCGTCCACGCGAAAGCGGGGCGGATCCGCTTGCCGCCGCGGAAGACGAAGGAGGTGAGCTCTGCCACGGCGTCGGTGTAGATGGGACCGACCGAGTCGACCGTGGCCTGTTGCGTCGCGACGAAATCGCGCAGGGACGTCTCGACCGCATCGACGAACGTCCCCAGCGGCCACTGATCACGGTCGTCCGCGGCGGACTCCACGTCGAGCGGTCGGTGGGCGGCGGGGCTGTGCGGTGCGGCGGACAGAGTTTCCTCCGGTGTTCGGGGCGGCGGACGGTGTCCGCAGGCAGTCGGTCGGGATGCGGTCGGGTCTCGGGCGCAGCGTCCTGGCACCCCCGACTCTATCCGGGTATTCGGACACGGCGCCGGTGCGGACGACCTGGGGGCCCGAGCAGGTCGGCGCGGGAATCTATGCTGTGAGGCGTGACAGACGAATCCTCCCGCGCGCGGGTCAGCCGCACTCCGTCGGTGATCGACCGGTTGAATTCCGCGGCGCACGGGAGTGTTCCGTTCTCCGTCGAGTTCTCGCCTCCTCGCGACGAGGCCGCCGAGGACCGCCTGTGGCGTGCCGTGCGCACCTTCGAGCAGATGCATCCCGCCTTCGTGTCCATGACGTACGGGGCGGGCGGATCCACGCGTGATCGCACGGTGCGGGTCACCGGCGAGCTGGCGGAGGTCACCAACCTGCTGCCCGTGGCCCACCTCACGGCCGTGGGGCACAGCCGCACCGAGCTGCGCGCGATGGTCGGGGCCTACGCGGACCGCGGCATCTCCAACATTCTCGTGTTGCGCGGCGACCCTCCCGGCGATCCGCTGGGTCCGTGGGAGAAGCATCCGGACGGCGTCGAGTACGCGGAGGAACTGGTGCGGTTGGTCTGCGAGCTGGGCGACTTCCACGTCGGTGTCGCGTCGTTCCCCGAGGGACATCACCGCGCGCCCGATCTCGACCACGACACCCGCCATCTGGTCGCGAAACTGCGTGCGGGCGCCGAGTACTCGATCACCCAGATGTTCTTCGACGTCGAGGACTATCTCCGCCTGCGTGACCGTGTCGCCGCGTTCGATCCGGAGCAGGGCGCCAAGCCGATCATCCCCGAGATCATGCCCATCACGTCGCTGCGCAGCGTCAAGCGTGCGATGGAGCTGTCGGGATCTGCGCTGCCCGCATCCGTCGAGAAGCGCCTGTCCGCCGCGGCCGGGTCCGACCCGGACGAGAACCGGGCCGCCGTGCGCGCGGTGGGCATCGAGATCGCCACCGAGATGGGGGAGCGACTGATCGCCGAGGGCGCCCCCGGCCTGCACTTCATCACGCTGAACTTCGCGAAGGCCACCAGTGAGGTCGTCGGCAATCTCGGGCTCGCCCGCCCGGTTCCGGAGGGCACAGGTGGGATCGGTACCGGATCAGTGCCGGGTGGCCAGAACGCGCGACTTCCACACGAGAGTGCCCTGGCGGCGTCCCCGGTCCGATGAGGCCAGCAGCGCCGAGCCCGCCGCGATGGACAGTGGGTGCAGCGCCGAGGTGACGACGTCGCGGGCCAGCGAGTCGTCGCTGCCCTCCGCGCGCCGCGCAGCGATGCGCGACACCCATCCCGCCAGGTACCCGGCGACTCCCCACCGGCGGGTCGATCCGCGCGCGGCCATCGCGATCGGTGGCAGGACCCATACGGCTGTGGCGATCGCCGAGACGGCGAGAGTGCCTGCAGCGCCGCCGAACTGGGACCAGAGCCACTTCGCGTGACCGGCACGCACCTGCGCGGCGTCGGTGTACATGCGGCACGTCGCGACGCGCCCGCCGTACGCCACTGCCGTCGGGAGACCGCGGGAGCGGACGTGCCGCACCAGCGTCAGATCGTCGGCCACCGCGAAGCGTGTGCACTCGTGTCCGCCGACCACGCGGTAGGACGGTGCGTCGAGCACGAGGAACTGCCCGTTGGCCACGCCCATCGACGGCCGACGGCCTCGATTGGCGGCCCGGACGAGGAGGGTCACCGACCACGACCACGACAGCAGAGGCTGGACGACCCGCTCGATCGTCGTCACCGCCGTCTCCGCGGGCCACGGGCAGAGCATGGCCACGTCGTGCTCGCGGAGAACGGACGCGGCGGCGTCCAGTGCGTCAGGATGCAATCGCACGTCCGCGTCGAGGAAGACGACGAGGGTCGGATCGGTGGTCGCGAGCGCGCGGCGGCCGAGGTCGAGGCAGGCGAGGGACTTGCCCATTCCCGGCGCGTCGGCCGGCTCGGTCGTGCGGCCCGCCAGGATCCGGAAACGCGGATCGTCACCCACGACGGCCCGGGCGACGTCCGCGGTCCCGTCGGACGAGTCGTCGTCCAGCACGAGCACGGTCATCGCGGACCGGGAGCGCTGAGCCAGCAGATCCCGCAGCAGGTCGGGGAGACGGTCTGCTTCGTCACGGGCAGGAATGCAGACCGTGATGCGCTCATCGGCCCGCACCGTCGCCGCGGACGAGGGCAGCACGCGGGGTGCGGTCGCTGCGTTGATCAGGGCGATGCCCGCGGTGGCGATCGAGGCGAGAGAGCCGACTCGGACCGCGTTCCGGGCTCGGCGCCGGGCGGTCACCGGCGGCCGGCCGACTCCGCATCGCGTCGGCGTCCGCCGGAAGCGTCGCGGGCGACGTAGGCCATGCCGCCGACGATGGCCGCGATACCCACGGTGACACCGAAGACGATGCCGGCCCACCCGGCGAAGCTGCGCGTGTTCGGATCCGAGTAGCGCACCTCGGCGCGCAGGGTGCTGCGCTCGCCGGCGGGGAGCTTCCAGGACACCACGTTGTCGCCCTCGCGGGCGCCGTTGGTGGTGGTGACACGAGCGGGGAAGGCGATGGTGAACTGCACGTCGCTGCCCTCGGCGGGTACGGAGCTCAGATCGACCTGGCCGGCGAGAGTGACGAGGTCACCCGCGCGGACCAGGGACAGCTGGTAGAGGCCGACCGACTGGTCGGACAGTGCCGCGAGCTGCTGCACGTCACCGAACGTGAGGTCGCTGAACAGCGCCTCGCTGCCGACGTACCCGTCCGAGTCGTACGGCTGCACCCGGATCTTGCTGCCCAGGCTGTCGGGGACCTCCATGCCCGGTCCGGTGTCACCCTCGGCCGTCGGCACCGTCGCGGCGACGATGCGGCCGGACACCCGGTCGTTCGAGGACACGCCCATGGACACCTGTGCCCGGAGGCACCCGGCCAGCAGCGGAACCGTCAGCAGGGCGAGCACGAGGACGGAGACCACGCGGCGCGGTACGGGAACGCGCGGCGACGTGCGAGGAGCAGCGGGGTGGGGCACAGCGGTCATCGTGCCAGGCCGCCGCGACACCGTCAGTGAATGGGTCGGTCGGCGCGGCGTGGCGCGTCGCGAGCGATGTTCGACCGGGGTCGGGACAGGGCGAGGAGGAAGGGGACACCGACGACGCCCATGGCGACGAGGCCGTACAGAGCGGACCAACCGAGGTCCGGCAGGAAGACCGCATGGGCGAGAGCAGAGCCGAGCCACGTCCACACGAACAGCCCCCACGGCACCAGCGGGCTCACCGTGGGCGTGCGCATCGGTGACCGCCCCAGGACCTCCATGGCGACGGCCATGAGCGCCGCGACGAGTAGCCATCCCACATAGTTGGTCCACGGGATGCCGTCGAGCCCGGGCAGGGGAGCGAAGGGACTGCACCAGGTCCACTGACCGTCGGCCACCATCTGAGGGTCGAGATACAGATCCCACCCCACGACGCCGACGGTCGTGAGTCCCACGCGGGTGAGCACCGGTCGGCGCATCCGCTGCGCGACGACGGTGGCGGCGCACCACACCGGGTACAGGCCGGCCGTCCAGGCGAACGGAACCACCACCGGCACGTGGGCCAGGGAGGGTCCGATGCGGTCCTGCGCGTACTCGTAGCACCCGAAGGGCATGCCGGTTCGCGTGCCGATGATCTCGGCCGTCAGACCGATCCCGGCGGTGAGCAGCACCATGAGCGTGGCCCACCCGGCCCCGCGTGCGCTCGCCGCGTGCGTGACGCAGGCGGCGGCGAGCAGAGCGACGACACAGAACGTCACGGCGTCCTTGACGCCGCCCGAGACGAGCGGGTAACTGATCTGCGCGAGGACGGCCGCGACGGCGAAGCCCACCGCGACGGGTGTGGCTCGCCCCGACGCGCGGAGAGTGTCTCCCGACCTCATCGGCGGCCCGGGAGAGCGGCGCCCAGACGCGACGCCACGCGCTTCAGAGGACTGCCCGCGCGTTCGGCGATCGCGAGCCGGGCGGCACTGCGGCCGCTGGATCCGGAGACACCGCCGCCGGGGTGCATCGAGGCGCCGGTCAGGAAGAACGACGGGGCTCCGGGCACGGTCATGTCCGCGAGCGCCGGCATGGGGCGCCACATCATCATCTGGTGCAGTGACATCTCGACGTGCATCACGTTGCCCCCGACGAGCCCGAGTTCCTGTTCGAGGTCCCACGGGGACTGGGTGTGCCGCTGCAGGATGCTGTCGGCGAAGCCGGGGGCGTACTTGTCCACCTCGGCGACGATCCGATCACCCTCCAGTTCCGCCACCTCCGGGCTGCCGCCTCGCCAGCTCCGACCGTCGGCCAGTCGGTACGGGTGCCACTGCGACCACAGCGAGACCTGGTGTTCGCCGGGCTTCGCGATCGACGGGTCGACCGCGCTGAAGCTCATGGCCAGCACCACCGGCGCCGGCGGGAGATCGCCTGCCGATGCCGCTCCGTGCGCCCGACGGAGCTGGGCCCGGTCGTGTACCAGCAGTTGCAGTCCGCGGCTGGACGACTCGACGCCGGGAGCGCCGGGATACTGCGGCAACGACGACGTCGATGCGCGGACCACCATGCCGATGCCCGGCCCCACGTCGATCTGCCGTCGCCACGACTCCGTCGTCGCCGTGTCGAAACCGCCGGCGTCGAGGAGGTCGAGCGTGGTCAGGATGTGGCACCCGGCGATGACCGTGCGTGCGCGCACCTCCTCGCCACTCGCGGTGCGGACCGACCATCCGTCTCCGACACGCGTGACCGACACGACGGCGTCACCGAGGGTGACGGTGCCTCCGTCGGCCTCGATCTTCGTCTGCAGCGCGACGCTCAGCGCGCCACTGCCGCCGACGGCGCGGCCGGGCGGGGTCGTGTGCATCAGAGCGTTGAAGGCCACCATCGGGGCCGTGCCGGGCTCGGACATCGGCGGACCGGACTGGGCGCCGAACCACGCGAGAGCCGCTTTCAGGCGCTCGCTGTCGAACCACCGGTTCAGAAGCGAGTCGCCCGACGCGAGGAACTCGCGGGACAGGGCCGCCGCACCGTCGCTCGCGTCCATGCCCCAGAAGGAGGACAGCAGAGCCCTCCCGGTGGGCGGACTCCCGAACGACGTCATGACACGTGCGCTGCGGGGCCCCCACAGTGCGACGAACGCGCGGTACGCGTCCGCGTCCTTGCGTCCGCACGCCGCCTCGATCGAGGCACAGGTGGCGTCCAGGTCCACGGAGAACACGATGCCCGGCTCGTCGGTGCCGGGCGGAGGCGGCGCGAACGCCCACGGGTCGCAGTCGAGATAGCGCAGGCCGTGATCGGCGAGACGCAACTCCTCGATGATGCCGGTCTGCCGGATCATGATGTGCGCGGACGAGCCCCGATCCACCTTGTGGCCGGGGAAGCGCTCGACCGTGGAGGCCGCGCCTCCGACGACGGTGTCTCGTTCGAGGACGCGGACGGACCATCCGGCATCGGTCAGGTAGGCGGCGGAGACGAGTGCGTTGTGACCCGATCCGACGACGGCGGCATCGATCACGTGGTCGGCCCCTCTTCTGTGGTGGTGTCGAGACCGAGTCCGGTCCCGGGTGTCAGGGGTAATTCGCGGCCGAGCACCGCGAAGGGTCGGGCGTCCCCGGCGAAGTGGAATCGGCGCACGACGTCCTGGAACCCCGTCCGCCGGTAGAGACGCCATGCTCGATTGTCCTCGCCGGTGACCTCGGGGGTGGAGAGCAGCACGGAACTCTCCCGGCGGCCCGCCATGAGGGCGAGCAGGAGCCGTTCGCCGAGACGGTGCCCCTGAGCCTCGGGGGAGACGTGCAGCTCGGTCAACTCGACGTAGTCCGAGAGGACCCGCTCGGCGTTCTCGGCGGACCACCCCGCTCGTCGCATCCCGTCGCGGACCTGCTGATGCCACCACTGATGTGGCGCTCCGCGATAGCAGTAGGCGATCGCCACCAGGTGGTCGTCGTGTGAGACTCCTCCCACCGCGCCCCACCCCGGCCGCAGGATGTGCTCCGCCCACATCGGCGCCCGATGCAACTCGGTTCCGCGCGGGTAGCCCATCGCGGCGACGTAGACGGACAGGGCTTCGGTCAACCGTCGGCGCATGTCCTGCGGGGTCAGTTCGATCAGACGAATGCCCTCGTCGGAGGGGCCGCCTCGGGCGTCGTGAACGGTACTCACCTCGATCCCTCGCATCGTGTCGGACGTCCGCGCTATAGTGAAGTCATCGAACACGCGTTCGAACGAATCGACCTCGGGTCGATCGGCCCGACCTCGGGTCAATCGCGCGAGACGGTCCGGAGAACATGTCCGACCTCCATGCTTACATCGCGCTCGATCGGCCCGCTCAGGGGAGTAACCGACAGGCCGACGGTGTTGAGAAGGACGTGGGACGCCGATCGGTTCACGTGTCGGAGAGGGAGGTAGCGCAATGGCTCGGAGCACGGGTGGTCACACTGCGGCACGCCGCAGCTCTGCAGACCGCACGGAGGGTGGTGAGACGATGACGAACGGCACGGTGGTCTCGTTCGACGCCTCCGCGGCGCCGTCGCGCACGCACGCCCGCGCCCGCATGTTGCTGCGTCGCGCGGACGCCATTCTCGGTGACGCGGCCGGTGCGCCGTCGGCGGCCGACATGTTCCTCGAGTCCTACGTCGCCGCGTTGCGCGGTGCCGGCGCCCTGCTCGACGCGGTCGATCCGGTGCCCAAGCGTGGGGCGTCCCGCAGCGCCTGGGTGCGCATGCGGACGGCTGCGCCGGAGTTCACGGAGTGGGCGTCGTACTTCGCCGCGTATTCCACGCTGCGTGCGTCCATCGAGGCGGGCTCGGCCGATCGGCTCGACGCGGCCGAGGCGGACGAGTTCTTCTCGCAGGTGGGACGCTTTCTGCACCGCGTCGAGGACCGTGTGACCTCGCGGTCCGACGCGGTCGCGGTGCCCGCGTAGGCCTGGTCGCCACCACGGAGCGACTTTTTCTCGCATACTGGTGGTGCAGGTAGGTGGCTCGCCGCCGATTCTGCTCGTATCATCGATAACAGGTAGCCGGACCGATCGGCTACCTCTCACTTCTGGCCAAGAAGTGAGAGCCACCATCCAGTGCCGGGGGAGGTACCGTGCCACTCTCCGAGCACGAGCAGCGCATGCTCGACCAGATCGAGAGCGCTCTCTATGCCGAGGACCCCAAGTTCGCGTCGACCGTGCGCGGCGGACGGATTCGAGCCGCATCCACGCGGCGTCGTTTTCAGGCCGTCGCTCTGTTCGTGATCGGCCTCATTCTGCTCATTGCAGGCGTGGCCCTCCCGTTCAAGCCCGGTGGATTCCCGATCATCAGTCTCGTCGGCTTCGTGTTCATGTTCGGCTCCGGCGTTCTGCTCTTGCTGCGCAAGCCCACCGCGCCCCAGTCCGAGCAGTCCGAGGGCGACAACCCGCCGGCACCGGGAAGCGGCCCGCGCCGTTCCGGTTCCGCACCGCGCCGAGGTCCTCGCAAGGGATTCTCCTCGCGGATGGAGGATCGTTTCAAGCGACGGTTCGACCAGGAATGAGAGAGACCGGAGCGGTCACATCGACCGCTCCGATTCTCGCGTGAGGGGCAGCACGCCTCTCACACCGATGCTGTGACACATCAGCGCGGCACCCACCACGGGTGCCGCGCTGATGCCGTTCAGGGCCCCGTGGGTGTCGATCCCCCCACCGCGCCCCACCGAGGGTGGTCTCGGCTCCCGGATCCCCACCACGCCCCACCCGGCACCCCTGGCGACTCTGCCGCGCGCGGTCACCCGGGCCCGTGACGCGCGAACGTGCCGTTCGACCTCGGATTATCCGGTTCACGGGTGCCGCGGAACGGTGGGGGACACCTCCACCACGCGCACGTGGGTCTTCCCGCTGCCGGATCGACTTCGCCGCTCTTTGTGCGTGCGACCTGGCCCTTTAGTGACGAGTCACTGAAATGTTCCGCCGTGTCGATTGAATGTGGGGGAAAGTGGGGTAATGTGGCGGACAGCGGGGATCGATGGAGTCCCGCGAACTGCACGACACAGGGTCGAGGAGGTGCCGAGTGTTTCTCGGTACCTACACGCCCAAGCTCGATGACAAGTTTCGACTGACGTTGCCGGCGAAGTTTCGCGAAGACCTGGCGGGAGGAGTGATGGTGAGCAAAGGGCAGGACCACAGCCTGGCCATCTACCCCCGTGACGTGTTCGCGGAGCGGGTGGCGAAGCTGTCGAAGGCCTCGCGGTCGAACCCGCAGGCGCGCGCGTACATCCGCAACCTCGCGGCCGGTACGGACGAGCAGCGGCCGGATTCGCAGGGTCGCATCACCATCGGGTCCTCGCACCGCGAGTACGCGGCGCTGTCGAAGGACTGCGTCGTCATCGGCTCGATGGATCATCTCGAGCTGTGGGACGCCGCGTCGTGGGAGCGGTACTCGCAGGAGCACGAAGAAGATTTCTCGCAGGCAGTGGACGAATCGCTCATGGACATGTTGTAGCCACACCCGGCCGGTGGCGAGTGCCGCGTGGCCTCTGCCCGAACCGGGCCTTGACGTACTTCCCCAACGCCAAGTACCGGTCGGACCCTGACGTACTTCCCCAACGCCAGGTTCCACTGTCGGACAGAGACCTCGACGCACTCACCGCTCCACCTGGCACGACACACAGCTCGAATGCGAATCAGGCGGGAGATCACCACCATGGCGGAGGACGAGCAGGCATCCGCCTCGCCTTTCTCGCACGTTCCGGTCCGTCTTCCTCGGGCCGACGAACTTCTCGGACCGGCGTTCGTCGCCGCTGCTGCGAACGACCGCGATCCCGTCTACATCGACGCCACTCTCGGCCTCGGCGGTCATGCCGAACACTTCCTCACCGCGTATCCGCGGTTGCGTCTCGTCGGTCTCGACCGCGACCCGGACGCGTTGGCCATGGCCGGAGAACGGCTGGCTCCCTTCGGTGACCGCGTCTCGCTGGTCGCGACCACGTACGACGGTATCGAGGACGCGCTGGCGTCGGTCGGCCTCGGCGCGACGGACAGCGTCGACGGGATCCTCTTCGATCTCGGCGTCTCGTCGATGCAGCTCGACTCCGCCGATCGTGGCTTCGCCTACTCCGTGGACGCACCGCTCGACATGCGGATGGATCCCACGACGGGTCGGACCGCCGCGGACATCCTCAACACCGCGTCGCACGGTGAGATCGCCCGCATCCTCAGCACGTACGGCGAGGAACGCTTCGCCGGCCGCATCGCCTCGGCGATCCTGCGCCGCCGGGAGACGGAACCGTTCGTCACCAGCGGGCCTCTCGTCGAACTGCTCTACGCGAGCATCCCGGCGGCGACGCGTCGCACCGGCGGACATCCGGCGAAGCGGACCTTCCAAGCACTGCGGGTCGCGGTGAACGAGGAACTCGACTCGTTGCGAGACGCCATCGCACCGGCTCTCGACTCGCTGGTCGTCGGGGGACGCATCGTCTTCATGTCGTACCAGTCCCTCGAGGACCGCGTGGTCAAGCAGGAGCTGACACCGCGCACCCGGTCCACCACGCCGGAGGGGCTCCCGGTGGAGCTGCCGGGAAGCGGACCCGAGTTCCGGCTGCTCACTCGCGGCGCCGAGAAGGCCTCGCAGGACGAGATCGACGACAACCCCCGCGCGGCTCCGGTCAGACTGCGCGGCGCAGAACGCATTTCCAGGAGGTCGTCATGAGTGTTCCGGTGGACGTGACCGGATCGGACGGCAACCGCCGCGCCGGGTCCTCGCTCGAGACGGTGCGCGCACCGCGGCCTCCCGCTCGCACGGGCGCGGCCAAGCGCGCGTACGACAAGCGTCGCCAGCGTGCGATGTCCCACGAGTCCGACCCGCGCGCGCAACGACCCACCCGATCCGTCGCGGCTCGGATCCCGTTCGTGGCCAGCATCATCGGGCTCCTCGCCATCGGACTCGCCTCGACACTGCTGTTGAGCACACGCGCTGCGGAGGACTCGTACCTGCTCAGTGCGGGGCGTGCCACCAACCAGGAGCTGACGGAACGGGCCGCCGCGCTGCAACGTGACGTGGAGACAGCGAACTCGGCTCCCGAGCTGGCCCGTCGCGCGACCGCACAGGGAATGATCCCGACGAAGGACGTTCCGCGACTGGTGGTCCTGCCGGACGGCGTCGTCCAGGTGATCGGTACGCCGGCACCGGCCGCCGGTCCACCGGCTCCCGACTTCGCGGCCGCCACCCCGTCGGGCGGTGCGGCGACTCCGAGTGCGCGCCCCGGGGCACCCGCGTCCGGCGGGGAGGCGCTCACTCCCGTCGGTCGCCCCGGTACGTCGCCGAGTGCGTCCGCGACCCCGACCACGTCGGCACCGGCAGCATCCACCACGCCGGCCCCCACGACGTCCGCACCCGCGGCACCGACGACCACGCCAGTGCCGGAGAATGCTGCGCCGCAGCCTCTTCCGGCTCCCGCCGCCGCGGTGGGCGAGCAGCAGGTACCCATCGCAGGAGGCGCTCGGTGACCACTCGACAGCCGTACCGGAGCACCGGCCGCGACCACGGCGACCCACGCGCTCGGCCGGCCACCGGCTCCGGTCCTCGCGGTCCTCGTCCGCCGCGTCGACAGGGTCCACGCAAGTCCGAGACGTTCGACTTCCGGTTCCGCTACGGCCGTTTCGCGATGTTCGCGATCCTGGGCGTCGCGACGCTGCAGTTGCTGTGGATCCAGGGCATCGACGCCCCGTCGCTGTCGGCGCAGTCGGCCAGTCAGCGCACCACCACCATCGTCGATCCGGCGACACGAGGGTCCATCACGGACCGGGACGGCAATCCCATCGCGTTCACGATGGAGGCGAAGGCGCTGACCTTCCAGCCGCAGCGAGTGCGTGTGGAGCTCGAGGAGGCGAAGGCGAAGGACGACACGAAGCCGGATCCGGACGATCGCATCCGCGAGGTCGCTGCCGGTGTCCACGGCATCCTGGGCGACCTGGTGTCGGAGAAGGACCTTCTCGACAAGATGACCGGATCCTCGTCGTTCGAGTACCTCGTGCGCAGCATCGATCCCGCCGTCGCGGCGACCATCGCCGAGCAGTACCCCGAGGTCGGCCTCGAGCGGCAGGACATCCGCGAGTACCCGGGTGGGGCGCTCGCCGCCAACATCGTCGGGGCGACCGGCTGGGACGGCCACGGCCTGCTCGGCCTCGAGGACTCCCTCGACCCGGTGTTGGCCGGTACCGACGGCTCCCGCACCTACGACCGCGGCAGCGACGGCGCGGTGATTCCCGGTAGTTGGCGCGACCAGCAACCCGCCATCGACGGCTCGAACGTGGAGCTGACGCTCGACAGCGACATCCAGTACTACGTGCAGCAGCAGGTCCAGCAGGCCAAGGATCTGTCGGGCGCCAAGAACGCGTCGGCCGTCGTCCTGGACTCGCACACCGGCCAGGTGCTGGCCATGTCGAACGACGGCACCTTCGACCCGGCCATCGGCGTGGGCAACAACTCGCCGACGGCGCAGATGGGCAACCTCGCGGTGTCCAGCCCGTTCGAGCCGGGATCGGTGAACAAGATCGTCACGGCGGCGGCCGCCGTCGAGGACGGTCTGACGAACCCCGACGAGGTGCTGCAGGTTCCCGGCAGCATCACGATGTCCGGTGCGACGGTCAAGGACGCCTGGGATCACGGCGTCGCGCCGTACACGACCACCGGTGTGTTCGGTAAGTCCTCCAACGTGGGCACGCTGATGCTCGCGCAGCGGGTCGGCGAGGATCGCTACGCGGACATGCTGGACAAGTTCGGGCTGGGACAGCGCACCGACGTGGGCCTGCCCGGCGAGAGTGCCGGCAGTGTCCCGGCCCGCGACCAGTGGTCCGGCGGCACGTTCGCGAACCTCCCGATCGGGCAGGGCCTGTCCATGACCCTGCTGCAGATGACCGGTATGTACCAGGCGATCGCCAACGACGGCGTGCGCATCCCGCCGCGCATCGTGTCGGCGACCGTCGGCAAGGACGGTCAGCGCACCGCGGAGCCGCAGCCCGAGGGCGTGCCGGTGGTCAGTGCCGACACCGCGCGCACCGTGCGCGACATGTTCCGGGCCGTCACGCAGAACGACACCGGCAACCAGCGCGGCACCGGTGTCGCCGCCGGTATCGAGGGATACCAGGTCAGTGGCAAGACCGGCACCGCGCAGCAGGTCGATCCGGAGTGCAAGTGCTACTCCAACTCGAACTACTGGATCACCTTCGCCGGCATCGCGCCGGCGGACGATCCGCGCTACGTGATCGGCATCATGCTCGACGCCCCGACCCGCAGCTCCGACGGATCGGGCGGGCAGTCCGCCGCTCCGCTGTTCCACTCGATCGCGTCCTGGATGCTGCAGCGTGACGCGGTGCCGCTCTCGCAGGAAGGTCGTCGGCTCCTCCTGCAGGCGGACTGATCCGTCGACGGTGCAGGGCGTTCACCTGCACCGGGGCGGACTTCGCCATGGCACGTCTCGTGGCGTGCCGACTCGCCGGTAATCTGATGCGTCGGCCGCCGACCACCGGTCGGCGGCACTCGCATGTTCGGCGCCGAGGCAGTCACCGCACCGGCCCGAACACCCACCGTCCGCCCGTCACCACAGCAGAGGAGCGTCTCGAAGTGCCCAGCTCGACTCTCCGCCCGCAGCGGCCCACGGTCACGTCGGCGACCGAGCTGGCCGGAGAGATCGGTCTGCGCCACGGAGTGCTCGTCGACGGTGCGCTGGTCGACGCGACGGACGACGTCGGCGTCACGGGCATCGAACTGCGCGCGCAGAGCATCCTGGCGGGCGATCTCTTCGCGGCCCTGCCGGGCGCTCGGTCGCACGGCGCCGCCTTCGCGGGCGAGGCGCTCGAACGCGGAGCGGTCGCCGTGGTCACCGACGACGAGGGTGTGGCCCTCATGATCGGTTCCGGCGTGCCCGACGGCACTGCCGTCCTGGTGCATCCGCAGCCCCGCTCGATCCTCGGCACGCTGTCCGCGGCGGTGCACGATCGGCCGTCCGCCAAGATGACGGTCATCGGCATCACCGGCACCTCGGGGAAGACCACCACGTCCTATCTGGTGGAGGCGGCGCTGCGCGCTGCCGGACGCACTCCCGGGCTCATCGGCACCATCGAGACCCGTATCGGCACCGAACCGGTGCCGTCCGCGCTGACCACGCCCGAAGCTCCGAATCTGCACGCGATGTTCGCGGCGATGTACGAGCAGGGGGTGGACACGGTCGTCATGGAGGTGTCCTCCCACGCGCTGTCCCTCGGCCGGGTCGACGGCACCACCTTCGCGGTGGGCGCGTTCACGAACCTCTCGCAGGACCACCTCGACTTCCATCTCACCTTCGAGGACTACTTCGCGGCCAAGGCCCGGTTGTTCGCCGAGGACTCGCCGGTCCGCGCGGATCGCGCCGTCGTCTGCGTCGACGATTGGTGGGGCCGGCGCATGGCGGAGATCGCGGCGGCCGGTGGCCGAGCCGCCCCGCTCACCGTGGCGACCACGACCGAGGGGACGGCCTCCTGGTCGGTGACGTCCTGGTCGTCCGGGCCGGACGGCACCCAGCAGTTCGAGGTCGCCGCACGGGACACCGTCGTGTCGGCGTCACTCCGGATGCCGGGGCGCTACAACGTCGCCAACGCCGTGGTCGCCGCCGCCGTGTGCGCGGAGGTCGGGGTGGATCCGGCGGTCGCCCTCGCCGCGATGGCCGAGGTCGACGTGCCCGGCCGCATGCAGCGCGTCGAGCGTGGTCAGAACTTCCTGGCCGTCGTCGACTACGCCCACAAACCCGCCGCACTCGAGGCGGTGCTGGCCACTCTGCGCGCTCAGACCGACGGCCGCATCGCCGTCGTCGTCGGCGCCGGGGGAGACCGCGACGCCGAGAAGCGGCCGCTGATGGGCGAGGCCGCGGCGCGCGCCGCAGACCTGGTCGTCATCACCGACGACAACCCCAGATCCGAGGACCCGGCCGCCATCCGCGCGGCCGTTCGGCGAGGCGCCGACGCCGTCGGCGGTAGCGCCGAGGTGCGCGAGATCTCTCCGCGCGACGAGGCGATCCACGCCGTGGTGCAGTGGGCGACGGACGGCGACGTCGTCCTGATCGCCGGCAAGGGCCACGAGGTGGGGCAGGACGTCGGCGGCATCAAGTACCCCTTCGACGACCGCCGTGTGCTCGCCGACGCCCTCGACCGACAGAAAGGCTCGATGTGATCCGACTGTCCCTGTCCGCCGTCGCGGACATCGTGGAGGGCACACTGCACGACGTCCCCGATCCCTCCGTGGAGATCACCGCCGGCGTCGAGTTCGACTCCCGGAAGATCACCGAGGGCGGACTGTTCCTCGCTCTGCCCGGTGAGCGCGTGGACGGTCACGATCATGCCGCCGGTGCCGTCGCCGCCGGTGCCGTCGCGGTGCTCGCAGCGCGGCCGGTGGGCGTTCCCGCCATCGTCGTCGAGCACGAGGACGGACCCGGCGCGGCTGTTCTGGACGCACTCGGGAAGCTGGCCGCGGCGTCCGTCGCCGAACTGGCCGCCGGCGATCTCACCGTCGTCGGTGTCACCGGAAGCTCGGGGAAGACATCGACCAAGGATCTGATCCGCGCGGTGCTCGAGCGTGCGGGCACCGTGGTCGCACCGCCCGGCTCCTTCAACAACGAGCTCGGGCATCCCTGGACCGTGATGCGCGCGGACGCCTCGACACGGTTCCTCGTCCTCGAGCTGTCGGCGCGGGGACGCGGCCACATCGCCGCGCTGGCCGCGATCGCACCGCCGCGGATCGGTGTGGAACTCAACGTCGGCACCGCGCACCTCGGCGAGTTCGGCTCGCGCGAGAACATCGCCGAGGCCAAGTCCGAACTGGTACAAGCGCTTCCGGCTGCGGAGGCCGGTGGTCTGGCGATCCTCAACGCCGACGATCCGCTGGTGGCAGCGATGGCGTCGAAGACCACCGCTCGCGTCGTCACCTACGGGTCGGACACCAGTGCCGACGTCCACGCGCTGGACGTCCGCCTCGACGAGACCGCGCGCGCGTCGTTCACCATGGTCACGCCGTCGGGGAGCGCTCCGGTGTCGCTGCTGGTCCACGGCGAGCACCAGGTGGGCAACGCATTGGCGGCGGCGGCCGTCGGCCTGGACTGCGGCATGGACGTCGAGACCGTCGCGGCCGCGCTGTCGGGCGCGGAGGCCGCCTCGGCCCGGCGCATGGACGTGCGCACGCGCGCCGACGGCGTCACCGTCGTCAACGACTCCTACAACGCCAACCCGGATTCGGTACGCGCCGCGCTGAAGGCGCTCGTCACGATGGCGCGCAGTGGCCGCGACAGGGGTCGGCGGTCCTGGGCCGTGCTGGGTGAGATGGCCGAACTCGGCGACGAGTCGGTGATCGAGCACGATCGGATCGGGCGCCTCGCGGTGCGTCTGGCCGTCAGCAAGATCATCGTCGTGGGAACGGGTCGCCCGTCGCACGGCCTGTACCAGGGTGCCGTCATGGAAGGGTCCTGGGGCGAGGAGGCCCACCTGGTTCCCGATGCCGACGCCGCGATCGCGCTGCTGCGCGACGAGGTTGAGCCGGGTGACCTGGTGTTGGTGAAGGCGTCCCAGTCGGTGGGGCTGTGGACCGTCGCGGAGGCATTGCTGAGCGAGCAGGGGGAGACTCGGTGAGACAGATTCTGTTCGCGGGCGGTATCGCGCTGGCGGTGGCGATCCTGCTGACGCCCGTGTTGATCAAGGCGTTCTCGAAGCAGGGGTTCGGCCAGGAGATCCGGGTCGAGGGTCCTGCGAGCCATCAGTCCAAGCGCGGCACGCCCACCATGGGCGGCGTCGCGATCCTCGCCGGTCTGTGGGCCGGCTACTGGGGCTCGCACCTCATCGGCATCGGCTACGACGCGGACGGGCCGTCCGTGTCGGCGCTCCTGGTGCTGGGTCTGACGACGGTGCTGGGCGTGGTGGGCTTCCTCGACGACTTCATCAAGATCCGCAAGCAGCGCAACCTCGGACTGAACAAGACGGCCAAGCTGGTGGGTCAGCTGTTCGCCGCGGTGATCTTCGGTGTCCTCGCACTGCAGTTCAACGGTGCCGGCGGACTGACGCCGGGCAGCGTCCAGCTGAGCTACGTGCGCGACATCGCGACCGTCTCCATGGGCGGCATCGTCTTCATCCTGTTCTGCTACCTCCTCGTCAGTGCCTGGTCCAATGCGGTCAACCTGACCGACGGCCTCGACGGACTCGCGGCCGGATCGATGACCCTCGTGCTGGGTGCGTACACCGTCATCACGTTCTGGCAGTACCGGCAGGCGTGCACCACGAGTCCGGGACCCGGCTGCTACGACGTGCGTGATCCGCTCGACCTGGCCCTGATCTGTGCCGCTGCGGCGGGTGCGTGCATCGGCTTCCTGTGGTGGAACGCGGCGCCCGCCAAGATCTTCATGGGCGACACGGGCTCGCTCGCGCTCGGTGGCCTGCTCGCCGGCCTGTCCATCGTCACCCGGACCGAACTGCTGATGGTCGTCATCGGTGCGCTCTTCGTGGCCGAGGCCGCGTCCGTCGTGATCCAGGTGGCGGTCTTCCGGTCGAGTCGCCGACGAGTGTTCCGGATGGCCCCGTTCCATCACCACTTCGAGCTCGGAGGATGGGCCGAGACGACGGTGATCATCCGTTTCTGGTTGTTGGCCGCCATCTCGTCGGCCGTCGGACTGGCTCTGTTCTACAGCGAGTACCTCTCGGCGATCGGCGACTGACGTGGTGTTGCACGATCCCCGCGAACCCCTCACGTCACCGCTCGACCTCCGGGGTCGCCGGGTTCTCGTCGCCGGTGGCCGGGTGTCCGGCCGCGCCGTGATTCCCGCGCTGCTCGAGGTGGGAGCCTCGGTGACGGTGGCCGACTCAGACGCGTCGTCCCTCGAGGCCTGCGCCGATCTCGGGGTGGACACGGTGTCGATGGACGCGATCGCCACCGACCGCGACGCGGTGGCCGAGAGCGCCCTCGTCGTCACCAGCCCGGGATTTCGCCCCGATTCGCCGTTGCTCACCACCGCGCTCACGGTCGGCGTGCCGGTGTGGGGCGACATCGAGTTCTCCTGGCGTATCGATCAGGCCGAGGTCTACGGGCCGCCGCGCACCTGGTTGGTGGTCACCGGGACCAACGGCAAAACCACGACGACGTCGATGCTCGCGGCCGTCCTCGACGCGGCGGGCGTGGCGTCCGCGGCGTGCGGCAACATCGGCGTACCGGTCGTGGACGCGCTGCGACGCGACCCCCGGGCGGACGTGCTCGCCGTGGAACTGTCCTCCTTCCAATTGTTCTGGGCGCCGTCGGTGCGACCCGCGGCCGGAGTGGTGCTCAACATCGCCGAGGACCATCTCGACTGGCACGGCGGCATGGAGGCCTACGTCCAGGCGAAGCTCCAGGCGCTGCACGGCGACGTCGCCGTGGTGGGGCTGGACGACGCGATCGCGTCCACGCTGCGAGCGCGCGCCGCGGCTCCGATCACGGTCGGGTTCACTGCGCACGACCCTGCTGCCGGCGATGTCGGTGTCGTGGACGGCACGATCGTGGACCGTGCGTTCGGTGACGCCGAGTCGCTGGTGGAGACGGACGCCATCGAACCCGCAGGGCCCGCGGGACTGCAGGACGCGCTCGCCGCGGCGTCGCTCGCGCGCGCGGCCGGGGTCTCGGCCGAGCACATCGCGGCCGGTCTGCGGTCGTTCCGCGTCGGACCGCACCGCGCCGCCGTGGTGCGTGAGCTCGGTGGGGTGCTGTTCGTCGACGACTCGAAGGCCACCAATCCGCACGCCGCGAGGTCGTCGATCCTCGCGCACGAGCGCGTCGTGTGGCTCGCGGGCGGTCTGCTCAAGGGCGCGGAGGTCGACGATCTCGTCGCCGAGGTCGCCCCGCGGCTCGTCGGTGCCGTGGTGTTCGGCCAGGACGGCGACGTGATCGCGGCAGCACTCGGGCGACACGCGCCGGATGTGCCCGTGGATCGGGTGCCGTCGGGAGACGATGCTGGAGTGGCCGATGCGACTGATGTGACTGACGGTGACGAAGTGATGGCACAGGCGGTGCGAGCAGCCGCGCGCCGCGCCGAGCCGGGAACCACCGTGCTCCTGGCACCCTCGACCGCCTCGTTCGATCAGTTCCGGGACTACGGGCACCGCGGCGACAGCTTCGCCGCCGCCGCCGCGAGCCTCGGCCCGCACGATCTCGCTCCCACCGCCGACCACGGCACGCCGGCATGAGCCCGGCCCGCGGCGCCACGACACCCCCGTCGCGCGCCGGCGGACCCGTGACCGAGCCGGTCACCGCCGCCCGCCCCGGCCGTACGGCTCCGCGTCGACGACCCGTCCGCGCGAAGTTCGAGACATGGGTGGACCGGCCCCTCGCGTCCTTCCACCTCATCGTCACCGTGGCGGCACTGCTCACCATTCTCGGACTCGTCATGGTGCTGTCCGCGTCGTCCGTCGAGGCCTACGCCGAGGACGGTTCCGCGTACACGATGTTCACCCGGCAGGCCATCTTCACCGTGGTCGGCCTGGTGCTGTTCGTCGTGGCGCTGCGCCTCCCCATCCGGATCCTGCGCAAGATGTCGTTCCCGATGTTCGTGGTGTCGGTGATCCTGCTGGTGCTCGTGCTGATCCCCGGCATCGGAACGGTCGCGCAGGGCACCCGCGGATGGTTCACCATCGGCGGAGTCGGCCTCCAGCCGTCGGAGATCTCGAAGGTGACCTTCGCCGTGTGGGGCGCGCACCTGCTGGCGTCTCGCCGGGCGGAGCGTGCCGACCTCAAGGGTCTGCTGATTCCGCTGGTGCCCGCCGCGATGGTGATCTTCTTCCTCATCGTGATGCAGCCCGACCTCGGTACCACCGTGGCCCTGGGCATCATCCTCATGGCTCTGCTGTGGTTCGCGGGTCTGCCGGTCAAGGTGTTCGGATCGGTCGTCGGCGGCCTCTTCCTGGCGGCGGTGGTGCTCGCCCTGACGGCCGGGTACCGCTCCGCGCGTATCCAGCAGTGGCTGAACCCCGGCAGCGACCCGCAGGGCACCGGGTACCAGTCGCGGCAGGCGCTGTACTCCCTGGCCGACGGTGGGTTGTTCGGTCTCGGCCTGGGTCAGAGCCGAGCCAAGTGGAGCTATCTTCCCAACGCGCACAACGACTTCATCTTCGCGATCATCGGCGAGGAACTCGGCCTGGTCGGGTGCATCGCGGTCATCGGACTGTTCGGGCTGCTGGTCTTCACGGGCCTGCGCATCGCGGCGCGGGTACCCGATCCGTTCATGAAGATCCTGGTGGCGACGTTCACCGTCTGGATCCTCGCGCAGGCCGCCATCAACATCGGCTACGTCATCGGGCTCCTGCCCGTGACGGGACTGCAGTTGCCCCTGGTCTCCGCGGGCGGAACGTCCACCGCCATCACACTTCTGGTACTCGGGCTGCTCGCCAACATCTCGCGACACGAGCCCGAGGCGGTGGCCGCACTCGCGTCGGGTCACGACGGGAAGTTCGGCAGACTGCTCAGACTGCCGGTGCCCGAGCCCTACTCGCCGGTCAAGGCGTCGCAGGCGCGAGGCGGACCGCGTGGTCCGGGCCGACCGGGGGTGGCGGGACCCGCTGCGCGCCAGGCGTTGCCGCCACAGGCGCGACGACGCGAGTCCGAGTCCCGCGCGGCACGCCCCGCTCCCGAGCGACACACGTCCGGACGCCCGTCCGCGCGGGATACCCGACGGGGCGCCGCGGACATGGCACGCAGCGCCGCTGCCCGCGACGCACGATCACGAGAACGGAGACATCACCGGTGACAGGCTCTTCCGGCGTGTCCGTCGTCGTCGCTGGCGGCGGCACGGCGGGACACATCGAACCAGCTCTCGCAGTGGCCGACGCCCTGCGGGAGCTGGACCCGTCGATACGGGTGACGGCACTCGGAACCGAACGCGGGCTCGAGACGACGCTGGTACCCGCCCGCGGTTACGAGTTGGCACTCGTTCCGCCGGTGCCGTTGCCGCGCAAGCTGACCCGGTCGCTGTTCGCGTTGCCGGCGAACGTCGTGCGATCGGTCCGCACCACGCGTGCGGTCCTGCGCGACGTCGACGCCGACGTGGTGATCGGCTTCGGCGGGTACGTCGCGCTGCCGGCCTACCTCGCCGCACGCGGCACGGTGCCCGTGATCGTGCACGAGGCGAACGCGCGGGCCGGTATCGCGAACAAGGTGGGCGCCCGCCTGGCGACGAGAGTCCTCGCCGCCGTCGCCGGCTCCGGGATCCACGGCCGCGGGTCGTCGGAGGCCGAGATCGTGGGCATCCCCGTCCGGCCGACCATCACCGAGCTCGACCGGGCCGGACTGCGCGCCGAGGCGCGTGCGCACTTCGGACTGCCGCAGCACGGTCCCGTGCTGCTCGTGTTCGGTGGGTCGCAGGGCGCCCGATCGCTCAACCTCGCCGTGTCCGGCGCGTCGGCCGCGCTCGCGGCCGCCGGCGTGTCGGTGCTCCACGCGCACGGCCCGAAGAACACCCTCGACGTCGCCACGGCCGATCCGGACGCCCCGTACGTGGCGGTGCCGTACCTGACCCGCATGGACCTCGCCTACGCCGCCGCCGATGCCGTCGTGTGCCGGTCCGGCGCGATGACCGTCGCGGAGGTCTCGGCCGTCGGTCTGCCTGCCTTCTACGTACCCTTGCCCCATGGCAACGGGGAACAAGAGCTCAACGCGGGCCCGATCGTCGCGGCCGGCGGTGGTGTCGTGATCGCCGACGCCGACCTCACGCCGGAGTTCGTGGCCACCGACGTGGTGTCGCTGCTGACCGATCCCGATCGCGTGTCGGCCATGAGTGCGGCCGCCGCGGGCGCGGGTCATCGAGGCGCCGCCGCGGAGGTCGCGCGCATCGTTCTCGAGGTCGCCGGACGAGGTGGTCGGGCATGACGCGACACACCGTCGACGCGACCCTGCCGCCCGAACTGCAGCGCGTGCACATGGTCGGCATCGGGGGAGCGGGCATGTCGGGGATAGCCCGGATCCTGCTCTCGCGCGGTGGCCAGGTGTCGGGCTCCGACGCCAAGGAGAGTCGCGGCGTGAAGGCGCTGCGCGCCCGCGGTGCCCAGATACGGATCGGGCACGACGCGTCGGCGCTCGACATGCTCGAAGGCGGCCCGACGGCGTTGGTCACGACGCACGCGGCCATCCCGAAGACGAACCCGGAGCTGGTCGCGGCCGCCGAGCGTGGTGTGCCCGTCCTCCTGCGTCCGGCCGTGCTCGCCTCGCTGATGAAGGGTTTCCGCACCGTCCTGGTGTCGGGGACGCACGGCAAGACCTCCACCACGTCGATGCTCGTCGTCGCGCTGCAGCACTGCGGTGCGGATCCGTCCTTCGCCGTGGGCGGCGAGCTGAACGAAGCGGGTACCAACTCTCATCACGGCACCGGCGAGGTCTTCGTCGCGGAGGCGGACGAGAGCGACGGGTCGCTGCTGCAGTACGACCCCGACGTCATCGTCGTCACCAACGTGGAGGCGGATCACCTCGACTACTTCGGCAGCGAGGACGCCTACGTCCAGGTGTTCGACGACTTCGCCGCTCGTCTGTCCGCCGGCGGTGCCCTGGTGGTGTGCACGGACGACCCCGGGTCGCGGGAGCTGGCGCGTCGGGTCGCCGCGAAGGCGACCGACGGTGTGCGGGTTCTGACGTACGGCTCCGAGGACGCGCAGGTCGACGGCGCCGAGGTGTCCGCGACGCTGCTCGGGTGGGAGCCCGAGGACACCGGCGGCGTGGTGCAGTTCCGGCTGGCCGGCGAGGACCGTGCCCGCACCGTGCGCCTGGGTGTGCCCGGCCGGCACATGGCGCTGAACGCGCTGGCCGCCATCGTCGCCGCGCGCGAGACCGGGGCCGGAGTCGACGAGATCATCGAGGGGCTGGCCGGGTTCGCCGGTGTGCACCGACGGTTCCAGTTGCAGGGCCGTGAGCGCGGCGTGCGCGTGTTCGACGACTACGCCCACCATCCCACCGAGGTCCGCGCGGTGCTCGGTGCCGCGGCGGACCTGGTGCGCACCGCGGACACCGCGACCCCCGGTCGCGTGATCGTCGTGTTCCAGCCCCACCTGTACTCGCGCACGGTGACCTTCGCGGACCAGTTCGCGGCCGCCCTGGATCTGGCCGACGAGGTGGTCGTGCTCGACGTCTACGGCGCGCGCGAGGAGCCGGTTCCCGGTGTCAGCGGAGCGACGGTGGCCCGGTCGGTGACCAAGCCGGTGCACTACCAGCCCGATCTGTCCGCCGTGCCGCGTCAGGTGGCGCACCTGTGTGTCGCCGGCGACATCGTGGTGACGATGGGCGCGGGCGACGTGACCATGCTGGGAAGCCAGATCCTCGACGCTCTCCGCTCCACCCCGGCGCGGCGCTGAGTTCGGGACGTGACATGGCAGGACGACAGACCGTGAACGCGCGCGGTACCGGCCGCACCCGACCCGCGGCCACACCGCGTCGTGTCGGTGCGGAGCGGTCGACGCGGTCGCGCACGTCGACGCGGGCGCCGGCGCGCGAACCGCGTGTCGGTCGCCGCGGCAAGCTGTTGATCCTTCTCGCGCTCGTCGCCTCGGTCGCCTTCGTGGCGGTGTCGTACTTCGGTCCGCTGTGGGCGGTCTCCTCCGTGCAGGTGAACGGCAACGCCGCGGTCTCGCGCGAGCAGGTCGTGCAGACGCTGCAGGTCGCGGAGGGGACACCCCTGCCGAGAGTGGACACGGATGCTGCCGCGGCGCGGGTCGCCGCCATCCCGAAGGTCGCGTCGGTCCGGGTCCAGCGCGTGTACCCGTCCACGGTGCGGGTCACGGTCGAGGAGCGCGTTCCCGTCGTCTTCTTCGACGCGGCGGACGGTACCCATCTGATGGACGCCGAGGCCGTCGACTTCGCGGTGGAACCGCCCCCGCCCGGGGTGGTGCGCATGGTGGTGGCCAGCCCGTCCTTCGGCAACCTCGAGACCCGTGCGGCCCTGTCGGTGCTCACCGCGCTGCCCGGTCCGCTGCGATCGCAGGTGGCACAGATCGACGCGCCGACCATCTCGGCGGTGTCGTTGACGTTGTACGACGGCCGGGTCGTGGTGTGGGGGAGCAGTGAGGACACGGAGTACAAGGCGTCCATCGCTCTGCCACTGCTCACTCAGCCGGGTCAGACCTACGACGTGTCGAGTCCGGATCTGCCGACCATTCGGTGACGGTGACGTCCCACATAATTTTCCTGCGCGTGTCGGCGCGCCTAATGGAACCCGCCGAGCGGTGTCTCTAGCGTTTCACCCAGTCGATCACTTGACATAACTATGAACCTATGGTTCAGGTTGAGGGTTTGCCTCGACTGCATCATGCACACCAACCACGGAAGGCGAGAGCCCATGACGCCCCCGCACAACTACCTCGCCGTAATCAAGGTCGTCGGCATCGGCGGCGGCGGCGTCAACGCGGTCAACCGCATGATCGAGCAGGGACTCAAGGGAGTCGAGTTCATCGCGGTCAACACGGACGCGCAGGCGCTGCTCATGTCGGACGCCGACGTCAAGCTCGACGTCGGTCGCGAACTCACCCGAGGCCTCGGCGCGGGTGCCGATCCCGAGGTGGGCCGCAAGGCCGCCGAGGATCACAAGGACGAGATCGAAGAGGTGCTCAAGGGTGCCGACATGGTGTTCGTCACCGCGGGCGAGGGTGGCGGTACCGGCACCGGTGGAGCCCCCGTCGTCGCGAGCATCGCGCGCAAGCTCGGCGCCCTCACCGTCGGTGTGGTGACGCGGCCCTTCTCCTTCGAGGGCAAGCGACGCGGCGGTCAGGCCGACGTCGGCATCCAGGGTCTGCGCGAGTCGTGCGACACCCTCATCGTCATCCCGAACGACCGGCTGCTGCAGCTCGGCGACGCGGCCGTCAGCCTCATGGACGCGTTCCGCTCCGCCGACGAGGTGCTGCTCAACGGTGTCCAGGGCATCACCGACCTCATCACCACTCCCGGCCTCATCAACGTGGACTTCGCCGACGTCAAGGGCGTCATGTCCGGTGCGGGCAGCGCCCTCATGGGCATCGGGTCCTCGCGCGGCGAGGGGCGCGCCATCAAGGCGGCCGAGTCGGCCATCAACTCGCCGTTGCTCGAGGCGTCCATGGAGGGTGCACGCGGAGTGCTCCTCTCCATCGCCGGCGGATCCGATCTCGGTCTGTTCGAGATCAACGAAGCGGCATCGCTGGTGCAGGAGGCCGCGCACATCGACGCCAACATCATCTTCGGCACCGTGATCGACGATTCGCTGGGCGACGAGGTGCGCGTCACCGTCATCGCCGCCGGTTTCGACGGCAGCGGTCCGGCCCGTCGCCCCATCGAGGCACCGCAGAGTCAGTCTCGCGGCGCCACCGTGGGAACGGCCCGCGCGGGCGAGACGCGTACCGAGGACGACGGTCCCGCCGTCTTCCGCGACGCGCCGTCCTCGTCTCTTCCCCCCATCGGCGAGCGCGCCGCGCGTGCCACCGGACATCCCGTCCGGGTGGAGGACGAGGGCGACGACGACGTGGACGTGCCCTCCTTCATGCGTCGGTGAGCATCTCCGACCGCGGCTACCGTGTCCGGCGCGTGACGACGTCACGCGCCGGAGGCGTGTCCGAACCGCCCTACGATTCCTTCAATCTCGGTGATCACGTCGGTGACGACCCGGCGCACGTGGAGGCCAATCGGCGTCGTCTCGCCGAGAAGATCGGTCTGTCTCCCGAGCGTCTCGTGTGGATGGACCAGATACACGGTCGATCCGTCGCGACGGTGGACGGACCGGTCGCCGGACCGGTCGAGGCCACCGACGCCCTCGTCACCACCCAGCGCGACCTCGCGCTCGTCGTCCTGGCCGCCGACTGCGTGCCGCTCCTGTTGTCCGACGATGCCGCGGGCGTCGTCGCCGCCGTTCACGCCGGCCGCGTCGGTGCTCGGATCGGCATCGTCCCGCGCGTTCTCGACGCCATGGTGGCCGCGGGCGCCGCCGTCTCCCGGATCGAGGCGTTCCTCGGCCCGGCGGCCGGGGGAGACGACTACGAGGTGCCGCGCACCATGCAGATCGACGTCGAGACCCACCTGCCGGGCAGTGCGACGCGTACTCGCAAGGGCACACCCGGTCTCGACATCCGGGCGGGCCTGCGTCGCCAGTTGCTCGAGGCCGGCGTCGCCGGAGTGGCCGCGGATCCGCGCGAGACCATCACGGACCGTTCGCTGTTCAGCCACCGCCGGGGGTCGCCCACGGGGCGGCACGCCGGTGTCGTGTGGATGGACACGACCTCGTGACCGCGCCGGACGATCGGCGGACGTATCTCGAGGACCATCTCGCCGAGGTCCGCGATCGGCTGTCGCGCGCCTGTGCGGCCGCGGATCGCGCACCCGATTCCGTGACCCTGCTTCCCGTCACCAAGTTCTTCCCGGCCTCCGACGTCGCACTGCTGCGCGAGCTCGGGTGCACCGAGTTCGGCGAGTCGCGCGAGCAGGACGCGTCTCCCAAGGTCGCCGAGATCGGCACCGACGGTGTGCGCTGGCACATGATCGGCCGCCTGCAGCGCAACAAGGCGAAAGCTGTTGCCGCCTGGGCACATGCGATCCACTCGGTGGACACCGACCGTCTGGTCACCGCACTCGGCAAGGCGGTCGCGGGTGCGGTGGACAACGGTGACAGGACTGCGGATCTGGACGTCTACGTGCAGGTGAGTCTGGACGGTGACACGCATCGCGGAGGCGTGGACCGCGAAGACCTGGAGGCACTCACCGCGCAGGTGTCCGAGACCTCGGGTCTGCGACTCGCCGGGCTCATGGCGGTGCCCCCGTTGGGTGCGGACGCCGAGGCGTCGTTCGAGGATCTGCAGCGTCTTCACACGCAGGTCCTCGCCTCGCATCCGGGCGCGACCGGACTCTCGGCCGGGATGACGGGCGACCTGGAAGAGGCTGTCCGACACGGGTCCACGTGTGTGCGTGTCGGAACCGCAATCCTCGGTCCACGGCCGATAACCTCGCCTTGACGACATGAACACCATCGTCACCATGGACTTACTCCAGTCACACGAGTACCAGCCACACCGCCACGCCAGGAAGGTCGACCGATGAGCACGTTGCACAAGTTCAAGGCTTACTTCGGCATGGTCCCACTCGACGATTTCGAGGACGACTACCTCGACGACACGGATGCGCCCGTCGCATCCCGGTCGTCGCGTGGCGGATACGGAAAATCGATGGACGACCATGACTACGCCGATCGCGACTACGCCGAGCCGGCGTTCGTCGGTGGTCGCCGGGACGAGGACGACGACTACGAGCGTCCCGAGCCCCGGCACAGTGCTCGGGTGGCGCCGCTGTCGTCGCGCTCCGGTGGCGGATCCCGCTCCGGCGGCGCGATGCGCACCTCCACCCGCGGCGCCCTCGCGATGGACACTCGCATGGACCCGCACTCGGAGCTGCGTCGCAGCGAGCCCCGTCACGCCGAACCGCGCGTGTCCGACCGCCGTCAGGCCGCACTCGACGACGGGGGCCCCATGTCGACCATCACCACGCTGCGTCCGCGCGACTACAGCGAGGCGCGCACGATCGGCGAGCGCTTCCGTGACGGCACGCCCGTCATCATGGATCTGGTCGAGATGAGCAACGCCGACGCCAAGCGCCTCGTCGACTTCGCCGCGGGCCTCGCGTTCGCGTTGCGTGGTTCGTTCGACAAGGTCGCCACGAAGGTGTTCCTGCTCTCACCGGCCGACGTCGACGTCTCCGCCGAAGAGCGTCGCCGGATCGCCGAGACGGGTTTCTACAACCAGCAGTGACGTCTCACACGGCGCGGTGGGCCGGTCTCGCGGTGCGAGATGGCCTCCCCGTGTCGCGAGATGGCCTCCCCGTGTCGCGAGATGGCATTGTGGTGTCGTGCGTGATCAGAAAGTTGTGTCGGTGTCGGTCTCTCCTGCGTCTCGCAGGACGGTGAGCTGAGTGTTCGCGGTCCTGTACTTCATCCTCTTCGTCTTCTGGCTGTTGCTCATCGGCCGGATCATCGTCGAGTTCATCCGTTCGTTCGCACGTGACTGGCGTCCGACGGGTGTGGTCGTGGTCGTACTCGAAGCGATCTTCACGGTCACCGATCCGCCGGTCAAGCTGCTGCGGCGCATCATCCCGCCACTGAATCTGGGCGGTGTCCGGCTCGACCTGTCCATCATGGTGCTGCTCTTCATCGTCTTCATCCTGATGCGCGTGGTGCAGGGCGTCGGCTGACGGTGAGTTCCGTCGACGGCGACAGTGTCCCGTGTGACAGAATGTTGCTCGAAGGTGCACGATGAGTGACCATTGCTCTTTGTGCGATATAACTGAATGTCCTGGTTGCCCCCACTACGGCAGCCGGGTGCCACTGCCACTGTTGATCGAACGAATGCTCGCGTACATCGCTTGTCGATGCTCCACCGCTCTCGAGACGCGTGAAGGGACCCTTCCATGCCGCTGACTCCCGCCGATGTGCACAACGTCGCGTTCAGCAAGCCGCCCATCGGTAAGCGCGGATACAACGAGGACGAGGTCGATGCATTTCTCGATCTCGTCGAACAGGAGCTGTCGCGCCTGATCGAGGAGAATGCCGACCTGCGTCAGCGGGTCGGAGAGCTCGATCAGGATCTCGCCGAGGCCAAGAGCTCGGCAGCGTCGCGTCAGAGCACCCCTGCCCCCGCGCCTGCTCCCACCCCCGCACCGGCACCGCGTCCGGAGCCCGCCAAGCCGGCACCGGTCGTCCAGGCCGCTCCGGCACCGGCTCCTGCCCCCGCCGCGGCGTCGTCCGCCGGCGATTCGAACATGCAGGCTGCGAAGATCCTGGGTCTCGCCCAGGAGATGGCCGATCGCCTCACCGGCGACGCGAAGACCGAGTCCGAGCAGCTGCTCGGGAGCGCTCGCGCCAACTCGGACCGTCTGGTCAGCGAGGCGCAGAGCCGCGCCGAGTCCCTCGTCTCCGAGGCTCGCCAGAAGGCCGACGCGCTGCTGTCCGACGCACAGACGCGCTCGGAGACACAGCTGCGCCAGGCCAAGGAGAAGGCCGACGCGCTCGAGAGCGATGCCGAGCGCAAGCACACCGAGATCATGGCGACCATCAACCAGCAGCGTTCGGTCCTCGAGGAGCGCATCGAGCGCCTCAAGACGTTCGAGCGCGAGTACCGGGTCCGCCTCAAGTCCTACCTCGAGTCGCAGCTGCAGGAACTCGACCAGCGTTCGTCCGCACTGCCGGTCGACAGTGGTCAGGATCCGTTCAGCAAGGACAACGGCCAGTCGTCGAACTTCGGACAGTCGTACGCCAAGGGCAACAACTGATCCGTCCTCGTCGAGGCTGTTCCGGGGGGAACCAGCGGGGGGATCGAGGGTGAACGGATGAGTGCGTGCTTGTTCTGACGCTGGTTCTGGCGGGCGTCGGGTTCGCGTTACTCGTCGTCTCGCTCGTCACGGGATCCGTGGTGTGGGCCTGGGCCTGCATCGCGGTGTGTCTCGTGGGTGCGGTCCTCTTGCTCGCCGGTGCCCTCGTGGGCCGGCGGCGGTAGACTTCCTCACGTCGAAGTACAAGTAGTTCAGCGACGATCCGGCCATCACCGGGGAGCTGTCCGGAAGAACGGTCTCGGCCCGCACGGGTCGGTGCTCAGTAGAACCGGACGGGTCGAGCCCGTCACAGCTCGATCGGAGAGTGGGTCGCCTCGGCGGCCAAGCGGGGTGGTACCGCGGCTTCCGGCGCAGAGTGCCGGTCGTCGTCCCCGTGCCGCATCGAACGGGCACAGGAGCACCGCAGCCATGACCACCACCGACGACACCTCGACACCCGACGCCGGGTACCCCCGCGTCCGCTACGCCTCGGAGTCCGGCAGTCCCGATTTCCCGGCTCTCGAGCAGCAGGTCCTCGCGCACTGGGACGCGGACGGCACGTTCCGAGCCAGCGTCGACGCGCGTGCCGACGCCGACGAGTTCGTCTTCTACGACGGGCCGCCCTTCGCCAACGGCCTCCCGCACTACGGCCATCTCCTCACGGGCTACGTGAAGGACCTGATCCCGCGTTTCCAGACCATGCGCGGGCGCAAGGTGGAGCGACGGTTCGGCTGGGACTGTCACGGTCTCCCCGCCGAGCTCGAGGCGGAGAAGCAGCTCGGTATCACCGACAAGAGCCAGATCGACACGATGGGTCTAGCGGAGTTCAACGCGTACTGCAAGCAGTCCGTTCTGCGGTACACCGGCGAGTGGCGCGACTATGTCACGCGCCAGGCGCGGTGGGTCGACTTCGACAACGACTACAAGACGCTCGACCTGGACTTCATGGAGTCGGTCATGTGGGCGTTCAAGGAACTGCACGACAAGGGCCTGGTGTACCAGGGCTTCCGTGTGCTGCCCTACAGCTGGTACGAGCAGACGCCGCTGTCGAACCAGGAGACCAGGCTCGACGACGCCTACAAGATGCGTCAGGACCCAGCGGTCACGGTGCGGATGACGTTGAGCGCGCCCGGCTCCCCGCTCGACGGTGCGGACGCACTGATCTGGACCACCACCCCGTGGACCGTGCCGTCCAACCTGGCGATGGCCGTACGCCCCGACATCGACTACGTGCAGATCGAGGACGGCGCGGGCGGCCGTGTCGTGCTCGCCCGAGATCGGGTGTCGCACTACGCCCGTGAGTTCGGCGACGAGCCCGTTGTGGTGTCCGAACACACCGGTGCCGATCTGATCGGTCTCGCCTACGCGCCGCCGTTCGATTTCTTCCTCGGTCACGAGAACAGTCACCGTGTGCTGTCGGCCGACTACGTGACCACCGACTCCGGTACCGGAATCGTCCACCTCGCACCGGCTTTCGGTGAGGAGGACATGGACGTAGCGACGGCCAACGGTATCGAGGTGGTGCAGCCGCTCGACGCCGGCGGCAAGTTCACCGCGATGGTGCCGCCGTACGAGGGTCTGATGATCTTCGATGCCAACCCGGTGATCATCAAGGACCTCAAGGCGTCGGGAAAGCTGGTGCGGCACGAGACCATCGAGCACTCGTACCCGCACAGCTGGCGTTCGGGTCAGCCGCTGATCTACATGGCGGTGCCGTCGTGGTTCGTCTCCGTCACCAGTTTCCGCGACCGGATGGTCGAGCTGAACCAGGACATCACGTGGGTGCCCGAGCACATCCGCGACGGCCAGTTCGGCAAGTGGCTCGAAGGCGCGCGTGACTGGAACATCAGCCGGAACCGCTACTGGGGCAGCCCCATCCCGGTGTGGGTGTCGGACGACCCCGCGTACCCGCGCACCGACGTGTACGGCAGTCTCGACCAGATCGAGGCGGACTTCGGCGTCCGTCCGACCGACCTGCACCGGCCGTTCATCGACGAGCTGACCCGTCCCAACCCGGACGACCCCACGGGCAGGTCCGTCATGCGTCGAGTCCCCGAGGTACTGGACTGCTGGTTCGAGTCGGGCTCGATGCCGTTCGCCCAGGTGCACTACCCGTTCGAGAACGCCGAGTGGTTCTCCACGCACAACCCGGGCGACTTCATCGTGGAGTACAACGGTCAGACGCGTGGGTGGTTCTACACCCTCCACGTCCTGGCGACGGCGCTGTTCGACCGGCCCGCCTTCCGGACGGTCGCCGCACACGGCATCGTGCTGGGCGAGGACGGGCTCAAGATGAGCAAGTCCAAGGGCAACTACCCGGACGTCAACGAGGTGTTCGACCGCGACGGCTCCGATGCCATGCGGTGGTTCCTCATGTCGTCCCCGATCCTGCGGGGCGGCAACCTGATCGTCACCGAGCAGGGCATCCGCGAGGGTGTGCGGCAGGCACTGCTGCCGATGTGGAACGCGTGGAGTTTCCTGCAGCTGTACGCGTCGAAGCCGGGGACGTGGCGGACCGATTCCACCAACGTGCTCGATCGCTACATCCTGGCCAAGTTGGCCGAGACCACGCGCGTCATCACCGAGGCGTTGGAGGCGGTCGACATCGCGGGGGCGTGCGACGAGTTGCGTCAGTTCTGCGACGCGCTGACCAACTGGTATGTGCGGCGCTCGCGTCAGCGCTTCTGGAACGAGGACGCCGACGCGATCGACACTCTGCACACGGTGCTCGAGGTGCTCACCCGCGTCGCGGCCCCGATGCTCCCGCTCGTCAGCGAGGTCGTCTGGCGGGGACTCACCGGTGGGCGCTCCGTGCATCTCGCGGACTGGCCGGTGGTCGGTACCGAGTTGCCGGCCGATCCCGAGCTGGTCGCGGCGATGGACGAGGTCCGCACCGTCTGCGGCGCGGCACTGTCGCTGCGCAAGGCGAAGAACCTGCGCGTCCGCCTGCCGCTGCAGGAGCTCACCGTCGCCGCCGACGACGCCGAGCGGCTGCGCCCGTTCGCGGACCTCATCGCCGACGAGGTGAACGTCAAGCGTGTCGATCTCACCGAGAACGTCGACGTGCACGGCCGTTTCGAGCTCGTCGTCAACGCCCGCGTGGCCGGTCCGCGTCTGGGCAAGCAGGTGCAGGCGGTCATCAAGGCGGTCAAGGCAGGGGAGTGGAGCGAGACCGACGGCGTCGTCACGGCGGCAGGTCTCGAGCTGCTGCCCGAGGAGTTCACCCGGCGCCTGGTCGCGGCGGAACCGGAGTCGACGGCGGCGCTCCCGGGCAATGCCGGGCTGGTCGTGCTCGACTCGGAGGTGACCGAGGAGCTCGAGGCCGAGGGGTGGGCCAAGGATCGCATCCGCGAGTTCCAGGACGCCCGACGCTCCGCGGGTCTGGACGTGTCCGACCGCATCGCGGTGACGGTCGACGTTCCCGCCGAGCGCCGGTCCTGGTTCGACACGCACCGCGATCTCATCGCCGGCGAGATCCTGGCCACCGATCTGCAGGTCGGCGATCCGGGTTCGGCCGCAGTCGATCTCGGCGACGGAGTGCGGGCATCGCTGGTGAAGGCCTGACGGTGTGAGCGGCGGGTCGGCCGAGCGCAGCAGACGCTGGGTGTTGCATCTCGACATGGACGCGTTCTTCGCGTCGGTCGAGCAGCTCACCCGGCCGACGCTGCGGGGCCGACCCGTGCTCGTCGGCGGTGGCGGTGGTCGAGGCGTCGTGGCGGGATGTAGCTACGAGGCACGCGTGTTCGGTGCCCGGTCGGCGATGCCGATGCACCAGGCTCGACGACTCGTCGGATCCGGTGCGGTGGTGGTGCCGCCCCGCGGCAAGGTCTACTCGGCTCTCTCCACCGTCGTCTTCGACACCGTGCGGCGCGTCGTGCCGGTGATCGAACAGCTCTCGCTCGACGAGGCGTTCGGTGAGCCCGCGGAGTTGGCGGGAGCGACCGTCGCCGAGGTGGAGGAGTTCTGCGCCGCGCTGCGTGCGTCAGTCCTGGACGCGTCCGGGCTCGTCGCCTCCATCGGAGCAGGAGCGGGCAAGCAGATCGCGAAGATCGGCTCGGGTCTCGCGAAGCCGGACGGCATCCGGGTGGTCTCTCCGGCGGACCAGGCCGCCCTCCTCGAGACTCTGCCGGTGCGGAAGTTGTGGGGCATCGGGCCGGTGGCCGAGGACAAGCTCCGCCGACTGGGAGTGCACACGGTCGGTGCGTTCGCCGCGATGCCGGAGGCGGAGGCCGCGTCCGTACTCGGTTCCGCCGTCGGCCCCAGCCTGCACCGTCTCGCACGTGGTCTCGACGATCGACCCGTGGCGGAACGCGCCGAGTCCAAACAGGTCAGTGCCGAGACCACCTTCGCCACCGACATTGTCGACATGGCCGGGTTGCGATCCGCCATCGTCGCCAGCGCGGAGGCCGCCCACACCCGATTGACGAAGGACGGGCGGGCGGCCCGCACCGTCGTCCTCAAGCTCCGCAAGTCCGACATGAGCATCGTGACCCGTTCGGCCACACTGCCGTACGCGACGGTCGATCTGGCGACGATCGTGGCCACCGCGCAGCGGCAGGCTCTCGATCCGCGCGAGCTCGGCAGTATCCGACTCGTGGGCGTGGGCCTCGCCGGGCTGTCGACGGTCCGGCAGGATTCGCTGTTCCCCGAACTCGACCAGGAGGGCCTCGACGTCGACTCCTCGGTCACCGCGGCCGAGCCCGCGCCGGTCGTCACGAGCGACGTCCTGCTCTGGCGGCCGGGGCTCGACGTCCGACACGACGAGTACGGCCACGGGTGGGTGCAGGGCGCAGGGCACGACGTGGTGACCGTGCGGTTCGAGACGCGGAGCACGGGCCCCGGGGTGGCGCGGACCTTCTCCGGAGACGACGAGCACCTCGCGGTGGCGGATCCGATGGACAGTCTGGCCTGAGGCTCACCGATCGAGTCCTGTGACCCATCCGCGGGGCGCGCACCGCCGAATACGCGTGACTGCGGCGTCTGTCGCCGCACCCGTACGACGAGGAGTGCCCGTGCCCGGCACCGAGTTCACGCTGCGAGCCTCGCTCCCATGGTGAGCGATCAGCGGCACCCGCTCGCGGGTCTGCGCGGAGCCGAGTGGGTCGCCGTCTGTGCAGATCTCCTGCACGCGGACGGAGCGACCGCGGTACTCACCTCCACGCACGCCCCGGACAGCAGGCGCGTGCTGTACCCGACCACCCACGTTGCCGTGCAGCTGGCGGATCTGCAGTACCTCCTGGGCGAGGGACCCCACGCGGAGACGATGGCGGACGGTCGGATGCACAGCGTGTCGGTCGACTCGGCGGCGGATTGCGCGCGATGGCCCCTGCTGGTCGACTGTCTCATCGAGTCGGGAGTGCGATGGGTCCGGACCGTCGCGCTCGGAGCGAACAGCCGGGTCGGCACCCTGCAGTGCCACGGACGCGGTCCCCTCGGCACACCCGACGAGAGGGCCGTCGCGGCGGTGGGCAGACTCGCCGATGTGCTGGGCGACGAACTGGTCACCTCCGGCCTGGCAGGCGTACCGGCGGATCCGGGCGGTGAGTGCGACCTGATCGACGAGGCCATCGGTGTCCTGGCCGGTCGTCACCGGATCGACGCGCCCGCGGCGTCGGCGGTGCTGCGAGCGGCGGCGTTCGCGGCGGATCGCACGGTGGCCCTCCAGGCCCGAGCCGTTCTCGGCGTCTGAGCGGTGTGTCGGCAGCATCTGTCGACGCCCGGGACGACACGAGGAGGTTTCGGCGTCCGAACTGCTCGTCGTGACGGTCTTCCGGCGCTCGTTCCTTCCGTGTCTTCGGCGTTTCCGGTGACATGCGGGAAATGCGTTCGTGCAATTGTGATGTGTGCGAACAAGTACTGTCACCCGACATTTCCGTCCGTTACTGTGACCGAGTCCACTGACCTTCGGGGAAAGGCTCGTCATGAATGTCAGACTTCTCGCTCGGGTGTGTGCAGCGGCGTCTGTCGTCGCTGCGGCCCTGGTCGTTCCCAGCGCTGTGGCCACCGCGGCGCCGTGTACGGACGTCGACGTCTCGTTCGCACGCGGGACCGGTGAACTGCCCGGACTCGGCATCACCGGTGGACCTTTCACCAGCAGTGTCACCTCCACGCTCGCCGGACGGTCCGTCAGCACCTACGCCGTGAACTACGCTGCCGACTTCTCGCAGGCCAGCGCCGGGCCCGGCTCGCGTGACCTGGTCGCGCACATCACCTCCGTCGCAGCAGCATGTCCTGCAACGCAATTCATCATCGGTGGGTACTCACAGGGTGCCACTGTGGTCACCAATGCCGTGGGTCTGCGCACCCCGAGCAGTCTCACCGGTTCCGTGCTGCCCGCCGGCGTCGCCGACAGGGTCGAGGCCGTCGTCGTGTTCGGCAACCCGTTCGGTCTGACCGGGAGGACCATCGAGTCGGCGAGCGGAACCTACGGCCCGCGCGCCCGCAGTTTCTGCAACTTCGGAGACCCGGTGTGCCAGATCGGCGGATTCAATTCCTTTGCGCATCTCACCTACGCGAGCAATGGCAGCGCGGGTCAGGGTGCGACATTCGCAGCCTCCCGAATCAGCTGAATCGTTCATTGTTCGACTGATCGGAGCTCGGTGGACCGAATGTGCGCGGTGCATGCGGGTTCGGCGTCGAACCCGGCATCCTCCACCAGGCCAGAGGTTCGCCCCGTGCGCAGCGCGCGGTGTTCTGCGCAGGATGCAGAGTGCGCGCTACCCCGTGCGGTGCGCGCGGCGGCCACCGCGCCGGCCGACGCCGCCCACCCTGTGACCCCTCTCGAGGGCGCGACGAGCTTTACCGTTTCCTCAGAACTGGTCGGTAAGGTCTGGCCCGACGCTCGATACCGAGTCAACTCACGAGATGTAAGGACGTACACGTGAAGCTTCCCCGTACCGGACGCGCACTGGTGGCAGGCATGGCAGTCGCCGCCGCCCTGACGATGACGGCGTGCAGCAGCGGCGAGGACGGCGGCACCACCGACGCCACCACGTCGGCAGCCACCACCTCCAGCGCAGTTGCCGAGGCACCGTCCGATCTCCCCCCGGTTCCCACCGCCGAGGAGCTGAACACGCGCCTGCAGGAGAGCCTCGATCCCAACGTGCCGCTCGAGCAGAAGGTCCAGTACGTGCAGGGCGCGGAAGCCGATCCGGAGCTCATCAACAAGGTCGCCGAGGCCGCTCGCGTGAACAACGCGAAGATTCAGGTCCTCGACGTGGCCGATCTGGGCGACGGCACGCTCAGCTCCAACGCCACAATCGATCTCGGTGGCCAGGTCAACCCGCTCCAGGTCGCCTACGTGGCCGAGGACGGGGAGTGGAAGCTGTCGAAGGACAACGCTTGCGCGATCGTGTCGCTGGCGCAGCTGACCTCGCCTGCCTGCACCGCCTGACACCGCAGTACCGACCACACGACGCCGGCATCACCTTCGGGTGGTGCCGGCGTCGTCGTGTCTCAGCGCAGCCGGTCGGCGGCGGTGCGCGCGAGCGTCCGCACCAGGTCGGGGTCGACGGGCTCGGTCCCGGTGGCCACCAGTTGGCTCAGGGTGGATCCGGAGACGGTGAGGATCGCGTCCGTCGTCAGGGACACGCCGTCGCTGCTCACCGCGAGTCGCACCGCCACGGAGGCGTCGCCGATCGGGGCGACGTCGGTGAGCAGGGTCGAGGCGCCGACGCGGTAGTCCACCCGCACACCGTCGGCGTCCGTGCCGCTGAAGGTCGCGCATCGTGTGAGCGAGTCCTGCACGGCCGCGAACGCGGTGAGGGCGCCGGGACCGTCGTAGCTCGCGGCGTCCTGGTCGATCGACGAGAAGTCGGGTCCGCCGTAGGAGACGGATGCGGCGCTGATGACGCCGGGCACCTGGGTGGCGATGGGCGCCAGCACCGCGGCGCACTCGGCGGGGTCGGTGCTCGACCGGTCCTCGGCCGTCGCGCCCGGAGCGCTGGGGTCGAGCGGAGGCAGGTCGTAGCCGGTGTAGCCGGGTGGGAGGTCGGCGATGCTCAGGAGCCGACCGGCGAGCAGAGCGTTGTCGGTGATCGGGCCGGTGCCGGTGGCCGACGGCGGAGGGACCGGAGTGAAGGCGGGGAGCCCGACGGTGGGCGCCTCGGGCGTGGCCTCGCTCGGTGTGTCGCCGACGTCCCGATCGGTGCCGCATCCGACGAGCACCACCGCGAGCGCTGCCGTGACCGCGCCCAGTCGTCTCAACTCCACGTCACCGTGTTGCTGGTGGTCTGCTTCAGCGTCGTCTGGCTGTTGGCGTCCCGGTAGACCTGGTCGCCGCCGACGGCGACCGTGCCGCCCAGGGGAAGCGGCTTGGACGGATCGATCCGCAACTGCCCCTGGCCGGTCATCACGAACGACTCGATGTTCAGGGTGCCCTGCTCGTCGGGCAGCTGCCAGATCGGTTCCTCCGGCGACTGGGTCACGGCGACGTCGACCGTCGCGACGCCGTCGTCGAACGAGGTGAGTGTCGCCGTCGTCGTCTGCAGCAGCGAGATCCCGCTGACGACCTCCTGGGTGACGGTCCATCTCGCGCCGACGCCGATGGGCTCTGCCGGGAACGGGACGGCGCGGTACACCGCCTGGGACAGCGCCTGCTCGACGGCTGATCGAGCGATGTCCCGGGCGTCCGGCGACGGATCGATGGTGAGTGCGGTGACGGCACCCGACGGCGTGGTCGCGAAGCCTGCGGACGATCCCGCGGTGGGCCCGAGGCTCGCCTGCAGGGTGGCGTCCGACGTGGTGGCCGCACCGAGTGTCATGTCGACCTGGAGTCCGTCGGACCCGGCCGCCGAGCGTGAGGTCGCCGTCATCGGCAGCGTCAGCGGCGGGGTCGAGAAGTCCTGCGACTCGGCAGCGTCGATCTGCTGGCTGATGGTCGACTCGGCCACGAGGGTCGCGGTCTGCTCTGCTTCCGACGGGGTCGCGGTGACGACGGTCCGCGGCTCGGCTCCGGCATCGACCAGCGTGGTGGTGACGGCGGAGACCGGGAGAGTGACCGCGGACGTGCTGGGGGTCAGCTCCTCGGTCGCGGGTACGTCGGTGTCGGTCCCGCACGCCCCGAGCGAGAGGACGACGGTGACCGCTGCCGCGGCGACGAGGGTGGTGGAGCGTCGGCGGGGTCGTGTCGAGAGCAGTGTCACGCGCCCGAGGTTAGCGTCGGATCCTGAGCGGCCGGTGAGCGGTGAGGGCAGGTAGTGGACAATGGTGGGGTGACCGACGTGGAGAATCCGGACCGACCCCTGGCCCGACGTACCCGACGGCTGTTCGCTGTCGCGGCGGTCGTGCTCGCCCTGGACCTGCTCACGAAGATCGTCGCGGTCGCCGTCATCGAGCCCGGTCGACCGATCGAGATCATCGGTGACACCGTCACCCTCCGCATGGTGCGCAACGCGGGCGCGGCGTTCTCGATGGCCACGGGCATGACCTGGCTGTTGACGCTGGTGGCCGTCGCCGTCGTGGTGGGTGTGATCCGCATCGGACGCACTCTTCGCTCCGGCTGGTGGGCCGTGGGCCTCGGCCTGGTGCTGGGCGGCGCGCTCGGCAATCTGATCGACCGATTCTTCCGCTCGCCCGGCCCGCTGCAGGGTCACGTCGTGGACTTCGTGTCCATCGGCTGGTGGCCGGTCTTCAACGTCGCCGATTCCTCCATCGTCTGCGGGGCCGTCCTGCTGGTGATCATCACGCTGTTCGGGATCGAGCCGGACGGGACTCGCCGTGCCGACGACAAGGGTGACGACCCCGCGGTGACCGAGAGCGCAGCGGCGACGGAGTCGGAGAAGAAGGCGTGAGGGAGACACGGTCGATGCCCGTTCCGGACGGGCTCGACGGCATGCGCGTGGATGCGGGACTGGCTCGGCTGCTGGGGTTGTCGCGGACCGTCGTCGCGACCCTCGCCGAGGAGGGCGCCGTCCAGGTCGACGGTTCCACTGTGGCGAAGTCCGACCGTCTCGGCGGCGGCACGTGGCTCGAGGTGGAACTGCCTGAGCCCGCGCGTCCGTTGACCATCGAGGCACAGCCGGTGCCGGGCATGGAGATCCTGTACTCGGACGACCACATCGTCGTCGTGGACAAGCCGGTCGGAGTGGCCGCGCACGCGAGCGTGGGCTGGACGGGACCGACGGTGATCGGTGGTCTCGCGGCCGCTGGATTCCGCATCTCGACGTCCGGGGTCCACGAGCGTCAGGGCATCGTGCACCGTCTCGACGTCGGGACGTCCGGCGTGATGGTGGTGGCCACGTCGGAGCATGCGTACACCGTGCTCAAGCGCGCGTTCAAGGAGCGCACCATCGACAAGCGCTATCACGCTCTGGTGCAGGGACATCCGGACCCGAGCAGCGGAACCGTCGATGCGCCCATCGGACGACACCGCAGCAACGACTGGAAGTTCGCCGTCACGGCCGACGGCAAGCCCAGCATCACCCACTACGACACGGTCGAGGCGTTCCAGGCCGCGAGCCTGCTGGACGTGCACCTCGAGACAGGGCGCACTCACCAGATCCGGGTGCACTTCTCGGCGCTGCGGCATCCGTGCTGCGGTGATCTGACCTACGGTGCCGATCCGCGCCTGGCCGAACGACTCGGCCTCGAACGCCAGTGGCTGCACGCCCGCGCACTCGGGTTCACTCATCCCGGTGACGGCCGCTACGTGGAGTTCTCGAGCCCGTACCCGGCGGATCTGCAGCACGCACTGGACGTGTTGAGAGCGGGCTGAGACGCGTGCGCGCCGTGTCCGCGGCGTCGGTCGTCGCGTTGATCGTCGCGGTGCTCGTGCTCGGTGTCCTCAACCCGGTCCGTGGTTCGTCGGTTCGCACCGATGCCCTCGGTCCCGACAACGACGAGACCGCCGCGCAGTACGTGGCCCGGGTGGACCCGCCCTCCGGCGACGGAGATCGGTGGGCGCTGGTGTCCTTCACCCGGTCGATGCGTGCCGACGAGATCGCGCCCACCGTCGACGGAATCAGGGTCTCGGTCGTCTATGCGCACGTGCCGATCGACCGCGTGCAGACCCCGCTCGTGGTGGTCCCGGTGCCGGACACCGACTCCGTGCTCGCGTCGTCCGTCCGTCTCGCCGCCGGCCTCGTTCCGCCCGGACGCGACCAGCGCGGGAACGCGATCGCGACGGTGGTGCGCGCACGCCTGCAGGCCGACTGTGACTGCGCCGCAGGAGTTCTGGTACGTGCGAGTGTTCCGGAACTCGCCGCGCTCGCGGGCCTGGACGGCATCCGCGCGGTCGAGGCATTGCCGGGGGACGCGGTCTACGGCCGGTTCGCGGTGGCACCGCTGTATCCCGAACGCGACGGCGACGCGGTGCAGCCCGACGACGGCCCGGTTCCCGCCTCCTGACCTCAGGACCCGAGTAGGCCGAAACCGAGCACCGCCGAGTCGTCCGCCCAGTCCAGATCGTGAATGCGGATCCCGCCCATTTCGTTTCCGCCGACGGTCGTGACCGTGTCCCCGTCCACCGCGACCACGATGTTCGTGTGCTGCCCGACGAGCAGATCCCCGACGGGCCCACCCGACTCGTACAGGACGACGTCGCCGACCGCGGGAGAGTGGTCGCCGACCGGCGCGAAACGGCCCTGTTCCTGGTAGTACTCCGTCAACGTGTAGACACCGGGAATGCGCCACCCACCCGAGTGCGGATTGGTGAACGGCTGTCCGGCCTGGCGCATCACGTGACTGACGAAGTCGGCGCACCAGGCCTCGTCGACGCCCTCGGAGTAGAACGTGGCGGGACGGGGATCGCGGTATTCACGCTCCACCACCTCGAGCACACGCTGCTGCGCCGGGGACAGGGACGCGTCGGCCGCGGGGAAGTCGGCGGTGTCCCACGGGTACCACCGCTCGGGCGCGGTCCACAGCACCGCCGCGACGGCGACCACCGCGAGGGCGACGACGCCGGCGACGGTACGGCGGAGGCGGGTGGTGGGCATGCCTCGACGCTACCGAGCCGGGCCTCCGTGGTCAGGATCGCGGCGCCGATCTTCACGGAACCCTCACATGATGGACTGGGGACATGAGACGTGTGGGGCGCCGACATCTGATCCGTGCCGTCGGCGGGTCCGCCGCCGCGGTGCTCGTCGTCGTGCTCGGATCGGCGGCGTGGGTCGCCGCCTCGTCCCACGGTCGGCTGTACACGGCGGACACCGCGCCGCGCGCTCCCGTCGCCATCGTGCTGGGCGCTCGGGTCCAGGAGGGCGAACCGTCGTCGTTTCTCGCCGGTCGTCTCGACGCGGCACTCGATCTGGTGCGTCGCGGTACCGTGCGCGCACTTCTGTTGTCGGGCAACGCCGCCGGCACGTCGGGTGACGAGGTGGAGGTGATGACGCGCTACCTGGTGCGCCGCGGCGTCGATCCCGACCGCATCGTGGCCGACCCGTACGGTCTGACGACCCACGACACGTGCCGACGCGCTGTGGCGACGTACGGAGTGTCGACGGCCCTGATCGTCAGTCAGGACACCCATGCCGCACGTGCGGTGGCCCTGTGCCGAGCTGCTGGGATCGATGCCGGCGGTGTCGTCGCTCCCTGTGACTGTTCCCGGCGCTCGCTGCTGCGGCAGTTCGTACGCGAGATGCTCGCGCGTCCCAAGGCCGTGCTGGACGTGCTCCGCGGCTCCGCGCCCGCGGTGCAGTCGCCACCGACCGACGCGGTGCGCCGCGCCGTCGAGATCGGCTGACCCGAGTCACTCGGATCACCTCGAGCCCCACCCTGTTCGCACCGTCGCACCGCGAGCAGTCGGGAGACCCGAGCGCGAGTGTTCCTGTCGCGATGCTTGCGGCGACAGCTCCGGCGCATCGAGCTCAGTCCGTTCGTCTCGCGGACGACGTCGTTGCGCGGCTTCGTGTTCGACGTGGCGACCGGTGCGCTGCGCGAGGTTCAGCCGGCCTGATCGAGCGTGTCGGTCAGCCTGCGCTGCCGCGGCGGGCCTTCTCCAGCGCGGCCAGTGTCGACATGACGGTGGCGCGCTGACGTTGCAGGTCGCTGAGCCGGGCACGCGCGGGCAGACCCGACGACGCCTCGGCGTCGGCGATGCCGGTCTCGATGGCGGTGAGCTGCTCGAGCAGACCGGTCACGCGATCGGCGAGCACGGCGACGTCCACCGTGCTGACGGCACCCGACGGAGCGGAGGACGACGAGCGGGACGGGGTGGTGCGGACGGCGGCGGACGCACCGGCGCGGGCCGAGGCCTTCCGGACGTCGGCGGCCGCGGGACGCTTCGGCAGGCGGACCCGGTCGAGAGCGGCACGCGCACTGCGAGCCGCGGTGCGGTGCTCGAGCTCCTCGTCGTCGTCGGACGTCACCGCGCCGCCCAGGGGACGCAGGCCGTACATGCCGATGAAGCGACGCGCCGCGTCGATCGTGTTCTCGTGTTCACGGCACTCACCGCACCGGGGCTCGTCCCGGTAGATCTCGATGTCGGTCCGGCTGCCGCACCACACGCAGCCGCCGGGACTCCACCGCCGGGTGACGGGGGTGTCGTCCGCAGCGGTGTCGTGGGGTGAGGTGGTGGTCATCGTGGAGGAGGCGCCGGAGCCGAGATTTCGATCGTCGATCACGTCGAACCAGCGTAGTGCACGACACGAGGCCCGAGAAGCGGGAGCGGCTGTCGCCTCGTGCTTTTCGCGTCGTCGGTGACCAACGTCATGACACACCCGGCTCCGCTCGGTCGTGTCATCGGCGTGTCGCGTCAGCAGACTCGTCGGTCTTCCCCCGGGGCTCCCGACCGTCCATACTCGGCAGTCGTGAGCACACTCGAAGTCACGACCGTCGCCGACGGCGTGCACGTCGCGTTCGGGCCGGACGTCAACTGGACACTGTTGGTCGACGGCGAGGACGTGACGCTGGTCGACTCGGGATATCCGCGGTACGTCGGTGCGGTCGTCGAATCGCTGCGTCGTGTCGGTCGGCGTCCGGAGGACGTGCGGGCGATCCTGCTGACACACGCGCACATCGACCACATCGGCGGTGCCGGCCACTTCGCCTCGACCTACGGCACGCCGGTGCTCACCTCGGACACCGAGGCGCGGCATGCCCGACGTGAGTATCTCGAACAGGCATCGCCGCTCGACGTGGCGCGTAACGTCTGGCGGCGCGGTGCGCTCGCATGGACGGTGCGCATCGCTCGCGCGGGCGGAACCGAATCGGGCGCCGTCGCCGACGCCGAGGGGTTCGACTCGGTCGTCGGATCCGTGCCGGGTGGGCCGCTGGACCTGCCGGGCGGGCCGGTGCCGCTCGACAGTTCGGGTCACACGTCCGGTCACACCGGGTATCACGTGCCGGGTGCGGGGGCCGTTCTGTCCGGTGACGCTCTGGTCACCGGCCACGCTCTGAGCGTTCGGACCGGACCGCAGATGCTGCCGCCCCTGTTCGCGCACGACCGGCCGCGGGAGTTCGACGCGCTCGACGCCTTCGTCGGCCTGGACGCCGACGTCCTGATTCCCGGACACGGGGGAGTGCATCGCGGGTCCGTCGACGACGCGGTGCGGCGGGTACGGTCCGCACGCGCCTGAGTCGACTCCGGGTCAGCGGGGTCGCCGAATGCGGATGGGGCCCTTCGCCGTCGACGGGTCGACCACGTTTCCGCCCTGCGTGATCTCCGCCTCGCCCGCGGCGACGAGACGGCGGGCGGCGCGGCGGACGGGTTCCATCAGGGGGCGCCAGTCGTCCGGCGCCACGGCGCGAGCCACGTCGGAGGGACAGATCGACGAATCGCGCGAGCGACTGTCGAGCAGCCGCCGGATCGCGTCCTCGAGGCCGTCGTCGGCTCCCGCGGAGCCCGTGCGTCGGCACGCGTCGCTGCAGTACTTCACCGAGTCCCAGTCGCGTTCCCACTTCTTGCGCCACTCGATCCGTCGACCGCAGACGGCGCAGGTCTTGTCCGCCCGAGCCTCGGCCTCGCCGCTCGGCGCCTTCTTCCTGTGTGCCACCTCGTCGATTGTGCACCGGTCGGGGATAGCGTGAGCGCGTGCGCAGTCTCACGTCCTCTCTCGGCTCCCGGCGCGGTGGAGCTCCCCGGTCGTCCTCCAGCGTCGGCATGGCCAGCGGTGTCGGTGCGTACGGACTGTGGGGACTGTTCCCGGCCTTCTTCGGCGTGCTGTCCTTCGCCGGACCCGTCGAGGTCCTCGCGCACCGCATCGTGTGGACGTTGGTGCTCATGCTCGTCGTCCTGGCGGTGTTGGGACGACTGTCCACGCTGCGCGGTCTCCCGGCGCGCACGTGGGGTGTGGTGGCGTTGTCGTCGGCGTTCATCTCGATCAACTGGGGCGTCTACATCTTCGCGGTCTCGCAGGACCGTGTGGTCGAGGCAGCCCTCGGATACTTCGTCAATCCGCTCGTCAGTGTCCTGCTCGGCGTCGTGGTGTTCCGGGAGCGGTTGGGCCGTGCGCAGATCGCGGCCCTCGCGCTGGCCTTCGTCGCGGTGGTCGTGCTCACCGTCGACTACGGACGGCCTCCCGTCATCGCCCTCACCCTGGCCTTCTCGTTCGCGCTGTACGGCGTCATGAAGAAGGTGGTCCGGCTCGAACCCACCACGTCGCTGACCGCGGAGGGGCTCGTGGGGGCGCCGATCGCGATCGGTTACCTGGTGGTGCTGGGCGTCACCGGGGGAGCGAGCGCCCTCTCGCTCGGGGTGCCGCACGCCCTGCTGCTCGTCCTCGCCGGGCCCGTCACCGCACTGCCGCTGCTGCTGTTCGGGGTCGCCGCGCAGAAGCTGCCGTTGGTCACCCTCGGTCTGCTGCAGTACCTGACACCGGGCCTGCAGCTCGCGTGGGGAGTGCTGGTGCTGAACGAGGACATGCCCGCGTCGCGGTGGATCGGTTTCGCACTCATCTGGTGCGCGCTGGCGATCTTCACGGTCGACTCCGTGCGGCGTCTGCGGGCGCATCGCGTGGCGTCGGTGCCGGTCGAGGCGGCGTCCGCGGACGCCCCGCGCTAGTCCTCATCCGTCACAGTCGTCACACGCCACGTGTGCGGAGAATGTTGTCGGCCCGACGACCTAGAGTGGCTCCCGTGTCGGACTTCGTTCATCTCCACAATCACACCGAGTACTCCATGCTGGACGGGGCGGCGAAGATCGCGCCGATGTTCGCGGAGGCCCAGCGCCTGGGGATGAGCGCGGTCGGGATGACCGACCACGGCAACATGTACGGGGCCAGTGAGTTCTACAACGAGGCCAAGAAGGCCGGGGTCAAGCCCATCATCGGGATCGAGGCCTACATCGCCCCGGAGTCCCGTTTCAACAAGAAGCGCGTGCTGTGGGGAGACCGCAGCCAGAAGTCGGACGACGTCTCGGGCAGCGGCGCGTACACGCACATGACGATGGTGGCGGAGAACGCGACGGGTCTGCGCAACCTGTTCAAGCTGTCGTCCCTCGCGTCCACCGAGGGGCAGCTGGGCAAGTGGGCGCGCATGGACGAGGAGATCATCGCCAACCACGCCGAGGGCATCATCGCCACCACCGGCTGCCCGTCCGGCGAGATCCAGACCCGGCTTCGTCTGGGCCACGAGCGTGAGGCGCTCGAGGCGGCGGCCAAGTGGCAGGAGATCTGGGGCCCCGACAACTTCTTCCTCGAACTGATGGACCACGGTCTGTCGATCGAGCGGAGGGTGCGAGAAGGACTGCTGAGCATCGGGGAGCAGCTCGGCATCCCCCCGCTCGCGACCAACGACTGCCACTACGTCACCAAGGACGCGTCGGTCAATCACGAAGCGCTGCTGTGCATCCAGACCGGTAAGACGCTGAGCGATCCCACCCGGTTCAAGTTCGACGGCGACGGCTACTACCTCAAGTCCGCGGAGGAGATGCGCGCCCTCTGGGACGACGAGGTGCCCGGCGCGTGCGACTCCACGTTGCTCATCGCCGAACGCGTCCAGTCCTACGACGAGGTGTGGGAGCACCGCGACCGGATGCCGGTGTTCCCGGTGCCGGAGGGCTACACGCAGGGCACCTGGCTCCGCAAGGAGGTCATGGACGGCCTGCACCGCCGCTTCCCCGATGGTCCGACGGAGGAGTACCTCTCCCGTGCGGACTACGAGATCAGCGTCATCCTCGAGATGGGCTTCCCCGCCTACTTCCTCGTCGTCGGTGACCTCATCAACCACGCCAAGGAGGTCGGCATCCGCGTCGGCCCCGGTCGAGGTTCGGCGGCCGGGTCGCTCGTCGCCTACGCGATGGGGATCACCAACATCGACCCGCTCCCGCACGGTCTGCTGTTCGAGCGGTTCCTCAATCCCGAGCGCGTCTCCATGCCCGACATCGACATCGACTTCGACGATCGCCGACGCGGCGAGATGGTGCGCTACGCCACCGAGAAGTGGGGCAGTGATCGTGTCGCGCAGGTGATCACGTTCGGCACCATCAAGACGAAGGCCGCCATCAAGGACTCGGCCCGCGTGCAGTTCGGGCAGCCGGGCTTCGCCATCGCCGACCAGATCACCAAGGCACTGCCCCCGCCCGTGATGGCGAAGGACATCTCGGTCGCGGGTATCACCGATCCGACGCACGAGCGGTACAAGGAGGCCACCGAGGTCCGCTCGCTGATCGACTCGAACCCCGACGTCGCGAAGATCTACCAGACGGCCAAGGGTCTCGAGGGGCTGATCCGCAACGCCGGCGTCCACGCCTGCGCGGTCATCATGTCCTCGGAGCCGCTGACCGACGCCATCCCGGTGTGGAAGCGTCCGCAGGACGGCGCCATCATCACCGGCTGGGACTACCCGTCCTGCGAGGCCATCGGCCTGCTGAAGATGGACTTCCTGGGGCTGCGCAACCTCACGGTCATCGGTGACGCCATCGACAACATCAAGGCCAATCGCGGCATCGACATCGACCTCGACGCCCTGCCTCTCGATGATCCGGCGACGTTCGAACTGCTCTCGCGCGGAGACACTCTCGGCGTGTTCCAGCTCGACGGCAGCGCGATGCGGGACCTGCTGCGCAAGATGCAGCCCACCGGATTCGAGGACATCGTCGCCGTCCTGGCGCTCTACCGGCCCGGTCCGATGGGCATGAACTCGCACAACGACTACGCCGATCGCAAGAACGGTCGTCAAGAGGTCAAGCCGATTCACGCGGAACTCGAGGAACCGCTGAAGGTCATCCTCGGCGAGACGTACGGCCTGGTGGTCTATCAGGAGCAGATCATGCAGCTGGCGCAGAAGGTCGCCGGCTACTCGCTCGGCCAGGCCGACCTGCTGCGGCGCGCCATGGGAAAGAAGAAGCTGTCCGAGCTGGAGAAGGCGTACGCCGGTTTCCGCCAGGGCATGCTGGACAACGATTTCTCCGAGGCCGCCATCAAGGCGCTCTGGGACACCGTGCTCCCGTTCGCCGGCTACGCGTTCAACAAGTCGCACTCGGCGGGGTACGGGCTGGTGTCCTACTGGACGGCGTATCTCAAGGCCAACTACCCGGCCGAGTACATGGCCGGACTGCTCACCAGTGTCGGCGACGACAAGGACAAGGCGGCGATCTATCTCGCCGACTGCAGACGGCTCGGCATCACCGTGCTGCCGCCGGACGTCAACGAGTCCGAGCTCAACTTCGCCTCGGTGGGCGAGGACATCCGCTTCGGTATGGGCGCGGTGCGCAACGTGGGCGCCAACGTCGTGGCGTCCATCATCTCGGCGCGCAAGGAGAAGGGGAAGTTCACCGACTTCTCCGACTACCTGGCCAAGATCGATGCGACTGCCTGCAACAAGAAGGTCACCGAGTCTCTCGTCAAGGCCGGTGGTTTCGATTCGCTGGACCATCCACGCAAGGGTTTGATGCTGATCCACGCCGACGCGATCGACTCGGTGCTGGGCACCAAGAAGGCGGAGGCCATCGGCCAGTTCGACCTGTTCGGCGGCGTCGACGCCGACGAGTCCATCACCTCCGTCTTCAACGTGAAGATCCCGCCCGAGGAGTGGGACAGCAAGCACCGTCTCGCTTTGGAGCGGGAGATGTTGGGGCTGTATGTGTCCGGCCATCCGCTGAACGGAGTCGAGCACGTGCTCGCGGCTCAGTCGGACACCGCCATTCCCACGATCCTCGAGGGCAGTCTGAAGGACGGCACGCAGGTCACGGTGGGCGGCATTCTGGCGTCGGTCAACCGACGGGTGAACAAGAACGGTCTGACCTGGGCGTCCGCCCAGCTCGAGGATCTCACCGGCGGTATCGAGGTGCTGTTCTTCCCGCAGGCGTACTCCGTGTTCGGTGCGGACGTCGCCGAGGACGCCGTGGTGCTGGTGAAGGCCAGGGTGTCGGCTCGGGACGATCGGATCTCGCTCATCGCGAACGACATCGCGGTTCCCGATCTGTCGTCCGTCGGTGTCGCCAAGCCCGTCGCCGTCAGCTTGCCGACGCGTCAGTGCACCGCGGACAAGGTCGGGGCGCTCAAGCGGGTGCTGGCCAGCCATCCCGGCACCACCGACGTGCACCTGCGCCTCATCAGTGGCGACCGGGTCACCATGCTCAAGGTGGACGAGAAGCTGCGCGTCACACCGTCATCGGCGCTGATGGGCGATCTCAAGGCGCTGCTCGGACCCGGCTGCCTCACCGTCTGACGCTGCCTCACCGTCTGACGCTGCCTCACCGTCTGACGACGGCCGACCGCTCGACGGCTGCCGCGAGGTAGGCATCGGGATCGACGCCGAACGGGTTGTCCCGCAAGCCCTCCGCGATGACGTCGCGGTAGCGGTCGGCCGGCACTCCGCGTTCTCGCACGTGGCTCGACGTCAGAGTCATCGCCGGGACGCCGTCGATGTCGTCCAGGCGCAGCGCCGCGTCGTACTTGCCGCGGCGCGGCTCGGGCGACACCTCGACCGGCAGCAGCGCCCACGCTCCCGGCCGTGTCGGTAGGGACGCGCGGACGTCGAGTGTCTGCTCCGTCTGCGCGTTCTCCACCGTCGAGATGTGGTCGAGGGCGGCCCAGTCGAGCAGGTAGGCGCGGGCGATGCTGTCGGAGTCGGGGGAGGGTGTGAGCGAGAGGAACGCGGACGCTCCGGTCCACCGGGCCGAGACGCCGGCGAAGTACACCGCATGCGGCACGGTGATCCACCGGTGTTCGCGAGGAAGCGAGAGTGTCCGCGGGGCGGCGTGCGCACCGAATCTGCTGTCGGCCGCGGAGCCGCCCCAGTAGGCGTCGAGGCGTGCGGGCAGGGTGTTCGAGCCGTAGCCGACGTACCAGACGAGTTCGTGACTGTTCACAGGGACGGACGGTACCGTCGGATCGTCACGTCGAACTCGACCGAGAGGGATGATCCCATGATCACGAACTTCATCAACGCCGTGCTCGAACTCGTCGGTGGCATCGCCGCCGGAAGCAGCGGTCTCTACCTGGCCCCCGGTGTCCTGCCGTTCGGTTCCTGACATACGGCCGGACCACACGAACGCCGACGGGGCGCCCACGTGGAGTGGGCGCCCCGTCGGTGTCTGTCCGTGATCAGTGTCGGGTGCGGAACCGCTCGGTCGCGCCGAGGGCCCACCACAGCGTCACGCCGACAGCGGCGGAGGTGAGGACTGCCGTCTGCATGCTGACTGTCAGTGCGAGAGCGGCGAAGAGGATGACGGCGACCATGATGCTCTCGAGCTTGTAGAGCGGCCAGTCGGTGCCGGCCACGTCCACGGTACGAACGCTCGTCGAGTGCCGCGGGCGTGTGAACTGCAGGTCGACCGTGGTCATATTCGCCTCCCGAACCATTCGTGTTCCGTGTGCCGTGCGTTGGTCCCCAGGCTACACGTACATGGAAGTTAGGGCGACCGAAACCTCCTGATCACCCTGCGGATGGTTGCCGGAGACCGCCGAGGTGTGTGTACTGGGATCATGCCGCTGCACGGAGAGTACGAGCCGAGTCCGTCCACCTGGGCCGCCGATCAGGCCGACCTGTACGAGAGCTCGGGAGGGACCGAGGGCACCGAGATGCGGGGGATGCCCGTCATCCTCCTCACGACCATCGGGAACAAGACGGGCAAGCTCCGTCGGACCCCTCTGATGCGCGTGGAGCACGACGGTGCGTACGCCGCCGTCGCGTCGCTCGGCGGCGCGCCGAAACACCCCGTCTGGTACTTCAACGTGCTCGCGAACCCCCACGTCGAACTGCGGGACAAGACCGAGAAGTGGGACATGGTCGCGCGCGAGGTCCACGGCGAGGAGAAGGCGCAGTGGTGGGAGCGCGCGGTCGCGGCCTACCCCGACTACGCGGACTACCAGAAGAAGACCGACCGCGAGATCCCTGTCTTCGTGCTCGAGCGGGCCTGAGCGCAGATTCGTCACCCCCGCAGGCGGCCGCTCCGCAGGTGAGGGTGGGTCGGTGGTCGTCGCACCACCGTGGCAGCATGTCCGTGTGACCGAGACGACGAGCCGTACCGACGCCGCTGCGCCGACCGCAGACGACATCGATGCCGCGGCCGTCCGGCTGCGGGACGTGGCCACCCGCACCCCGCTCGAGTTCTGCGAGCGGTTGTCCGAGCAGACGGGTGCGCGGATCCACCTCAAGCGCGAGGATCTCCAGCGCGTGCGCTCGTACAAGTTGCGCGGCGCGTACAACCTCATGCTGCAACTCGACGACGACGAGCGTGCGGTCGGTGTCGTGGCGGCGAGCGCCGGCAATCACGCGCAGGGTGTCGCGTTCGCGTGCCGGGCGCTCGGCATCCGCGGTCGCATCTACGTGCCGACCAACACCCCGAAGCAGAAGCGCGATCGCATCGCCTTCCACGGCGGCGACATGGTGCAGGTCATCAGCGTCGGTTCCACCTTCGATGCGGCCGCGGCGGCCGCCCTCGCCGACGTCCGCACCACCGGTGCCACCATCGTGCCGCCGTTCGACGACCCGAGAACCGTGGCGGGACAGGGAACCATCGCCGCGGAGATCCTGGAGCAACTCGGTGCCGCTCCGGACGTCGTCGTGGTCGCGGTGGGCGGTGGTGGGTGCATGACGGGCATGTCGGCGTACCTCGCCGAGCGGTCGCCGAACACCTCCGTCGTCGGTGCGGAACCCACCGGCGCCGCATCCATGGCGGCGGCGCTCATGGCCGGCGGCCCCGTCACACTCGACGAGATCGACCCGTTCGTCGACGGCGCCGCCGTGCGCCGGATCGGCGATCTCCCGTACCGGGTCGTGTCGTCGCTCGGCGCGACCGTCGCCTCGCATGCCTCGGTGACGGTCGGTGCGGGCCACGACGGACGCGGGTCGGTGGTGGTCACGCAGGTGGACGAGGGTGCCATCTGCACCGCGATGCTGGATCTCTACCAGAGTGAGGGCATCATCGCCGAACCCGCCGGAGCGCTGTCGGTGGCCGCGCTGTCGCAGATCGACATCCCGGCCGGCTCGTCCGTCGTGTGCCTGATCTCGGGCGGTAACAACGACGTCTCGCGCTACGGGGAGATTCTCGAACGGTCGCTCGTGCACAAGGGGCTCAAGCACTACTTCCTCGTCGATTTCCCGCAGGAGCCGGGCGCACTGCGCACGTTCCTCGACGTCGTTCTCGGTCCGGAGGACGACGTGACGCTGTTCGAGTACGTCAAGCGCAACAATCGCGAGACGGGTGCCGCGCTGGTGGGTATCGAGCTCGGTTCGGCCGCGGGCCTGTCGTCCCTCCTCGAGCGGATGGAGACGTCGCCGATGCACGTCGAGCATCTCGAGCCCGGGTCTCCCGCATACCGCTACCTGACCTGAGTCATCCGGCCGACCCCTGACCGCTCGGGTCGACACTGCTCGAACCGCCACCGAGGAGCCGTTCGACCACGTCACGGTGCAGGTCGGGCGGTGTGTGGGGGAGGCCGAGCAGCGCGGCGAGATAGATGCCGTCGCCCACCAGCCGCACGATCTCGGCCTGCACCGGATCGGTCACCTCGCGCTGCAGCGCGCGGTCCCACATGCCCATGACGTCGATGACGGCCTGCTGCACCTCGCCGGGTCTGCCGTCGATGCTGCGCAGCGCGGCGAGAGTGGAGCGGTAGAGCGCCACCTCCTCGGCGGACGAGGCGTCCGGTGGCTGGAGATACCACTGCGCCAGCGAGGTGCCGGCGGCCTCCGCCTCGACGCGTTGGACGTCGGATCGTTCACCGAGGCGACGCACCAGCGCGGCCATCATCGCGTCCTTGCTGGGGAAGTGGTACAGCAGACCACCTTTCGAGACGCCGGCCCGAGAGGCCACCGCCTCGAGGGTGGCCTTGTCCGCGCCGTCGTCGAGGAGCAGCGTCTCGAGGGCGTCCAGGATGCGGTCGCGTGTGTCGGCTGCCATGACACGCACTGTACCGGCCGGACGGTTGTTGCTACGCTGTCGGTGTCCGTCGACTGTACCGTCCGGACGGTAAACGAAAGAGGTGTCTCGTGTCCGTGTCCCCGGCAGCGTCCGTGCAGCCGAATCCCGACGATCTCGTACCGGCCGGCGCCACCCGCCGCGACTGGCTCGGTCTGGTGGTGCTGGCCGGTGCCGTGATGCTCATCGCCGTCGACGGCACCGTCCTCGACATCGCGCTGCCGTTCCTCAGCGCGGATCTCCGCCCGAGCAGCACCGAGCTGCTGTGGATCATCGACGTCTACTCGTTCGTCCTCGCCGGCCTGCTGGTCACCATGGGCACTGTCGGCGACCGCATCGGACGACGGCGGTTGCTCCTGATCGGCGCGGTCGGCTTCGGGCTGTCCTCGGTGCTCGCCGCCTTCGCGGTCGACCCCGCGATGATGATCGCGGCCCGTGTGCTGCAGGGAATCTCGGGTGCCACGTTGATGCCCGCCACCCTGGGCCTGATCCGCACGATGTTCCAGGTGCGGCGTGAACGCACGCTCGCGATCGGTGTCTGGGGTGCCATGGCTGGCGGCGGCGCGGCGGCGGGTCCTCTGGTGGGCGGGTGGCTTCTCGAGCACTTCTGGTGGGGCTCGGTCTTCCTGATCAACGTGCCGATCATGATCGCGCTGGTCGTCGTCGGTCCGTTCACCATCCCGGAGTCCAAGGATCCGGAACCGGGCCGATTCGACGTACCCAGCGCCGCGCTGTCGATCCTGGCCATCGTTCCCGTCGTCTACGCGATCAAGGAGACCGCCGCTCACGGGCCGCACCCGTCGATGATTCCGGTCGCGCTGGTCGGTCTGGCCGCGGGCACCGTCTTCGTCCGCCGGCAGGGCCGACTCGCCGCTCCGATGATCGACCTGACGCTGTTCGCGCAGCGTCGCTTCTCGACGGCCGTCGCGACGAACCTGCTGTCCGTCTTCGCGCTGGCGGGAGTCCTGTTCTTCGGCTCGCAGTACCTGCAGTCGGTTCTCGGCACGTCCCCTCTGGAGGCCGGTCTGATCATGCTGCCGGGAACGGCGACGAGCATCGTCGCGTCGCTCGCCGCCGCACATCTCGTACGCCGCTGGGAGGCGGGCACCGTTCTCGCCGTGGGACTCGGGGTCTCCGCGGCGGGGGCACTGCTCCTGACACGTCTCGGTCAGACCGACGGCATCGCCGTGTTCATGGCGTCGTTCGTCCTGGTCGGTGTCGGCGCTGGCCTCGCGCTGACGCTGACGTCGGATCTGGTGGTCGCCTCGGTTCCCGCGCCGCGCGCCGGCGCAGCGTCCGCGATCTCCGAGACGGCGTACGAACTCGGGATCGCTCTCGGCGTCGCGTTGCTCGGTTCGGTGGTGATGGCCGTGTTCCGTGGCGGTATCGACACGTCGGCGCTCGACCCGGACACCGCGTCGGGTGCCCGCGAGACCATCGGCGAGGCGGTCTCGCTCGCGCGGACGCTACCGGCGGAACTCGGTGACGCTCTGACCAGTTCGGCCGGCGCCGCCTTCGTCGACGGGATGCACGTCGCGGCGGTGGCCACCGCGATCGTGCTCGCCGCCAACGCTCTCCTCGTGGCTCTGGCTCTGCGTGGCTCGCACGCCGGCGACGCGCGGGCCGAGCCGGAAAGTCACTCCAGCGGAACTCACTCCAGCACGACGAAGGAGTGACCCGGAACGGTCGTCGCCGACGCGGTCGCGTTCGGCGTCGGCTCGTCCCACCACAGCAGCGGTGAGCCGCCCACCGGCACTGTCACCGGCGAGTCGGTGAGGTTGCACGCGATGCTCAGACCACGGCCCGCGGTGGGGTGCGCCCGGTGGATCACGATCCATCGGGCGTCCTCGTCGTAGTCGACGTGCACGCCGGTCAACCACGGGTTCGTGATTTCGGTGCGCTGGGCGCGCAACGCCAGAAGTGCTCGGTAGCAGTCGAGTAGGCGGGCGTGATCGCCCTCGGTGACCTCGTCCCAGTTCAGCTTCGAGTTCTCGAACGTCGCGGGATCCTGCGGGTCGGGGATGTCCTCGCTGTCCCACCCGTGGGACGCGAACTCGGCCTTGCGGCCCTTCGCGGTGGCCTCACCCAGCTCGGGTTCGGGATGGGAGGTGAAGAACTGGAACGGGGTGGAGGCGTCGAACTCCTCACCCATGAAGAGCATCGGGGTGAAGGGGGACAACAGGATCAGCGCCGCCTTGACCGCCAGCTGCCCCGGCGTGAGTGAGAAGCCGGGACGATCGCCGATTGCGCGGTTGCCCACCTGATCGTGCGTCGTGGTGTACGCGACGAGCGAGCTCGCCGGGAGCACCCGTCGGTCCAGGGGTCGACCGTGCACGCGGCCACGGAAGGTCGAATACGTCCCGGCGTGGAAGAAGCCCTGCGTGATGGTGGTCGCGAGGCACTGCATCGAGCCGAAGTCACCGAAGTAGCCCTGACGTTCGCCGGACACCGCTGCGTGCACGGCATGGTGGACGTCGTCGTCCCACTGGGCAGTGAGGCCGTACCCGCCGCCCGCTCGGGGAGTGATGAGCGTCGGGTCGTTGAGGTCACTCTCCGCGACCAGGCTCAGGGGTCGACCGACGTGCGCCGACAGGGCCTCGGTCTCCACGGCGAGCTGCTCGAGGATGTGGGTGGCCGTGGTGTCGGCCAGGGCGTGCACCGCATCGAGACGGAGCGCGTCCACGTGGAACTGCTCGAACCACCGCAGTGCGTTGTCGATGATGTAGCGCCGCACCGTGTCCGACTCCGCGCCGGCCACGTTGACCGTCTGTCCCCAGGAGTTCGCACCCTCGGACATGTACGGGCCGAACTTCTCGAGGTAGTTGCCTGACGGACCCAGGTGGTTGTAGACCACGTCGAGCGTGACGGCCAGCCCCCGGGCGTGGCAGGCGTCGACGAACCGCTGGAAACCTTCCGGACCGCCGTAGCCCTCGTGGACGGTGTACCAGAGGACGCCGTCGTAGCCCCAGTTGTGTGTCCCGTTGAAACCGTTGACGGGCATGACCTCCACGAACGTCACGCCGAGGTCGACGAGGTGATCGAGTCGGTCGATCGCCGCGTCGAACGTCCCCTCCGCGGTGAAGGTGCCGATGTGCAGTTCGTACAGCACGCCGCCCGCCAGCGGGCGACCCGTCCACGCGTCGTCGGTCCACGCGAAGGTGTCCGCGGAGTACAGCGCCGACGCCTCGTGCACGCCGTCCGGCTGCCGCGGCGAGCGCGGATCCGGGATCACCGCATCGTCGTCGTCCAGGACGAAGCCGTACCGGGCACCGTCGGCGGCGGGCACCTCGGCGCTCCACCACCCGTCCTTCTCGGTCATCGGGTGCAGGTCGCCGTCGAGGTGCAGTCGGACCCGTTCGGGTGTGGGTGCCCAGACCGCGAACGTCCGGGGTCCAGTGGTGCGGGAAGCGGCGCGAACCGGAGTGCTCATGGACGCATCCTTACCCAGTAGCCGGGCCACCGACACCGGACCGGCGGGGGAGTTGCACCACACCCGGGTCGTCGGGTTCTGTCGCGGTGGTCGCGGTGAGTGCATGCTGGTGGTGTGGACGACGACATGCACGCCCGGTCCGACGACATCTACGAGCTCCCGATGTTCCCGCTCGGCTCGGTGGTACTTCCGGGGGACGACGTGCCGTTGCACGTGTTCGAGCCCCGCTACCGCGCGATGGTGCAGCACTGCCTGGACACCGAGTCGCACTTCGGGGTGGCGCTCATCGAGCGAGGCCACGAGGTCGGCGGCGGGGACGTGCGCGGCGTGGCCGCAGTGTCGACCCGGATCGACCGCGCCCTCCCCACACCGGACGGGCGCTTCGTGCTCGAGTGCCGCGGAGTCGACCGGATCCGCGTGCTGGAGTGGCTGCCGGACGATCCGTACCCGCGGGCGCGTGTCACCGCCTGGCCCGATCTCCCGGCGGGCGACGAGTCGCTGGACGAGGTGTACGACCTCGTGCAGGAGCGCACCGACCGGCTGTTCGAGATCCTGACCGGCATCGCACGCTCGCGTGATCTGCCCACACCCGAGGCGCCGCGTGTCGACGCGGACGGAACGCGCTCCGGCGCCGAGGTCTGGGAGTTCGCGTCGTCCCTGCCGCTCGGCTCGTCCGATCGCGCGAAGGTGCTCGCGGCAGAAACGGTCGGACGACGACTCCACGTCCTCGCGACCGCTCTCGAGGACGTCATCGCGATCGCCGAGTTCTCCGCGCTGCCCGATCTCTGACCGTCCGACGACGCGGTCGGGGTCTCGATCCGACAGTCGTGGTCCGCGGTCGTTGCTCGCCCACTAGGGTTCTCGGGGCGGGGGTACGCAATCGACACAGGAGGACCCGAGTGGCTCACGAGCGAGCGGGACAACGGGCACAGGCATCGGATCTGGTCGATCTGTCGCATCTGGTGACGGCCTACTACAGCGTGAAGCCGGACGTCGAGAATCCCGATCAGCAGGTGGTCTTCGGTACCTCCGGACATCGTGGATCGTCCCTGGACGGCGCCTTCAACGAAGACCACATCGTGGCCACGACACAGGCCATCGTGGAGTACCGGTCCGCGCAGGGCACCACGGGACCGCTCTTCCTCGGTCGCGACACCCACGCGCTCTCCGAGCCCGCGTGGGTCACCGCCGTGGAAGTTCTCGCCGCCAACGACGTTGCGGTGCTGGTGGATTCGGCAGACCGCTACACGCCCACCCCGGCGGTGAGCCACGCGATCCTGCGTCACAATGCCTCGGGTCCGTCGGTGCTCGCGGACGGCATCGTCGTCACGCCGTCCCACAACCCGCCGCGCGACGGCGGTTTCAAGTACAACCCGCCGAACGGTGGACCCGCCGACAGCGACGCCACCTCCGTGATCGCGGCGCGCGCCAACGAGATCCTGCGCTCCGGTGTGTCGTCCGTGAAGCGCGTGTCCCTGGCGTCGGCACTGGCCGGGTCCGTGCAGAAGTACGACTTCCTCACCACCTACGTCGACGATCTCCCGTCCGTCGTCGACATCGATGCCATCCGGTCCGCGGGTGTGCGCATCGGCGCCGATCCGCTGGGCGGTGCGAGCGTCGACTACTGGGCGGCGATCGCCGAGCGGCACCGCCTCGATCTGACCGTGGTCAACCCGCTCGTCGACGCGACATGGCGGTTCATGACCCTGGACACCGACGGCAAGATCCGGATGGACTGCTCGTCGCCCAACGCGATGGCGTCGTTGATCGGCGCCCGGCACGACTACGACGTGTCGACGGGCAACGACGCCGATGCGGACCGGCACGGCATCGTCACCCCCGACGGCGGACTGATGAACCCGAACCACTACCTCGCGGTGGCGATCGACTACCTGTTCTCGCACCGGCCGGGATGGCCCGCCGAGGCGGCGGTCGGCAAGACCCTCGTCAGTTCCTCGATGATCGACCGCGTCGTGGCCTCGCTCGGTCGCGCCCTGCTCGAGGTGCCCGTGGGGTTCAAGTGGTTCGTGCCCGGTCTCGTCTCCGGTGAGATCGGGTTCGGCGGCGAGGAGAGCGCCGGCGCCTCGTTCCTGCGGACGGACGGATCCGTCTGGACCACCGACAAGGACGGCATCATCCTGGCCCTGCTCGCCTCCGAGATCACCGCGGTGACCGGGAAGACACCGTCGACCCGCTACCGGGAGCTCACCGAGCAGTTCGGTGACCCGTCCTACGCACGCACCGATGCGCCCGCGACGCGCGAGCAGAAGGCCGTGTTGGCGAAGCTGTCGGCGGAGCAGGTCACCGCGACCACCCTGGCGGGGGAGGACATCACCGCCACGCTCACCTCGGCTCCCGGCAACGGGGCGGCTCTGGGCGGACTCAAGGTCACCACGGACAGCGCCTGGTTCGCCGCTCGGCCGTCGGGTACGGAGGACGTCTACAAGATCTACGCCGAGTCCTTCCGCGGTGCGGATCACCTCGCCGAGGTGCAGAGCGCCGCACGCGATCTCGTGTCGTCCGTCCTGACCGGGGAGTGAGCGCCGCAGCAGGGGCCGGTGCCGGGACGCGGGGGACCGCCCCCGATCCCACCCGCGACATCTGGATCCTCGTCTCGGCCGCGTTCGTCATCGCACTCGGCTTCGGCATCGTCGCGCCCGCGCTCCCGGGGTTCGCGCTCGCCTTCGGGGTCGACGAGTTCGCGGTCACCGTCATCATCAGTGCCTTCGCGGCGACACGGCTGATCTTCGCGCCCGCCAGCGGATCGCTCGTGCAGCGCATCGGCGAGCGCCGGGTCTACCTCACCGGTCTCGTCGTCGTCGCGGTGTCGACCGGGTTGTGCGCACTGGCCCAGACGTACTGGCAACTCCTCCTCTTCCGGTCGCTCGGCGGTATCGGGTCCACCATGTTCACCGTGTCCGCGCTGGGACTGCTCATCCGGATCGCCCCGCCCGATCGCCGCGGGCGCGTCTCCGGCATGTACGCGTCGAGCTTCCTGGCCGGCACAGTCCTGGGCCCGTTCGTGGGCGGCATCGTGCTCGGTGTCGGAGGTCTGCGGGCGCCGTTCGTCTTCTACGCCGTGACGCTGGTCGCGGCCGCCGCCGTCGTCGCGGTGGGCCTGCGAACACCCGCCGCGACCACCGATGCCGATCGGGACGCGGCGGTGGTGCTGCGGTTCGCCGACGCCCTGCGCTCCCCGACGTACCGGTCGGCCCTGCTGTCCAACTTCGCCAACGGATGGGCGGTGTTCGGCGTGCGCACGGCCATCGTGCCGCTGTTCGTCGTCGCCGCGCTCGGACGCAGCGATTCCATGGCCGCCGTGGCCCTCGCGGTGTTCGCGGTGGGCAACGCGGTGGTGTTGGTGCCGGCGGGGCGATGGTCCGATCGGTACGGGCGCAAGCCGTTCCTCGTCGCCGGGCTCCTGCTGTGCGGCGCATCGACCGCGACCATGGGCATCTCGGGATCGACGGAGGTGTTCCTCGTGATCACCTTCGTCGCCGGGCTCGGGTCCGGGCTGATCACGCCGACCCAGCAGGCGGCGGTGGCCGACATGATCGGCTCCCGCGCCCGCGGAGGCCCCGTCCTCGCCGCATTCCAGATGGCCATGGACGTGGGCTCGGTCATCGGGCCGCTGGTCGCCGGTGTACTCGTGACGGAACTCTCCTACGCGGCCGCGTTCGGGACCTCGGGTGCCATCCTGCTGATCGCCGCGGTCGGCTGGATGGTGGTACCCGACACGCGGTCCGGGCGGGTGTCGCTGACCGGGAAGCCCAGCGCGGTGACGATCGATCCGGACGGCGTCTCAGGCGGTGCCGACACCGATGAGGGATCCGACGGCGTAGGTCGCCGCGACGGCGAGTGAGCCGAACAGTAGTTGGCGGAGCGCTCCGACGACGGTCGACCGCGAGGTGAAGTGTGCGGCGAGCGCGCCCGCGATCATGAGGCCCACGGCGCCGCACGCGAGCCCGAGGGCGAGGACGTCCGACCCCAGCAGGAACGGAATGATCGGAATGATCGCGCCGATCGAGAACAGGACGAAGGACGATCCGGCCGCCACCCACGGTGACGGCTTCTCGGTGGGGTCGACACCCAACTCCCGCGAGATGTGCAGATCCACGGCACGATCGGCGTCCGTGTGGATCTCGCGCGCGGCGACCGTGGCCGTCTCGGTCGACATGCCCATGTCGGTGAGCATGCCCACCAACTCCGCCTGTTCGGCCTCCGGGTACTTCGTGAACGCGGCGCGCTCGGTGCTCACCTCGGCATCGATCTGCTCGTTCTGCGTGGACACGGACGTGAACTCGCCGAGTGCCATCGAGAACGCCCCCGCGACGAGGCCGGCGATGCCGCTGAGGACCAGCGTGTGCGTCGAGACGCCCGCACCGCCGACACCCGCGATGAGCGAGGTGTTGGTCACCAGTCCGTCCATGGCCCCGAACGTGGCGGCCCGGAGCCAGCCTCCCGAGACGTCGGCGTGAGTGTGATCGATGTCGTGGGGCAGGCCGGGCCCTCCCTCGACGGGCACGGCGGACGCCTGCGGATCACGGGGCTCGATGTGGGTCACGGGGCGAATGTACGCGCGCCGGAACGTCTCTACCAGCAAGCATTGGCATACCTGACATCCAGTTCTCAGCACACTGTCAGTCGCGCGTGACACAGTATTCGCGTGAATGCCTCGAAATCGTCGTCATCGAAATCGTCGAGCAAGTACACGCCACAGAAGTCGTCGAGCACGTCGACCTATGTTCTGGGCGGTCTCGCTCTCCTGGTCATCGCGGCCGTCGTCATCGGCGGAGTGTTGTGGCAGAACTCCCGCAGCCAGCCGCGCGCCGACGGATACGGGTCCGTGCAGAATGCGGCGGTCACCTCCTCGGTCGACGACGACGGCGTGGTGCGGCTGGGTCTCCCGGAGGCGACACGCACGGTCGACATCTATGAGGACGCGATGTGCCCGTACTGCGCCGAGTTGGAGAACACCTACGGCCAGGAACTCGCGCAGAAGATCGACGAGGGCACCATCGCGGTGCGCTATCACATGCTCGACTTCCTGAATCAGTTGTCGCCCAGCGGTGACTACAGCACCCGTGCGGCCGCCGCATCGCAGTGCGTCGCCGCCACGGGCGACGGGCCCGCCTACTCCGCATTCCACTCGGCCCTGTTCTCGCCGGACTTCCAGCCGGAGGAGAAGGGCAGCGCGGACCACACCGCCGACGAGCTCGCCGCCCGCGCCACGGAGGCGGGAGCCTCCGACGAGGCGGCACAGTGCATCACCGACGGAACGCGAGTGGCGGACGCCGCCACCGACGCTGCGACGGGCAGCGCGGCGCTCGCAGCTGCCGGTGCGCGAGGCACTCCCACCGTCATCGTGGACGGCGCGATCGTCGACACCACCACCAACTCCGCCTGGGTGTCCGATCTCGGCTGACGCTGATTTGGACCTCGTCGAACCGATGGTGTAACTTCGGTCGAGCGTTCTTCGAGCGGTGCGAAACACTCTTTCTCACGGTCAGAAGAGCACGGGGCTATGGCGCAGCTGGTAGCGCACCACACTGGCAGTGTGGGGGTCAGGGGTTCGAGTCCCCTTAGCTCCACCGAGTAACAGCTCCACCGAAGTAGGCAGATACGCGAAAGGCCCCGTACCGGTCAGGTACGGGGCCTTTCGCGTGTGACGTGGTGTCAGTGCGCTGCGTCGTACGCGCTCTGCACCTCGGAGGGAATGCGCCCGCGGCTCGACACCGTGAATCCCGCGTCCACGGCCCATTCGCGCACGGCCCTGGTCTGTTCGGGACTGCGTCGTCCCATCGGTTTCGTGCTGCGTCGTCCGCTGTGCGTTCCGGCCGACACCTTCGCCGCGTGCTCGATGTAATAGCCCAGAACACGTCGGAACTCGGCGGCATTGTCGGGCCCGAGGTCGATCTCGTAGTGCGTGCCGTCGACCGCGAACGTGATGTGTTCGCCGTCGTCCTCGAGAGGTGTTCTGTCGATGTCGTCGACCAGCTGAACAACGACCTTCTTCGCCATGTCTTCTGCTTTCGTCGCTGAGCTCGGTTAATCACGCTTTGCCGAGACCATACCGTGTGAACCGCCCTTCCAATTCGGTCGGGGGCGCCGCGAAACACGTCATTTTCTCGGGGCGCGGAGCCATTGTGCACGGATATCGCGATTCACGCTGTCCGGACTCGCGAACGGTCACGACGGGGTCACGGACGGCTACCGATCATCACACGTTCAACCAATTCGCCGTGCCATTCTTGGAAATCGCGAGAAAATCGTGTTGGCGCACGTGCGCCGAGGTGGGAAGTGGGGCGTATGCGATCGTCGGTTGCACGACACTGTGGTGTCTCGATCCTCGCGGTCGCACTGGTCTCCGTGGCGGTCCCGCCGGGGGCCGCTGCGATCCCGGTGACACCGGACGCACCGCTCGCGGGCACCGTGATCTTCCTCGATCCCGGACACCAGGGAACGGGCCACGAGGAGAACCTCGCAGCGCAGGTGGACGACGGCCGGGGCGGTACGAAGGACTGCCAGACGAGCGGGATGACGGCGCTCGGCGGAACGCCGGAACACACCATCGTCTGGGACGTGTCGCAACTGGTGGCCTCGCGCCTCGAGAGTCTGGGTGCCGAGATCGTGCTGAGCCGGCCGGACGACACGGGATGGGGTGGGTGCATCACCGACCGTGCGCGAGCGGCGAGTGCATCGGGCGCCGCGGTGGCGGTGAGTGTTCACGCCGACTCCACCTCACTCCGGTCCGACGACGCGCATCACGGATTCCACGTCATCGTCCCGGCGCTGCCGGTGCCGTCCGCCGACGTCGACGAGGTGCAGTCCGGTGAGGGACGGCGTGCATCCACCGCCATGCGGGACGCGTACGAGCGAGCCGGATTCACACCGGCGAACTATGCGGGGGTGGACGGGCTGCAGGTGCGATCCGACGTGGCCGCCCCCGCTCTCACGACCGTCCCCGTCGTCTTCCTCGAGATGGGCAACGGGTCGAACCCGTCGGATGCCGCAGAGCTCGAGAGTGCTGAGGGTCGCGCGTCCCATGCGGCGGCGATCGCGACCGGGATCGTGGATTTCGTGGCGGGAAGGCCGGAGGCCGGTCGGTGAGGGCGGGAAGGCCGGAGGCCGGTCGGTAGGGGCTGGGAGGCCGGAGGCCGGAGGCCGGTCGGTAGGGGCGGGAAGGCCGGAGGCCGGTCGGTAGGGGCGGGGAGGCTGAATCGGCTGACGTACCCTGACGCGGTGTCTCGCAGCGCTGTTCCGGTCGTTCTCGTCGCCGGGTACCTCGGATCCGGTAAGACGACGTTGCTCAACCATCTCCTCCGCCGAAATCACGGCATTCGAATCGGTGTGGTGGTCAACGACTTCGGCGCCGTGGACATCGACTCGATGCTGGTCGCCGGGCAGGTCGACTCGATGATCACCCTGGGCAACGGCTGTCTGTGTTGCGCCGTCGACACCGAGGATCTCGACGAGATGTTCGGAGCCCTCACCGCGACCAGTGCCGCCGTCGACGCGATCGTCGTCGAGGCCAGCGGTGTGGCGGAGCCGCGTACTCTCATCAGGATGGTCGTCGCGAGCACCGACTCGCGGATCCGGTACGGCGGCATGGTGATGGTCGTGGACGCCCTGCACGTGCTCGAGTCGACGGCCCGGCACCAGCACCTCGCTCAGCATCTCGGTCTCGCCGACCTGGTGGTGGTGAACAAAGCGGATGCGGTGGGACCCGGACGCATCGACGAGGTGCTCACGCTGGTGCGCGACGCGGCTCCCGCTGCCCCAACGGTGGTGACGTCGCACGGAGCCGTGGACGTGTCGCTCCTTCTCGATCCGCCGAAGCGGCCCGACGACGAGCCCCGGCAACTCGCCCTCGACGATCTGTTGCGGGAGCAGGACGATCCCCACGACCACCTGCACGCGAGTTACGAGACGTTCAGCGTCGAGACCAGCGACTGCCTCGATCCGCGGGCGTTCTTCGAGTTCCTCGAGAACCCGCCGCCGGGGCTGTACAGATCCAAGGGATTTGTTCGATTCGGACGTGGCGCGGCGCGATTCGTCGTCCAGACGGTCGGCGTCCACATCGACGTCGAGACCGCCTCGTCCCGCGGAGACACCGCACTGGTCTTCATCGGCTCGGGACTCGACGTCGCGGCGGCGCGTTCCCGGATCGAGGCGATGATCCGCACCGAGAGTGCGACCGACGCAGAGTCACTCGTGGTGCACAGGTTCCTGCGCACCGGCGACCGCTAGAGCCCCACCCACTCGCTGGTGCCGCCGGGGAACTGCTGGCGCTTCCAGATCGGCACCTCGGTCTTGATGCGATCGACCAACGCCTGCAACGCTGCGAATGCTTCGGCGCGATGGGGAGACGCGACCGCGGCGACGAGAGCGGTGTCACCGATCGTCAGGTCGCCGACGCGGTGCACGGCCGCCGTCGGCAGGCCGGACGACGCGGCCGCGTCCTCGCAGCAGCGACGCAGGAACTTCTCGGCGTCGGGGTGGGCTCGGTACTCGAGTGCCGACACCGACTCGCCGTGGTCGTGGTCGCGGACGACTCCCCAGAACACCAGCACGGCACCGTGTTCAGGACCCGAGACGGCGTCGGAGACCTCCCCCGGATCGATCGGATCGCTCGAGATCCGGGCGAGAACCGTTGTCATTCGTGAGCACCGCCTCCGCGTACCTGGGCGACGAGATGGTCCACGATTGGATCCAGCACCGTCAGTCCGTCCTTCACTCCGCCTGGTGATCCGGGCAGGTTCACGATCACTGTCTTCCCAGCGACGCCCACCAACCCGCGGCTGATCGAGGCGTGCACGGTGGCTGCCAGTCCCGTACGTCGGATCTCCTCCGCGACGCCGGGTAGTTCGCGGTCGAGCAGTGGCCGGGTGGCGTCGGGTGTGGCGTCGGTGGGGGAGACGCCCGTGCCGCCGGTGCTGATGATCAGGGCGGGTCCGCCGGTGAGGGCGTCTCGTAAGCCCGCGGCCACGTCGGCGTCTGCCACCACGAGAGGCCCCCGAACGTCGAAACCGCGGTCACCGAGCCACGACACGATGCGCGGTCCCGTGGTGTCCTCGCGCGTCCCGGCTGCGCCGCCGGTGGACGCGACGACGACGACCGCAGTTCGATCACCGAGAGGCGTTGCTGTGGAGGAGGTGTCGGGCTGGTGGTCGTCGCGCGTCCACACGCCGCGCTTGCCACCCTCCTTGCGGATCAGACGCACCGACTCGATCGACGCTGCCGGATCCACGGCCTTGACCATGTCGTGCAGCGTGAGCCCGGCGATGGACACCGCCGTCAGTGCTTCCATCTCGACGCCCGTCCGCCCGGTCGTGACGGCTGTGGCCTCTATCGTGATCGTGTCGTCGGTGAAGCCGAAGGACACCGCGACCGAGGACAGCGGAAGCGGATGGCACAGCGGAATGAGATCGGACGTCCGCTTCGCTCCGGCGATGCCGGCGATGCGCGCGGTCGACAGGACATCGGCCTTCGGCATGCCGTCGGCACGCACCAGGGCGATCACGTCCCGAGTCGTCCGTAGGGACCCGGCGGCGACCGCGGTGCGCGTGGTCTCGCTCTTCCCGCTGACGTCGACCATGCGGGCCCGGCCGTCGGAGTCCAGGTGCGAGAGCCCAGTGGAGGAACTCCCGGATGAGTGCGCAGCGGATGAATCGTTCACAGCGGCCACACTCGCACACTGTTGCCCGCGGGCACCTCGACGGTGTCCGCGGGGACGTCGACCAGGACATCCGCGGCGGCCATCGACACCACCAGGTGCGACCCCGGTCCGGACGACACCACGACGCCGGTCTCCGTGAGTCGGCCCCGCAGGAACTGACGCCGTCCGGGCAGGGATCGGACTGCCTCGTCGGCGATGCGCTCGGTGACGGTCGCGTCGGGGAGGCCCGAGAGCCTCCGGATCGCTGGACGGGCGAAGACGAGGTAGGACACCAGGGTGCTCACGGGATTGCCGGGGAAGCTGATCACCGGGGTGCCGTCGAGGTCGGTCCACCCCTGCGGCCCACCGGGCTGCATCGCGACGTGGGTGAAGGTTCCCCCGCGGGGGCCGAGCACGTCCCGGACCACCTCGAAGTCGCCCATCGACACACCCCCCGAGGTGATGATCACGTCCGCGTTCTCGGCGGCCTCGGACAGCATCGCGGAGAACTCGTCGGCGGTGTCGGTACTGCGGCCGCGGAACGTCACCACGGCGCCGTCCGCGGTCACCGAGGTCGCGAGCGTGAGACCGTTCGAGTCGTACAGCTGACCGGGTCCGAGTGCACTGCCCGCCTCGACGAGTTCGGCGCCGGTCGCGATGACCGCGACCCGCAGCCGGGGGCGGACGGTGACGTCGGATCGGCCGACGGCCGTGAGAGCGCCGAGGTGACGGGGGCCGAGCGTCGTGCCGGCCGGGACGACGACCGACCCCGCCGCGATGTCGCTGCCCTGCTCCCGCACGTACTCACCCGAGCGCCGTGAGCCGAGGATGCGGACACCGTCCCCGTCCATCTCGGTGTCCTCGACGGGGATCACCGCGTCGGCGCCCTCGGGTACCGGAGCGCCGGTCATGATCTTGCGTGCCGTGCCCGACCGATGCCGTTCGTCCCCGGCATCGCCGGCGGCGAGAACGCCGGTGACCGGCAGTGTGACCGGTACGCGGGCAACCGATTCCGCGTCGACCGCGTATCCGTCCATCTGGGAGTTCCGGAAGTTGGGGACGTCGATGAGGGCCTCGATGTCCGCGTGCGTCACGCGGCCGAGCGCATCGGTGAGCGGAACCGTCTCCGGGGGGCGAGCGGACCACGCGCGGGTGATCATCTCGTCGATCCGAACGGCGTGATCCTCGACCGAGCGTGCCGACGTCGTGTGCGCATGGCCCATGCGGTCATCCTAGAGCGGGAATGAGGACGGTCGGGTTCCCGTTGCCCCGAACGGGCATACTGACGTGAACGGCGAGTGGAGGTGATCGAATGACGACGGTGAGCATGGGAATTCCCAGCCTGCCCGGTGTCGTGCGCGCGCCGTCCATGGTCGGCCGTCCGGACGTTCCGCACCTGCTGGACAGTTTCGGTCGCATCGCGCGGGACCTGCGCATCTCGGTCACCGAGAAGTGCTCGCTGCGATGCACCTACTGCATGCCGGCCGAGGGGCTGCCGAACCTGGAGTTCGAACAACTGCTCACTGCGCAGGAGATCGCCCGCCTCGTCGGCGTCGCCGATCGACTCCTCGGTGTGCGCGAGGTCCGCTTCACCGGCGGCGAGCCGTTGGTCCGCAAGGACATCGTGGACATCATCGCCCTGACCTCTCAGCACGCACCCGGTGTCGAACTGTCGATGACCACCAACGGCATCGGCCTCGAACGCCGAGCGGAGCGTCTTCGCGAGGCGGGTCTGACCCGGGTCAACGTCTCTCTCGACACGATCGACCGCAAGCACTTCGCATCGTTGACCCGGCGGGACCGGTTGCCCGCCGTGCTCGGCGGCATCGACGGGGCCCTGGCGGCCGGACTGACGCCGGTCAAGATCAACGCCGTTCTCATGCGCGAGACTCTGCACGGCGCTCAGGACCTGGTGCAGTGGTGCCTGGACCGAGGTGTCGATCTGCGGTTCATCGAGCAGATGCCGCTCGACGCCGACCGGGAGTGGGCGCGCTCGACGATGGTGTCGGCGGCGGAACTGCTCGATCTGCTCGGGGAGCGGTTCACGCTCACCGAGATCGGCCGCACCGATCCGTCCGCGCCCGCCGAGGAGTGGACCGTGAACGGTGGCCCCGCCACGGTGGGCATCATCGCCTCGGTCACCCGGTCCTTCTGCGCCGACTGCGACCGGACCCGGTTGACGGCGGAGGGGACCGTGCGGTCCTGCCTGTTCAGCGACTCCGAGACCGATCTGCGGGTGGCGTTGCGCGGGGGTGCGACCGACGAGGAGATCGCGGACCTCTGGCGTGGAGCGATGTGGAACAAGTGGGCCGGCCACGGGATGGAACGTGAGGACTTCGTGCCGCCGGAACGCTCGATGGGTGCCATCGGTGGTTGAGTCCGTGACTGTGGACGTGCGGTACTTCGCGGGGGCCGCGGACGCTGCGGGCACCACGCAGGAGTCGTACGACCTGAGGGTCGGCGCGACCGTGGCGGACGTGAAGTCGGCGCTGCGTGGACGCCACGGGCAGAAATTGAATCGTGTGCTGGACGTGGCGGTGTTCCTCATCGGCGACGAGATGGTCCGCGACGAGGCCTACCCCGTCGGTTCCCGGATCGACGTCCTCCCGCCCTTCGCCGGCGGCTAGAGATGGCGTTCGTCAAACGGCGTGAGGACGCGCATCCCGACTTCTTCGCCGCCGAGGCTGCAGGTCTGCGGTGGCTCGCCGACGGGGGAGCGCCTACGGTCGACGTCCTCGAGGTCGCGGCCGACCACATCGTTCTCGAACGCCTCGACTCCGTCCGGCCGACGCCGGACGCTGCTCGCCGCTTCGGCGCACTGCTCGCCCGCACCCACGACAGCGGTGCCCCCCGGTTCGGCTCGCCGCCTGCAGGTTTCGACGGAACGCTGTTCATCGGATCGCGCACCATGTCGTCGGTGGAGCACGACCGCTGGGGTGAGTTCTACGCGCAGGAACGGGTGCTGCCGTATCTCCGTGTCGCGGTCGACGCCGGCACGGTCACGCGGGACGAGGCCGACCTCGTGGAGCGTGCCTGCTCCGTCGTCGCGGACGGGTCGTTCGACTCGACCGACCCTCCGGCGCGTCTGCACGGCGACCTGTGGACCGGCAACGTGCTCTGGACGCCCGGCGGCGTGACGCTCATCGACCCCGCGGCGCACGGCGGACACCGCGAGACGGACCTCGCGATGCTGTCTCTCTTCGGCTGTCCGCACCTCGAGCACCTTCTCGACGGCTATCAGGAGCAGCACGAGCTCGCTCCGGGTGCCGAGGAACGGGTGCCTCTGCATCAGCTGCATCCCCTCGCCGTGCACGCGGCGGGTCACGGCCGGAGCTACGGCGTGGCACTGGCCGACGCCGCGACGCGAACCCTCGCGCTGGCCTGAGGTCAGGCGGAGGCGATGCGGCGGGCGAGATCCTCCCAGCCGTCGGCGAGGCGCTCGGTGGTCATTCCGGCGTCGCGTTGCAGGTGCAGCACCAGAGTGGCCTCGAGCGGGGCGAGCAGCGCGTAGGCCAGCAACGTGACATCACCCGACACGCCGATCTGCCGCAGCAGTGTGCTCACGTGGGTCAGGCCGACGGCGTGGGCGGGCGCGGAGAAGCGCGAGACGGGCGAGTTCTCGGCTGCCCGCAGCACCTCACCCTGCACGGCGACCAGGTCGAGGCGGGCACGGCCGAACGCGACGAGTCGATCGAGCGGTGGTGCGCCGGGGCCCAGCGGGGGAGGACCGAAGAGGAAGGCCTGTTGGAGTTCGGTCTCGGTGTGGTCCAGAAGAGCGAACATCAGACCCGCACGACTGCCGAACCGACGGAACACGGTGCCCTTGCCCACACCTGCGCGGGCTGCCACGGCGTCCATGGTGACGGAGTCCGCTCCGCGCTCGTCGACCAGCCCGATCGCGGCGTCGAGGAGCAGACGGCGGTTGCGCGCGGCGTCGCAGCGCTCGCTGTCGTCGGCCGCCATCGGCAGAGGGGCATGTGTCACACCGTCAGGATAGCGCGTCACGGAAGAAAGTGGACTACGGTCCGGTTGTAGATCACGGACACACTTCGTCGAAAGGACCCACCCATGAGCCGCGTCATCGCACTCGTCGGCAGCCTCCGCGCCGCCTCCATCACCCGTCGTCTCGCCGAGACCGCCGCGTCCGTCGCACCCGAGGGCGTCGAGGTCGTCATTCACGAGGGCCTCGGAGACCTTCCGTTCTACAACGAGGACATCGACACCCCCGAGTCGGTCGCCTCGCTCGACACCGTGACCGCTCTGCGCGCGGCCGTCCAGCACGCCGACGCCGTGTTGCTGCTCACGCCCGAGTACAACGGCACCATCCCCGCAGTACTCAAGAACGCCATCGACTGGCTCTCCCGCCCCTACGGCAGCGGCGCCATCTCCACCAAGCCGACCGCCGTCATCAGTTCCTCGCCGAGCTCGAACGGCGCCCGGTGGGCCAAGGAGGACACGGAGAAGGCGGCGCGGATCGCCGGCGCGAGCGTGCTCGACGACGTCGATCTCGCCATCGGTGGCGTGGTGGCCGCGATCGACGGGGGCCATCCCCGTGACAACTCACAGATCGCCGCGGACATCGCCGAGGTAGTCACGGCGCTCACCCGCGCGGAGCTCGTCGACGCCTGAGGCTCGAGGCCCCGTCCGCAGCGCGGTCTCGCGACGCGCCCGAGGGGTCGCGACACGCCGGAGTTTTCCGCGTCCGACCAGGTAATTCCACCAGTGTCATTACAAAGTGTGGTGTTGCCTTGCACTGTCGGACACTAGGTGTAGTGTCTTGAACACCGAGAGGCCACAACGGCTCGAGGCCCGCATCACCCCCTTTTCGGAGGGGTGGATGCGGGTCCGGCCCGGTCTCTCGGACAGGTTGTCAGTGGTGTGCACGGCAGAGTCGGCGGGTCTCGCTTTCTCCAGTGCGATCCCACAGCAGCAGTGCAGGACAGCTCTCGGGCGAACAGCGAGCGCATCCGGACACAGGATGCGGAGAAGAGGATTCATGAGCGCCACCACCGTCACCGTCTACACCAAGCCCGCCTGCGTGCAGTGCAAGGCCACGTACCGCGCTCTCGACAAAGAGGGCATCGAGTACGACGTCATCGACATCTCGCAGGATCCCGAGGCACGTGACTACGTCATGGCGCTCGGCTACCTGCAGGCACCTGTCGTCGTCGCAGGCGAGGACCACTGGTCCGGCTTCCGTCCCGACCGCATCAAGACCCTCGTCACCGCCGCTGCCTGAAGCGCGTCCGCCGCGCCTTCCGACGAGGAGGCCGGCTCGGGTGAGTTCCCGACTCACCGCTGACGGCCGACCCACCCGGTCCGCGCCGTCGCGAATGTCGAAGAAGTGCGCAGAGTCGGCGGAGGATGGAGCATCGTGTCCGAATCGCTGGTCTACTTCTCGAGCGTCTCGGAGAACACCCACCGGTTCGTGGAGAAGCTCGAGATCCCCGCGACGCGCATCCCCGTTCGCTATCCCCGCGACGACGTGGAGATCGACCGTCCGTACGTCCTGATCCTCCCGACCTACGGCGGCGGCACCACCGCGCTGGGGCGCGACACGAGTTACGTCCCCAAGCCCGTCATCCGGTTCCTCAACAACGAGCACAACCGGTCCCTCATTCGCGCCGTCATCGCCGCGGGCAACACCAACTTCGGCGATTCGTACTGTTTCGCCGGGGACGTGGTCTCGGCAAAATGTCAGGTCCCGTTCCTCTATCGCTTCGAAGTCATGGGTACCCCGGAGGACGTGGAGCGGGTCCGCACCGGACTCGCCGAGTTCTGGGACCGGCTCGACGCGACCTGCACCATCTGATCGTCCGCACCAGTACCGCCCATCATCGATCTCAGGAGTACGCACATGGCACCGACCATCACCGACTCGTCTCCCGCCGTGTCGCGCCGTGACGACTCGGAGCTCGACTATCACGCTCTGAACGCGATGCTCAACCTGTACGGGCCGAACGGCGAGATCCAGTTCGAGAAGGACCGGGACGCCGCGCGGGCGTACTTCCTGCAGCACGTCAACCAGAACACGGTCTTCTTCCACAACCTCGACGAGAAGCTCGACTACCTCGTGGAGGAGAACTATTACGAGGCAGAGGTTCTCGACCAGTACTCGCGATCCTTCGTCAAGGGTCTGATCGAGCACGCCTACTCGAAGAAGTTCCGGTTCCCCACCTTCCTGGGTGCGTTCAAGTACTACACGTCCTACACACTCAAGACGTTCGACGGGAAGCGCTACCTGGAGCGCTTCGAGGATCGGGTGTGCATGGTCGCGCTGACGCTGGCCGCCGGCAACGAGACTCTCGCGACCGACCTGGTCGACGAGATCATCGCCGGCCGCTTCCAGCCGGCCACTCCCACGTTCCTCAACTCGGGCAAGAAGCAGCGCGGCGAGCCCGTCTCCTGCTTCCTCCTGCGCATCGAGGACAACATGGAGTCCATCGGTCGCTCCATCAACTCGGCACTGCAGCTGTCCAAGCGTGGTGGCGGAGTCGCGTTGCTGCTCAGCAACATTCGTGAATCCGGTGCGCCGATCAAGCGCATCGAGAACCAGTCGTCGGGCGTCATCCCCATCATGAAGCTGCTCGAGGACTCGTTCTCGTACGCGAACCAGCTCGGAGCGCGGCAGGGCGCCGGCGCGGTCTACCTGCACGCGCACCACCCGGACATCTACAAGTTCCTCGACACCAAGCGCGAGAACGCCGACGAGAAGATCCGCATCAAGACGCTGTCCCTCGGCATCGTCATCCCGGACATCACGTTCGAGCTGGCGAAGAAGAACGAGGACATGTACCTCTTCTCGCCGTACGACGTCGAGCGCATCTACGGCAAGCCCTTCGCCGACGTGAACGTCAGCGAGACGTACCACGAGATGGTCGATGACGCGCGCATCCGCAAGACGAAGATCAAGGCGCGCGAGTTCTTTCAGACCCTCGCCGAGCTGCAGTTCGAGTCGGGCTACCCGTACATCATGTTCGAGGACACGGTGAACCGGGCCAATCCCATCGAGGGCAAGATCACGCACTCGAACCTGTGCTCGGAGATCCTGCAGGTATCCACGCCGTCCACGTTCAACGAGGATCTCTCGTACAGCCATGTGGGCAAGGACATCTCGTGCAACCTGGGTTCGCTGAACATCGCGAAGACCATGGACTCGCCCGACTTCGCGCAGACCATCGAGGTCGCCATCCGCGGCTTGACGGCCGTGTCGGACCAGACCCACATCTACTCGGTGCCGTCCATCGAGCAGGGCAACAACACCTCGCACGCCATCGGCCTCGGCCAGATGAACCTGCACGGATACCTCGCTCGTGAGCGCATCCACTACGGCAGCGAGGAGGGTGTCGATTTCACCGACATCTACTTCTACACCGTGCTGTTCCATGCGCTGCGGGCCTCGAACCGTCTGGCGAAGGAGCGCGGCAGCTACTTCGGAGGCTTCCCGCAGTCCAAGTACGCGTCGGGCGAGTTCTTCGACAAGTACACCGAGCGCGCCTGGGAGCCCAAGACAGCGCGTGTCCGAGAGTTGTTCTCCCAGTCGGGAATCAGCATCCCGACGCAGGACGACTGGGTCGAGTTGAAGGCGTCGGTGCAGCAGCACGGCATCTACAACCAGAACCTGCAGGCCGTCCCGCCGACCGGCTCCATCTCGTACATCAACTACTCCACCAGTTCCATCCACCCGGTGGCGTCGAAGATCGAGATCCGCAAGGAAGGCAAGATCGGCCGCGTCTACTATCCGGCGCCGTACCTGACCAACGACAACCTGGAGTACTACCAGGACGCGTACGAAATCGGCTACGAGAAGATCATCGACACGTATGCGGCAGCGACGCAGCACGTCGACCAGGGCCTGTCCCTCACGCTGTTCTTCAAGGACACCGCGAGCACCCGCGACATCAACAAGGCGCAGATCTACGCGTGGCGCAAGGGAATCAAGACGCTGTACTACATCCGGCTGCGCCAGATGGCCCTCGAGGGGACCGAGGTCGAGGGTTGCGTCAGCTGCATGCTCTAGTGGGCTTCGCCCCCGTGCGCCTTGTGCGCATCTGACGATGCGCACAAGGCGCACGGACGGGTGTCGTACCGGTCGTGCACCATCCCCGCATGCGCATCCGGGGGGACGAACATGAACTGCATCGACTACTGGACGACCAGTCAGGCCTGTTCACTCAATCGCAAGTGACGGGCCTCGGGTACAGCCGAGACAGAGTTCGGCGCCACGTCGAGTCGGGCCGCTGGGCGATCGTTCTTCGGGGCGTCTACGCCATCGCAGCAGGTCCGCTCGATCGGGAACAGACTCTGCGCGCCGCCCTGCTCTACGGCGGCCCGGACTCCTTGCTCAGTCACCGGAGCGCAGCGGAGGAGTGGGGTCTGCGGCGAGTCTCATCGGGTGCACGCGCCCATGTCACGGTTCCCTACGGCCGTTCGGCGCGGTGCCAGAGTCCCACCAGGGTTCGATCCCGAGTGACGGCGACGGGACCGGTGGCCCGCGTCGGGTCAGTTCTACATCCCGGGGTCGTGGTGCATCGGTCCCGCGCTCATGCACACATCGTGCACGACGGGCCGCTACCGAGAACCCGTGCGGCCGACACGGCGATCGACCTTGCGACATCCGAATCGACTGCGCGCGAAGCGATGACGAGTCTGGTGTCCTCCGTGAGCAGTCGGATCGTGCGCCTCGACGACATCCGTGAGCGACTCGAGAAGCGTCGCCCCTACCGCTACCGTGTGGCCCTCGAACAGGCTGTGCGGTACATGTCCGACGGGGTGCAGTCCGTTCTCGAAGTCGCGTACGCACTCGAGGTCGAGCAGGCGCATGGATTTCCCGTCGGTGCACGTCAGAGCCCTGTTCGCGTCGACGGGCGGACATTGTTCGAGGATGTCGACTATTCGAACGTCGGCGTCGACCTGATCGTTCGCCTGGACGGCCGTCGGTTCCACGCGATGCCCGGCGTGGCCTTCCGCGACCGTCGACGCGACAATGCCGCGGAACTTGCCGGCCGCCCGCGTCTGGTCTTCGGGTACGACGAGGTGGTCGACGATCCCTGCGGTGTCGCACGTGAGGTGACGACCGTCCTCCGTCGTGAGGGGTGGGTAGGCGAGTGGTCGGGCTGCGCCCGTTGTGAGCCTCGTGCGCATCTCTGAACGCGCATGAGGCGCACGGGTCGGAGACACACGGTGTTGTGTTGGCCCCCGGGGCATGCCACAACGGGTAGTGTTGCCGTCAGTGACAATTCGCGGCCACGGCCGCATTTCTCGCAGTCCCCGGCGCACCGCAGGTGCAGCCGTGAAGCAGAGTCATCGATCAGCAGGTAGGTACCCATGGTGAAGCTCATCGATCGCGTCTCCGCGATCAACTGGAACCGCGTCGTCGACGACAAGGATTCCGAGGTCTGGGATCGGCTCACCAGCAACTTCTGGCTGCCCGAGAAGGTGCCGATCTCGAACGACATCCCGTCCTGGGACACGCTGACGGACCACGAGAAGCAGCTCACCATGCGCGTCTTCACGGGTCTGACGCTGCTCGACACGATTCAGGGCACCGTCGGCGCCGTGTCGCTCATCCCGGACGCCATTACTCCGCACGAGGAGGCGGTGTACACCAACATCTCGTTCATGGAGTCGGTGCACGCCAAGTCCTACTCGTCGATCTTCTCGACGCTGTGCTCCACGCGCGACATCGACGATGCGTTCCGCTGGTCGGAGGAGAACCCGAATCTGCAGCGCAAGGCGTCCATCGTCATGGACTACTACAAGGGCGACGACCCGCTGAAGCGCAAGGTCGCCTCGACCCTGCTCGAGTCGTTCCTCTTCTACTCGGGCTTCTACCTGCCGATGTACTGGTCCTCGCGGGCCAAGCTCACCAACACTGCCGACCTCGTGCGCCTGATCATCCGCGACGAGGCCGTGCACGGGTACTACATCGGCTACAAGTACCAGCGCGGACTCGAGACCCGCTCGCCCGCCGAGCGCGAGGAGCTGAAGAACTACACGTTCGATCTGCTCTTCGAGCTGTACGAGAACGAGACCGAGTACACGCAGGACCTCTACGACGAGGTCGGTCTGACCGAGGACGTCAAGAAGTTCCTGCGCTACAACGCGAACAAGGCGCTCATGAACCTCGGCTACGAAGGCCTGTTCCCGAAGGACGAGTGCGACGTCAACCCGGCCATCCTGTCGGCGCTCTCACCCAACGCCGACGAGAACCACGACTTCTTCTCGGGTTCGGGAAGCTCGTACGTCATCGGCAAGGCAGTCAACACCGAGGACGACGACTGGGACTTCTGACCCACCTCACCTCGGGGGACCGTCCGCTTTGCGGGTGGTGCCCTGAGTCATGTCTGGTGAGCACGTCTCGAGTGCGAGGTGCTCCGGAAACCGGAGCACGTGCGCCGTTGCGCCCTCCTGCAACGGTTGTAGCAATCTGCACCGGTTGTGACCGGTGAAGGTGGCCGAAATCGGTGAGGGTGTGCGGGCGCGCCCGACACTGAGCAGCGGTGCACACAGGACGCGGCAGGACGGCACGGTCCGGCGCCACCTACCGCCGGAACCAGGCCTCCGGGCCGTGGTCCAGCGCCTTCGCGATGCGGAGAGTCGAGGTGTCGGTGATGTCCGCGGGCAGCGCATCGCGCGCGAACCACTGCACGTCGAGGTTCTCGTCGTCCGCGACCCGCGCCTCGCCGGCGACGTACCGGGCGAGGAAGCAGACGTCGAGGTACTGGGTGCGGTCGCCGTTCGGGTAGACGATGGGCTCGGTGACGTCGACACTCGTCAACCGCACGAGCTCGGCCGTCACGCCCGTCTCCTCCAGGATCTCCCGGAGGGCGGCCGGTCCGGGTTCCTCGCCGGGCTCGAGGACGCCGGACACCACGGCCCAGAGCTCGTTGTCCTTGCGACGCGTCAGCAGCAGCCGATCGTCGGCGTCGAGCACGACGGCACTGACACCGGAGAGCCAGAGCGGATCGTGACCGATCTTGGCGCGCAGGGTGGTGATGAACTCGGGTATCGGCACTCCCGGAACGCTACCGCCGACGCGTCAGACGTAGCCGTTCAGCGTGTTCGACACGTCGGTGAGGACCGCGCCCGCAGCCACGAGGCCCTCGCCCGACCACACCGTGTCGTCGACGCTGAACACGCGACTGTCCGTCGCGGCGCCGAGGTCCTTCCAGGCGTCCGAGTCCATGACCTCGGTGCCGCGTTCCAGCCCCGCCTGTCCGTCGAACATGACGTAGATCAGGTCGCCCTCCGCGTCGGACAGATCGTCCTGCGGGAGTGCGCGGGTCTCGCCCAGCTGAGGCCCCGGTCGTCGCACGCCCGCCTGCGCGAGTACCTGCCCCGCGAAGCTGTCGTCGCCGAGCAGTTGTGTGCCGTCGGCGCCGAAGCGCACGAGAGACGCCTCGGTGATGCGGGAGTTCTGCTCGCGGCCCACGGTCTCGGCGCGTGCGCGGTACTGCTCCGTCGCACGGGTGGCGGCGTCACGTCGTCCCATCGCCGCGGCCGCGAGCGTGGACCGTTCGAGCCACGACGACGACGCGCGCGTGAGAACGGTCGGGGCGATGCCGTCGAGTTGCGCGGTGACGGCGGGGTCGAGGGCGTCGCCGCCGATGATGACGTCCGGAGCCAGTGCTCGGATCGCGTCGACGTCGGGGGAGCCCTCGGGTCCGACGCCGGCGATCTCGGCGATGCCGGTGCCGAGGTAGTCCGGGCGCAGCAGGCCGGACGGGGGAGCGGTGGGAGCGAGCGGCGCCGTGGGTGCGCCGACGACGCGCTCCCAGGTGCCGACGGCGCACGACGCGTCGAGTGCCGTCATGGTGAGAACCACGACACGTTGCGGATCGGCGGGCACCGTGGTCGCACGGCCGCTGCCGACGACGAGCCGGGTGTCACCTTGCTGACCGACCGAGTCGACCGGCTGCGGGAGCGCGCACAGGCCGGCGGTGTCACGTTCGATGCCGACGACGCCGGCTCCGGCCACGTTCGTGGTGGTCCGCACAATGGTGGAGGCGTCGTCACTCGAGGTGTCGCCGCAGGCAGAGAGGGCGAGCATCGCGGGAATCGTCGCGAGGGCGACGACCGATCGAGCGTGACGACGAGAGCGATCCGACATGGCCGAGACCTTACGGGCAGTCCGGAAGCCGGTCGCTCGGCGAGTGGCGGGCAGGCCGTGCTCCGGTCGTGGAGGCCTTCGGAAGAGGGCCTCCCGCGGGCCGGAAAATGCGACACCCGGGTGGAAGTACGACACTTCGTAGGACCCGTGCCGCAGTTCGTGTGTCATGGGGTTACGATCCATAGAGCGCACGAATTTCATGCGTCCACCTCGGGCACGGGGAGACGCGCTTTCAGGAGGATCAGTGACTGCCCTAGCGCCCCAGCCAGTCCCCGAGCTGACGGCTTCACGGCCGTACCCGCCCCGTATGGGGCCCAAGGGATCGTTCATCCACAAGATGGTGACGACCACCGATCCGAAGACGCTCGGGATCATGTACATGGTCACGTCGTTCGGCTTCTTCTTGTTCGGTGGCGTCCTCGCCCTGCTCATGCGTGCGGAGCTCGCCCTCCCGGGCATGCAGTTCCTGTCGAACGAGCAGTACAACCAGCTCTTCACCATGCACGGCACGATCATGTTGCTGCTGTACGCGACGCCCATCGTGTTCGCGTTCGCCAACTACATCCTCCCGCTGCAGATCGGTGCGCCCGACGTGGCGTTCCCACGTCTGAACGCGTTCAGCTACTGGCTGTACCTGTTCGGCGCACTCATCGCCTCGGCGGGCTTCATCACCCCCGGTGGCGCTGCAGACTTCGGCTGGACGGCCTACACGCCGCTCACCGACGCCGTGCACTCGCCGGGCGTGGGCGCGGACTTCTGGATCATGGGCCTCGCGCTCTCGGGCCTCGGCACCATCCTCGGTGGCGTGAACATGATCACGACGGTCATCTGCCTGCGTGCCCCGGGCATGACCATGTTCCGGATGCCCATCTTCACCTGGAACATTTTCGTGACGATGATCCTCGTGCTGCTCGCCTTCCCGCTGCTCACCGCGGCACTGCTGGGACTGGCGGCCGACCGACACCTGGGTGCGCACCTGTTCGATCCGGCCACGGGCGGTGTGTTGCTGTGGCAGCACCTGTTCTGGTTCTTCGGTCACCCCGAGGTGTACATCATCGCGCTGCCGTTCTTCGGCATCGTGTCGGAGATCTTCCCGGTCTTCTCCCGTAAGCCGCTGTTCGGTTACACGGGCCTGATCTACGCCACCATCGCCATCGCGGCGCTGTCCATCGCCGTGTGGGCCCACCACATGTACGCGACCGGTGCGGTGCTGCTGCCGTTCTTCTCCTTCATGACGTTCCTCATCGCCGTCCCGACGGGTGTGAAGTTCTTCAACTGGATCGGCACGATGTGGAAGGGCCAGCTGACGTTCGAGACGCCGATGCTGTTCTCGGTCGGCTTCCTGGTCACGTTCCTCTTCGGTGGTCTGTCCGGTGTGCTGCTCGCCAGCCCGCCCATCGACTTCCACGTCACCGACTCCTACTTCGTGGTGGCGCACTTCCACTACGTGCTGTTCGGCACGATCGTGTTCGCGACCTACGCCGGTATCTACTTCTGGTTCCCGAAGATGACGGGCCGGATGATGGACGAGGCTCTCGGCAAGTGGCACTTCTGGGCCACCTTCGTCGGCTTCCACGCCACGTTCCTGGTGCAGCACTGGCTCGGCGCCGAGGGATTCCCGCGTCGCTACGCGGACTACCTCCCGTCCGACGGCTTCACGGTGCTCAACTCGATCTCGACGGTCGGTGCCTTCGTCCTCGGCGCCTCGACGTTGCCGTTCCTCTGGAACGTCTTCAAGAGCTACCGCTACGGCGAGGTCGTCACGGTCGACGACCCGTGGGGCTACGGCAACTCCCTGGAGTGGGCGACCAGCTGCCCGCCGCCGCGCCACAACTTCGTGGAGCTCCCGCGTATCCGCTCCGAGCGCCCCGCGTTCGAGCTGCACTACCCGCACATGGTCGAACGCATGCGAGACGAAGCGCATGTGGGACCGGGCCACGGTGGAGGCAAGACCACCGAGGTGCTCGAGCAGGCACGCCGCGCGCCGATCGCGACCAGCGATCACGAAGGTTCGGGCGACCGCGACAAGTAGTCCTCTCGTTCCACGACCGTTCCAGCGACGAGCCCCTCTCCTCACGGTGAGGGGCTTTTCGTGTGACAAGGAGATACCTCGATGGTGGAGACACCACCCCCGCCGACGTCCGTGCTCGTGACGGTCACCGGCGGTGACAAGCCCGGTGTCACATCCGTGCTCTTCGCCTCGCTGGCGCGACACGACGTCAGCGTCGTGGACGTGGAGCAGGTGGTCATTCGCGGTCGCCTGACGCTCGGTGTCCTGGGCAGTTGCCCCGGGGACGTCGAGAGTTTGCAGGAGCACCTCGAGGAGGCCATGGGCACGGTGGGTGTCCACGTCGACGTCGAGGTCGGGGGAGCGCACGGTCGTTCGCCCCTCTCCACCCACGTCGTCGTCGTGTTGGGACGGCCCGTCACCGCGCGAGCCATCAGCGTGCTGTCGAGCGAACTCGCGCGACAGGGCGCCAACATCGACTCGATCCGCGGTATCGCCGACTACCCGGTGACGGGACTCGAGCTGTTGGTCTCGGCCCGTCCGCAGGAGGAGGGCGGGCTGTCGAGCGACGAGGCCGACGAGGCGTTGCGGTCGGCGCTCGCGACCGTGGCTGCCGGAGTCGGTATCGACGTCGCCGTCGAACGGTCCGGACTGGCTCGTCGAGCGAAGCGCCTCATCGTGTTCGACGTCGACTCGACGCTGGTGCAGGGCGAGGTCATCGAGATGCTCGCGGCGCGGGCCGGAGTCGAGGACGAGGTCCGAGCCGTCACCGAGGCGGCCATGCGAGGCGAGATCGACTTCGCGGAGTCACTGCACCGTCGAGTCGCGACCCTCGCCGGGTTGGACGCATCGGTCATCGACGACGTCGCCGAGGATCTCGAGCTCACGCCGGGCGCGCGCACCACCATTCGGACGTTGCGACGACTCGGCTATCACTGCGGCGTGGTGTCGGGCGGTTTCCGGCAGGTGATCGAGGGCTTGGCGCACGAGCTCGAACTGGACTTCGTGAAGGCGAACACCCTGGAGATCGTCGACGGCAAGCTCACCGGCCGCGTGATCGGCGATGTCGTCGATCGCGCGGCGAAGGCGGTGGCGCTGCGCCAGTTCGCCTCACAGGTCGGTGTGCCGATGGAGCAGACGGTGGCGGTCGGCGACGGTGCCAACGACATCGACATGCTCACCGCGGCGGGTCTCGGCATCGCCTTCAACGCGAAGCCGGCGCTGCGCGAGGTCGCGGACGCGGCGCTGTCCTATCCGTTCCTCGACGCGCTGCTCTTCGTCCTCGGTGTCACCCGCAGTGAGATCGAGGCCGCCGACTCCCTCGACGGCGGGGTTCGCCGCATCCCCATCCCGTGATCGACGAGGGTCCCCTGGAGGACGTCCGGCCGTCCACCCTCGAGGAGCGCCACGCGGTGCTGGTGGCCGGGACGAGTGCGGCCGGTTCCTACGGCTCGCGAGTCGATCCGCCCGATCCTGCCGACGTGCGCGCGATGCCGCTGGTGCTCCACATCCCCAAGGTCGATCCGCCGGCCCGGTCCGACCTGCTGGCCGCGGCGGCGTCCGCGACGCTGCAGGTGTGCCTGGACGAGCGCATCGCCCCGGGCGGTCCCTGGCACGAGGAGTACACGGCGTGGCTGGGTGCGCGGATCCGCAAGGTGTCCCGTCGCGCGCGGGGCGCGCAGTGGACGGCGGCGCAGGAGGTGGACGGCGTGACCGTCGACGCGGGCGGGGCGTCGGCTCGGGCCTACGTGCCGTGCCGTGTGGGTGATCTGGACCCGAGGCTGCGCAAGCTCCAGGTGGGAGGCACCGACCTGCCGGCCGACGACCCGGGACCGCACGCCGAGGGTGCCGTGCGGCTCTGGGTGGACGCGGAGCTCGAGATGACCGTCGGCAAGACCGCCGCCCAGGTGGGACACGCCGTGATGCTCGCTGCCGGTGCCATGACGGTCGAGGACGTCCGGGCGTGGCAGGACGCGCAGTGGGCCGTCAGCGTCCGTGATGCCGATGCCGAGACCTGGTCTCGCCTCGTGGCCGAGTGCGAGCGCGGCACCGCCGTCGGCGTGCGGGACGCGGGCTACACGGAGGTCGCCCCCGGGTCGATGACCGTGATCGCCGAGCTGGACGTCCCGCGCACCGCCTGAGTCAGGACGGGATCGTCGAGATGTAGACGAGCACGATCGGACCGGCCACTCGGACGGTGCTTCCCGCGGAGACGGGCGACGCGTCCACCGGTCGACCGTCGGGTGTCGCGGAGTCGAAGACGGGAACGTAACCGGGAGCCTCGTTCGGCCCGTGTCGACGGTGATCGGGGAGGACGATGTTCGCATCGCCTCCCGAGTGCACTACCAGCAGAGCCGAATCGAAGGTCTCCGCCTCGACCCCTGCGTGTCGGAGCGCGGGGATGCGCACGTCGGATCCGTCGACCCAGGCCTGCAGGGTCCGGGCGTGATCGTCGTTCCACCGATCGCCGACGATCTCGGCCCCGTCGTGGTCGAACCACATGAGATCCGGTTCGCCGCTGGGTGTGTCACGACCGGCGAAGAACTCCTGTTGGCGCAGAACGGGTGCCGATCGACGCAGCCGCAGTGCTCGTCCCAGAGTCGCCGTCAGGGCGTCGTCCCGTCTCGACCAGTCGATCGCGTGCGCATCCGCGGCCGATGTTCCCTGCGGCACGCAGTAGGCATTGTTGTTGCCGTGCTGCGTGTGTCCCAGTTCGTCGCCGGCCAGGAACATGGGTGTCCCGGTGGACAGGGCCAGGGTCGACAGCAGCGCACGCACGTGTCGATCGCGCGCCGCGAGCACGGCGGGGTCCTCGGTCTCGCCCTCGACGCCGTGATTCACCGAGAGGTTGTTGTCGGTGCCGTCACGGTTGGACTCGCCGTTGGCCTCGTTGTGCTTGGCGGTGTAGGACACCAGGTCTCGCGCGGTGAAGCCGTCGTGAGCGGTGACGAAGTTGACGGACGCCCACGGCCTGCGTCCGGTCGGCGCGAACAGATCCTCGGATCCCGCGAGGCGTGACGCCAGCTCACGCACACCGCCGTGCCCGGCGAAGAAGCGGCGCAGCGTGTCTCGGTAGCGGTCGTTCCACTCGCTCCACACGCCGCCGAACCCGCCGACCTGGTACCCGGGCCCGGTCGCGTCCCACGGCTCGGCGATCAGCTTCGCGCGGCACAGGATCGGGTCGGCCGCGATGGCGCTCAACATCGGGGCGTGCGGATCGAAGCGCCATCCGCCCGGCCTGCCCAGAGTGCTGGCGAGATCGAAGCGGAAGCCGTCGACCCCCAGTTCGGTGACCCAGTACCGCAACGAGTCGCAGACCATCCGGACGACGGCCGGGGACGCGGCGTCGACGGTGTTGCCGCATCCCGTCAGATCGATGTCGTGACCGCGGGCGTCCAGCAGGTAGTACCCGCGCGCGTCCAGGCCGCGCCACGAGAGGGAGGGGCCGTCGACACCGCCCTCGCAGGTGTGGTTGTAGACGACGTCGAGGATCACCTCGATACCCGCCTCGTGCAGCGTGTCCACCATCGTGCGGAACTCGGTGACCTCGGCGCCGGGGACCGAGGCGTAGGACGGTTCGACGGCGAAGTACGAGCCGGTGCTGTAGCCCCAGTGGTTGCGCATCCCTCGGGCGCGCACACCGGGTTCGGTGAGGCACGCGTGCACCGGAAGCAGTTCCACCGCCGTCACACCCAGCGTACGAAGGTGCTCGAGCACCGCAGGGTGAACGAGTCCGAGGTAGGTGCCGCGCAGATTCTCGGGGACGTCCGGATGGGCGCCGGTGAACGACCCGACGTGCACCTCGTACACGACGGTGCGGTCCCAGTCGGTCTCGAGTCGCGGTGCGTCCGAGGCCGGCAGGGGAGCGGTGACCACCGCGAGGGGAGCGTGTCCCAGCGAGTCGACCGTCGACTGCGGTCCGAACGGGTCGTCGCGATACGGCAGGAGGGCTCGCGCGTCGCCGAGGCTGCCGACGATGCGCCGTGCGTAGGGGTCGAGAAGGATCTTGTGCGGATCGAACCGGTGACCGGCCTCGGGATTCCACGGTCCGGAGACGCGGTAGCCGTAGACGGATCCGACGCCGGCCTCGGCGACCACGCCGTGCCAGATGCCGTACGTGCGCTGGGTGAGGAGGTGACGCGACTCCCGTGAGTCGGGGCCCGACCCGTCCACCAGACACACCTCGACGGCGTGCGCGTCGGGTGCGTGCACGGCGAAGCAGACGCCGCCCTCCACGGGGTGGGCGCCCAGCGGGAAGGGCCTGCCCGACGCGGCGGCGGACTTCGGTGAGTTCTGTTCGTGCGACACGCGTGCTGATCCTGCCGTGGATGCACCCCGCGCGTGCGGGAAGATGGAAGGCGTGTCCTCTCCTGACCCAGACCTGCTCGTCGAACTCGCCGATGTCTCCGTCGTCCGCGGAGGGACGACCCTCGTCGGCCCCGTCTCCTGGAACGTGGAGCTGGACGAGCGGTGGGTGGTCCTCGGACCGAACGGTGCGGGCAAGACCACGCTGCTGCGCGTCGCCGCGGCGGAGATCTACCCGACCTCCGGCACCGCGCACGTGCTCGGCGAGACGCTCGGGCACGTCGACATCTCGGAACTCAAGCCGCGCATCGGCCTGTCGTCCTCTGCTCTCGCCGGACGCATCCCGTCCGACGAGGTGGTGGCCGATCTGGTCGTGTCGGCGGGGTACGCGGTGCTCGGTCGCTGGCGTGAGAAGTACGACGAGGTGGACGACGAGCGTGCGGTCGACATGCTCGAGACGGCCGGTATCGAGCATCTCGCTCGCCGTACCTTCGGGACGCTGTCCGAGGGCGAACGCAAGCGTGTCCTGATCGCCCGCGCTCTGATGACGGACCCCGAGTTGCTGCTGCTCGACGAGCCGGCCGCGGGTCTCGACCTCGGAGGCCGCGAGGATCTCGTCGCCATCCTCACCGACCTCGCACTCGACCCCGACGCCCCCGCGACGGTGCTGATCACGCACCACGTGGAGGAGATCCCACCGGGCTTCACCCACGCGATGCTGCTCAAGGAGGGCGGAGTCGTGGCGCAGGGTCTCATCGACGACGTCATCACGGAGGAGAACCTGTCCACCGCGTTCAGTCAGGCCATCGCCCTCGAGCGCACCGACGGGCGCTTCTTCGCGCGGCGCAAGCGGTCGCGGTCGTCCCATCGGCGAGCGCGGTGACCGAACCGGTCGCGCTGCGGGACGCCTCCACCGTCATCCTGCTGCGCGATGCGCCGGCAGGGCTCGAGGTCTTCCTGCAGCGGCGAGTCGGACGGATGGCGTTCGCCGCCGGCATGACGGTCTTCCCGGGCGGCGGTGTGGATCCGACCGATCGCACGCCCGCGGACGGGGAGGACCGGTGGGCCGGCCCGTCACCCGCGTGGTGGGCGGCACGGTTCGGCACCGACGACGACGCCGCGGCGCGGGCCCTGGTGCTCGCCGCGGTGCGCGAGACCTTCGAGGAGTGCGGTGTCCTGTTCGCCGGGCCCGACGCGCACACCGTCGTCGCGGACACGTCCGATCACGCCGACCGGCGTCGTGCCGTCGAGAAGCATGAGATCTCTTTCGGTGAGTTCCTGGCCGAGACCCGACTGGTGGTGCGCTCCGATCTGCTGCGCCCGCACGCCCGTTGGATCACGCCCGAGGGCGAGACGACCCGTCGGTACGACACCCGCTTCTTCGTCGCGGCGCTCCCGTCCGGGCAACGTCCCGACGGCGAGACGTCCGAGGCCGTCGACGCCGCGTGGGTGCGGCCCGCGGATGCCCTCGACGAGTTCCGTCGCGGCGACCGCATGCTGATGCCGCCCACCTGGGCGTGCCTGCGGCATCTCGCCGGTCACGGGTCGGTGGCCGAGGCCATGGCCGCAGAGGCCGATCTGGCGCCGGTGCAGCCCGTCATCAGCGGATCGGGTGGATCCGTGCGGGTGAACTTCGACGGCGCCGACGAGTATCGCGCCGACCTCCCCCCACGCACCGAGCGGACGTCGAACAGCTAGCGTGCTGGCCATGGCTGAATTCGTGACTCTCGACGTGACCGACGGCATCGGCACCATCCGGCTCTCCCGGCCGCCGATGAACGCTCTGAACCGCCAGGTGCAGGGTGAGCTCCTCGAGGTGTCGCGGGCCGCCGCCGAGGATCCGGACGTCAAGGCGGTCATCGTGTACGGCGGTGAGAAGGTGTTCGCCGCCGGCGCGGACATCAAGGAGATGGCGGAGATGTCCGCGGGTCAGATGACCGACGCGATCGGCGCTCTGCAGGCCGGTCTCGGAGCGATCGCGTCCATCCCGAAGCCCACCGTCGCCGCCATCACCGGATACGCCCTCGGCGGCGGTCTGGAGGTCGCCCTCGGTGCCGATCGCCGCATTGCGGGCGACAACGCGAAGCTCGGCGTCCCCGAGGTGCTGCTCGGCGTCATTCCCGGCGGTGGCGGCACCCAGCGACTCGCCCGGCTGATCGGCCCGAGCCGCGCGAAGGACATGGTGTTCACCGGCCGTTTCGTCGGGGCCGAGGAGGCGCTCGCCGTCGGCCTCGTGGACGAGGTGGTGGCCCCCGATGCCGTGTACGAGGCGGCGCGCACGTGGGCCGGTCAGTTCGTCCGCGGTGCCTCGCGCGCCCTCGCCGCAGCCAAGGCGGCCATCGACGAGGGTCTGGACACCGACCTCGCGACGGGCCTGAAGATCGAGGCGCACGTCTTCGCCTCGCTGTTCGGTACCGAGGACCGCGCGATCGGCATGGCGTCGTTCCTCGAGAACGGCCCGGGCAAGGCCGACTTCACCGGCAACTAGCCTCCCGCACTCGTTCAGATAGGGTTCCCTTCCATGACCGCTCGTGAACCGCACACCGACACCGCCGCCTCGACCGCACCGTCGGATCCGGCGCCGCGCCCGCACGCGAGTGCCGAGGAAGTGCAGGCCGCACGGTCGGACACCAAGCTGGCCCAGGTGCTCTACCACGACTGGGAAGCGGAGACCTACGACGACAAGTGGTCGATCTCCTACGACCAGCGCTGCATCGACTACGCCCGCGGCCGTTTCGACGCGGTGGCCGGATCCGAGGCCCTGCCGTACGGTCGCGCGCTGGAACTGGGCTGCGGTACCGGCTTCTTCCTGCTCAACCTCATGCAGAGCGGCGTCGCCGCGACCGGGTCCGTCACGGACCTGTCGCCGGGCATGGTCAAGGTCGCGCTGCGCAACGCCGAGAACCTGGGCCTCGACGTGGACGGCCGCGTCGCCGATGCCGAGACCATCCCGTACGAGGACGACACGTTCGATCTCGTCGTCGGTCACGCGGTGCTGCACCACATCCCGGACGTGGAGCAGTCTCTGCGCGAGGTGCTGCGCGTGCTCAAGCCCGGCGGCCGGTTCGTGTTCGCGGGCGAGCCGACGACGGTGGGCAACTTCTACGCGCGGTGGCTGGGGCGTCTCACGTGGGAGGCCACGACCCGCACGACGCGGTTGCCGTTCCTCGCGGACTGGCGTCGCCCGCAGCAGGAGCTGGACGAGTCGTCCCGTGCCGCGGCACTCGAGGCCGTCGTCGATCTGCACACCTTCGACCCGACGGAGCTCGAGAACATCGCCGTCGCCGCCGGTGCGGACGACGTGCAGGCCAAGACCGAGGAGTTCGCCGCAGCGCTGCTGGGCTGGCCGGTCCGCACCTTCGAGGCGGCGGTGCCGGCGGAGAAGCTGGGTTGGGGCTGGGCGAGGTTCGCGTTCAACGGCTGGAAGTCGCTGTCCTGGCTCGACGAGAACGTGCTGCACCACGTCGTGCCCCGTGGCTACTTCTACAACGTGATGATCACAGGCACGAAGCCGGACACCGGCGCGCTCTGACGCGTCGGTGGGATACTCGTTCGACCTCGACGACGTCGAGTACCTGGCCGGGGCGTCCGACGCGCTGGCCGCGGTCGGTGACCGTGCGCTGACGCCCGCCACGCTGGTCTCGGACATCGGCCGGATCCGCAGCGCCTTCGGTGACCGCGCCGCCGCGCTGATCGAGACGGTCACCCTGCGTCGCAAGGCCGCGACCAAGCTGCCGTTCGCCGGAACGTGGTTGGTCACCGACGACGCGGTGCAGCAGGCCACCACCGAACAGGTGTCCCGGCACCGGGCCGAGCGGCTGCGCGGACGTCGCATCCACGACGTCACCTGCTCGATCGGCACCGAACTGCACACCCTGCACTCGGTCGCGGACATCGTGGTGGGCAGCGATCTCGATCCGGTGCGGTTGGCCATGGCACGACACAACGTTCCCGACGTGGCCGTGCTGCGTGCCGACGCGGTGGTCCCCACCACGCGCGGCACCGTCGTCGTCGCCGACCCCGGCCGCCGCGCCGGCGGCCGCCGCCGTCACGACCCCGCAGCCCTCGAACCCCCGCTTCCGGACCTCCTCGACGCCTATGCCGGCCGCGACCTGGTGGTCAAGTGCGCACCGGGTCTCGACGTCGACCGTCTCGACCTCGCGAGCCGACACACGCGGGCCGAGGTCGAACTCGTCTCCCTCGACGGCGCCGTCCGCGAGGCGTGCCTCTGGCTGGGGGAGGTGGCGGACCCCGCTGTGCGTCGCCGTGCGACGGTGCTCCGGTCGGACGGTTCCGCGTGGGAGGTGACGGACGCCGACTCGGACGCCATCGACGACGATCGCGCCCCGGGCAGGTACATCGTCGATCCCGACGGCGCCGTCGTGCGGGCCGGTCTCGTGCGCCACTACGCCGCGAGACATGAATTGTGGCAACTGGATCCACGCATCGCGCACCTCACGGGAGACGCGATACCGGAGGGGACGACGGGCTTCGAGATCCTCGACAGGTTGCCCTTCACCGAGAAGGTGTTGCGCAAGCGGCTCGCGGAGCTGGGATGCGGGTCGCTCGAGATTCTCGTCCGCGGCATCGACGTCGATCCTGCGTTGCTGCGCCCCCGGCTCGATCTCCGGGGCACCGTGCCGCTGGGGCTCGTGATCACCCGGATCGGGCGCTCGGGGGTGGCCTTCGTGTGCGGGCCGCGCACCGGGCCTCAGCGGAACGAGTAGAGGGATCCCAGCGCGGTCGGGACGACCACCTCGCCGTCCGAGCCGACGACGACTCCGGGGCTGTAGCCCTCGGCGCCGGGGAGCGCGTCGGTGTCGACCGTCTCGCCGGTGGCCGTGTCGAAGGTGACGAGTGCGAGCCCGTCACCGTCGCCGACCACCGTGTAGCCCGTGGTGCCACCCGCCAGTGCGGAGGAACCCTGTGTCACGAGATCTGGCCGCTCCCACAGCGTCTCGGGTCGCTCGCCCGCATCGCGGATCGCCCGCAGATGCGACCCCGCGCCGCCCGCGGGGACGATGGTGCCGTCCGCAGCGACGGACACGCTTCCTGCCGCGCGGTCACCGACGAAGTAGGACCAGATCTCGGAGCCGTCCTCGGTGGAGTACGCACGCACGGTGCCCTCGACGTCCGTGAGGTACACACGGTCACCGTCGGGTGACACCACGGGGCTCGATGTCACGGCGGAGGGAAGCAGGGGCGACGACCACGCCTCGGTGAGGCCGGGGGAGTCGCCGCCGGTGTAGGACAGCGCCACGAGCTGGGGAGCGATGGCGCCGGCGCGCCACAGGACGAGGTAGACGGTCGAGGACTCCAGATCGACGGCCGGTGCCGCCGCGACGGCGCAGTCCGGCCCACCGCCCAGGCAGGCCAGCAGACCGTCGTCCGCGGGCCGCAGCGTGGTGTTCGGCGCGTCCAGGGGCGTGGGATTGGGGTTCAGGTCCAGTACGGGTGCGACCGCGTTCCCGGTCTGGTTGCTCAGCACGTTGATCTGACCGAACTGGGTGACCACCAGGACGTTGCCGTCGGGCAGGAACTGCGGGGTGCGCGGTACCCCGTAGACCGGTGTGCGCCAGCGCAGTTGACCGTTCTGGTTGATCGAGCTCATGCTGCCGTCGTCACCGGCGTAGAGGTTGGACGCCGAGTCGGCGACCGCGGTCGACGAGACGCCGGAGGGTCCGAGCGAGTTGCAGAACCGCTTGCGTCCGGTCTCGCCCTGGAACGATCCGAGCGCGCAGCCGGCGTCTCCGGTCATCGTCACCGTGATCTGACCGTTGGGCGCGACGGAGGGACGTGTGGACGTGGGAGCGCCGAGAGGGCGGGTCCAGTCGAGAGCGAGGGAGCGACTGCCCTCGGTGGTCACCGAGGCGGAGTTGTGGGCGTCGGCGAGACCGCCGCGCCAGCCCTCGTCGCCCAGGATGTCGATGGGCCCGGAGTCACTGCCACAGGCCCCGAGGGCGAGGGCGCCGACCGCGAGGAGAGCGGCACCGGCTCGACGAGTGCGCACCGAGGTACGCGGGTTCTCGTCGTGCATGCACTCTCCTGATGTCGGGTGATCGGCTCGCACGAGACTAACGGCTGAAACGATGCGTCACGGTTCCGACCCCCGGTGGTCGGCCCCCGGGTTCCCTGCGGCGGCGCCGACAGTAATGTGCCGCCCATGACCAGCATGTGGAACGCGCCGTTGCGCACCCGGTGGCGAGGATCGCGGCGACGTGACCCCGACCAGGCGCGCTTCCTCACGCTCGCGTCGATGCGCTGGGTGATCGGCCACAAGGCGTACACGCCCTGGTACCTGGTGCGGTACTACCGCCTCGCGCGTTTCAAGGCCGCGAACCCGCACGTGGTGCTGCGCGGAATGGTGTTCCTCGGCAAGAACGTCGAGATCCACGCGACGCCCGAGCTGGCGCGACTCGAGATCGGTCGCTGGGTGCACATCGGTGACGGCAACGCGATCCGCTGCCACGAGGGGTCGCTGCGCATCGGTGACAAGGTGGTGTTCGGCAAGGACAACGTCGTCAACACCTATCTCGACATCGAGATCGGTGCGTCCACCCTCGTCGCCGACTGGTGCTACATCTGCGATTTCGATCATCGGACCGAGGACATCACGGTGCCGATCAAGGATCAGGGCATCGTCAAGTCGCCGGTGCGGATCGGCCCGGACACGTGGATCGCCGCGAAGGTGACCGTGCTGCGGGAGACCGTCGTCGGTCGCGGCTGCGTCCTGGGCGCGCACGCGGTGGTCAAGGGGCATGTGCCCGACTACGGGATCGCGGTCGGCGCACCCGCACGAGTGGTCCGGAACCGTCGCACCGACTGGGAGGCCGGCGCGGAGGACCGCGCGGCGTACGTCGCCGCACTGGAGGACATCGCCCGCAAGAAGTCGCTCGGGAGCGAGTGACTCAGTCCCGTTCGGGCAGTGGACGTTCGCTGATCGTGGGCCTGCCCAGCGGAAAGCGCACCCGGCGCTTCGCGGTGGAGTAGACCGTGGCGGTCTCGCGGGCCACGGAGTGCCAGTCGAAGTCGGACGTGAGTCGCGCACGTGCCGCGTCACTCCGGGTACGTGCCGCAGCGGGGTCGTCGAGTGTACGCCGCACCGCCGTCGCCAAGGAGCCGACATCGCCGGGAACGAAGGACATCCCGGTGACGCCGTCGACGACGGCTTCGCCCAGGCCGCCCGCGGTGGAGGCGACGAGCGGTGTGCCGGCCGCGGCGCCCTCGAGGGCGATGATGCCGAAGGGCTCGTATCGACTCGGCAGCACCAGCGCGTCCGCCCGGTGCAGATGCCCGAGAACGCCGTCGTGGCCGAGGGATCCGACGAACGTCACCGCCCGGCGCACCCGGTGCACACGCGCCAGATCGACGAGGTGGTCGAGCTGGGTCCCGTCGCCGACGACGGTGAGCGTGGTGCCGGGGTGCGTCCGTCGGACACGGGGGAGTGCCGCTATCAGATCCTGCACCCCCTTCTCGTACTCCAACCGACCCACGAAGAGCAGGGACGGGGCGCCGGTGCGCGCCGCGCGAGGACGGTACGTCCAGGTCCGGGTGTCGATGCCGTTGCGTATCACGTGGACCGGGGACGGAAGCGGACCGAAGAGGCGGACCACCTCGTCCTCCATTCCCGCGGAACACGTGATGACGGAATCGGATTCGTGCGCCAGCCACCATTCCACGGAGTGCACCTGGCGGTTCACGCGGCCGGAGACCCATCCGCTGTGGCGTCCGGCCTCCGTCGCGTGGATCGTCGAGACCAGCGGGACGTCGTAGTACTCGGCGAGCGCGATCGCCGGGTGCGCCACCAGCCAGTCGTGGGCATGGACGACGTCGGGAACCCACCCCTCGCCGATGCCGGGCTTGGAGAGTGCGAGGCCGGCGCGCACCATCGCGTGACCCATCGCGAGCGTCCACTCCAGCATGTCCACTCCGAAGGTGAAGTGCGCCGGATCCTCGGCCACGGCGACGACGAGCACGCCCTCGGCTACCGAGCTCACGGTGGGGTGGGTCGCCGCGTCGGAACCCGTGGGGCGGCGGGAGAGGACCACCACCTCGTGTCCGGCCGCGGCCAGTTCCACCGCGAGATGGTGGACGTGGCGACCGAGGCCGCCGACCACCACGGGCGGGTACTCCCACGAGATCATCAGGACCTTCACGCCCGCACCTCCCGACCCGTCGGTTGCAGACGCCGCGCATCGAGGTCCGGGAACAGATCGTCCGCCTGGTTCCACCCGGATGCAAGGTCGGCGGCTCGTGCGTGATGCCCGTGCACGCGGGCGTCGGCGATCTCGCGCACCGCGTGAGCGTGCTTGTGGGCGCGGTCGCGGGCGTACTGCGCGGCCGAGTCCTTGCTCACCATGAAGGCCCAGTCGCTCGAGACGGTGAGCATCGTCTCGCGCAGGATCTGGTCCGCGACACGGTCTCGCAGACCGCCGGGGGGTGCCGCGTCGACGGCGTCGAGCGCGGTGGCGGTGACCTCGGCGTTGAGATCGACCAGGTCGCGGACGGGATCGCCCGCCCACACCCGCCAGTCCTTCCCGCTGCCCCAGGAGGTGTCCGGGAGGTCGACGGGGTCACCGACGTAGCCGTCTCGCTTCGCGCCCGCGAGTGTCCCGACGCGGATGCCGGCCTCGGGGAGCGCACGCAGGATGCCGGCCAACCATGCCGGACCCTCGTGCCACCAGTGTCCGAAGAGCTCGGTGTCGAAGGCGGCGACCACCAGTGCCGGGGACCCGGTGCGCGCGTGTTCGGAGCGCAGCCGGCGGCGAACCGCGTCGACGAAGTCCTCGACGTGCGAGCGGACGGCTGCTGCGGCGCGCTCCGGTTCGTACGGTGCCTTGTCCGGGCCCGCGACGCTTCTGCCGGTGACCCGGGACGGCTTCAGCCCGGTGTCGTGGTCGTAGGTGTGGAAGTCGCGGTACGCGGAATGACCGGGATAACCGGACTTCGGTGACCACACGCGATAGCTGACCGGGAGATCGCGACCGAACGCGACGACGTGGGTGTCGCCGACCGGACGGCCGCACGTCGTGTCTCCGTGCAGAGCCGGGCCGTCGACCATGAAGTGTCCGACGCCCGCGGCGGCGTAGTCGAGTTCCATCCCTGCGGTGAAGGCGCACTCGGGTGCCCAGATGCCCTCGGTGCCGCGGCCCCACCGGCGTACGGCGTCGGCGCGTCCCTCGCGGAGCGCGAACGTCCGCAGTCGTGGGTCGAGCAGAGGTTGGAACGGGTGCATCGACGGCCCACCGAGCAGTTCGACGGCGCCGGAGTCGGCCAGTTCGCGCAGTCGGGGGGCGCCGCCGTGGCGCCAGCGGGTCTCGAACTCGTGCAGAGCGGCAGCCGATCGCCGGTGTTCGCGGTGACCGAGCGCGCGGCGGTCCGGGTCACGGGACCCGGCGGCTTCGGCGGCGCGGAGCTGCCAGTTGCCGAGCCAGTGATGCATCCCGTCGAGGCTGTACGGATCGTCCAGTTGGGCGGCGAGTACCGGGGTGACGCCGAGGGTCAGCAGATCGGTGCGGCCCTCGTCGGCCAGGGTCCGCAGGTGACAGCCCGGTGTCGAGGTGGCGAGCTGGGCCTCGGCGGAGCGGTAGGCCTGCAGGACGAGTTCGGGAATGCCGAGTGCGCCGACGAGCACGGCGGACAGCGGCGCCGCAGCAGCGGCCGGGGCGCCCGCGGGCGCGGCGACGGCTGGTTTCGGAGACCGGAACGCGACCGGTTGCCGATCGGCGGGCTCGACCAGGCCGACAGCGCGCTCCCGTGGTGGGAGTGTCGGCGCCGCAACCGATTCGGCGGCCGCCATCGCGACGGAACCGTGCGCGGAACTCGGCGTCACCGAGCCGGCGGCCAGCGTGACCGCGCTGAGAAGAAGAATCGAGGCACTCAGTGCACCTCCGAGTCGAGAGTCTCGACCGACGCGCATACGACAAACCCCCACGAACACTCGGCTGCGCACTCACCGAGACCCGACGCGCAGTGTGACCGAGGTTACCGTCGCGTGTCCTCGCTGTGGTCGAAACGAGTTGTTTCCTCGACGGAAGGGGCGGCGGCGAACGAGGTGGAGTCCTCGTCGACCGACTTCTTGCGAGACTTCTTGCGCGCCTTCTGTTCCTCGGCCGCCGCCTGCGCGGGATCGAGCAGCGCCGCGCGCAGGTCGTCGAGTTCGCGGCGGAGGTAGTCGCGCGTGGCGACCTCGCCGACCGCGATCCGGAGCGCAGCGAGCTCACGAGCGAGGAACTCGGTGTCCGCCTTGGTCTGCGCGGCGCGCGAGCGATCCTCCTCGAGCGACACCCGGTCGCGGTCGTCCTGCCGGTTCTGAGCGAGCAGGATCAGCGGGGCCGCGTAGGCGGCCTGCGTCGAGAACGCCAGATTGAGCAGGATGAAGGGGTAGGGGTCCCACTGCAGGCTCACCGCGAAGACGTTGAGCAGGATCCACACGATGACGATCCCCGTCTGGATCGCCAGGTATCGCCCCGTACCGAGGAATCGCGCGACGTTCTCGCCGGTCCGGCCGACCGAGTCGACGTCGATGTCGAGCTTGAACCGTCGGGATCCGCGTGGAGTGTCGAGGCGCTGTCTGGCGGTCGCCGCCGACTTCTCACTCATGTCCCACGTGCTCCTGTTCGCGCCAGTCGTCGGGAAGAAGGTGGTCCAGGACGTCGTCCACGGTCACGGCGCCGATGAGATGCTCCTCGGCGTCCACGACCGGTCCGCAGACCAGGTTGTACGCCGCGAAGTATCGCGTGACGGCGGCGAGACTGTCGTCCGGGGAGAGCGTCGACAGTGTCGTGTCGATCACGCCGCCGACCAGACTGGCGGGCGGTTCGCGCAGCAACTGTTGGAGATGCACGCAGCCGAGGTAGCGGCCCGTGGGTGTGGCCGTCGGCGGTCGCACGACGAAGACCAGCGACGCGAGGGCGGGCGTGAGGTCGGGGTTGCGCGCACGAGCGAGCGCCTCGGCGACCGTCGCGGACGCGCTCAGCACCACCGGTTCCGGTGTCATCAGACCACCCGCCGTGTCGGGGGAGTGCTCGAGGAGACGTCGCACCGGCTCGGAGTCCTGCGGATCCATCAGGCGCAGCAGCGATTCGGCCTCCGGCTCCGGCAACTCGCCGAGCAGGTCGGCTGCGTCGTCGGGGTCCATGGCCTCGAGCACGTCGGCGGCGCGGGCGGGGGCGAGCGCCTGCACCAGGTCGATCTGATCGTCGTCGGGCATCTCCTGGATGACGTCCGCGAGGCGCTGGTCGTCCAGGGCGAAGGCGACCTCGAGTCGCCGCTTCTCCGGGAGGTCGCGGATCGCGTCGGCCACGTCGGCGGGCCGGAGTCCCTCGAACTGGGCGAGGAGCTGTGACACACCCTGACCCGGCAGGGACAGATCGGACCAGGTGAGGCCCTGCACGTTCTGCCAGTCGAGCACGTGGATGCTGCCGCGGCGACCCAGCCGGGTGCGGTGGGGGCGCACGGCGACGCGCGCGATGACCCAGTCCCGCGTGCGGGTCTGCTCGATACCGAGGTCGACGACGACGCAGTCCACGCCGTGCAGGTCCTCGGCGTCCGGATCGTCGGTTCGCACCCGCGAGTCCAGGACCTGGGCCAGGGCCAGCACCTCGCCCGGTCGCTGGACGAAGCGGCGCATACTGACGTTGCCGGTGGTCAGCGTCACCGACGTCGGTTCGACGGCCGTCACGCGCAGCATCGGAACGAAGATCTTGCGCCTCGTGGCCAGATCGACCACGAGGCCGAGGACGCGGGGTTGCTGGCGACCGACGCGCACGGTCACGACGATGTCGCGGACGCGGCCGATGCTCTCACCGTCGGGTCCGAGCACCACGAGGCCCGCGAGCCTGGCGGCGAACACCTTGTTCACTGCTGCCATGGGCGCAACAGTAGACGGGGGCCTCGCACGCGGTGCGGGCCGATAGTGTGCCGTGGTGACCACCACAGTGCCGCGCGCCCGCCTCCGACGCTCCGTGCTCGCCGCGCCGGGCAGCAGTCCGAAGATGATGCGCAAGGCTCTGGGCCTGCCCGCCGACGCCGTCTTCCTGGATCTCGAGGACGCGGTCGCGCCGGCCGCCAAGGCGCAGGCGCGCATCGACGTCGCCGACGCGCTCGGATGGGCCGGGTGGGGCACGCAGCTCCGGCTCGTGCGGGTCAACGACTGGACGACGGAGGCCACGTTCCGCGACGTGCTCGAGGTGGTCGGACGGGCGGGTGCCCACCTCGACGCCCTCGTCCTGCCCAAGGTGCGCTCGGCCGGTGAGGTGCAGGCGCTCGATCTGCTTCTGACACAACTCGAACGCGAGTCGGACCTACCCGTCGGCCGCATCGGGATCGAGCCGCAGATCGAGGACGCCGTGGGTCTGCTCCACATCGACGCCGTCGCGACGGCCTCGCCGCGGGTGCAGACCCTGGTGTTCGGGCCGGGTGACTTCATGGCCGACGTCGGCATGCGCACCCTCACGGTGGGTGAGCAGCCGCCCGGCTACGAGCGCGGCGACGCCTACCACCACGTGCTGATGACGATCCTGCTGTCGGCGCGGGCCCACGGGCTCCAGGCCATCGACGGACCCTGGGTGCAGGTCCGCGACACCGACGGGTTCACCCGCGCCGCCCGGCATTCCGCGGCTCTGGGCTACGACGGCAAGTGGGTGCTGCACCCCTCGCAGATCGACATCGCCAACGAGACGTTCTCGCCGCGCCAGGCCGACGTCGACCGCGCCCACGACATCGTCGAGACCTACCGTCGGTACCTCTCCGTCGACGGGGGAGCGCGCGGGGCCGTCATGGTGGGGGACGAGATGGTCGACGAGGCGGGTCATCGAATGGCTCGGGCCCTCGTCGAGGCCGCCGACGCGGCCGGCATGGTGCGCAGCGGTGCGCGGCCCGCACCGGACCCCACGACCGACCCGCCAGCAGGCACAATGGAGTCATGACGAACCCCATGTCGCAGTCCGGCCGCCCCGGACAGGGCCTCCCCACCCCGCCGTCGGGCTGGCCCATCGGTTCCTATCCCACCTACGCCGAGGCGCAGCGCGCGGTCGACTACCTCTCCGATCAGGAGTTCTCGGTCCAGGACGTCACCATCGTGGGTGTCGACCTCATGCAGGTCGAGCGTGTCATCGGTCGCCTCACCTGGGCCAAAGTGATTGGCGGCGGCATCATCTCGGGCGCCTGGCTCGGTGTCTTCCTCGGACTCGTTCTCGGAATCATCACGAACACCAACTACCTGAGCGCGCTCCTCGTCGGTGTGCTGGGCGGCATCGTCTTCGGACTGATCTCGGCCACCATTCCCTACGCGGCGACCAAGGGGCAGCGCGACTTCGCGTCGACGATGCAGTTGGTCGCGGGGCGGTACGACGTGCTGTGCGAGCCGAAGACGGCCGAGAAGGCGCGCGATCTGCTGGCGCGTCTCGCCATCTGACCTCTCACCACCGACCCGTCGGTACCGAAAGCATCACGGGATTGCAACAAGCCACCGTTTTCCTCTCAGCTTTCGACTAGGTTCCACTTCGCAGGGAATGCGTGTCCAACGAAGCACACGCTGCGGAGTCGGGCCGACTGTGGCGCCTTCTCTTGCGGCAGAGGAGGCGGTCGTGCCGAAGAGGTACAGGGCGAGGAAACTCGCAGCGACAGGGGCCGCCGCGGTGGTGGCCGGAAGTCTGTTGGCGGGGTGTGGATCCTCCGACGACGGAATCGTGTTGAGCTTCTACACCGCCGCCGACGGCGCGGAGCAGTACGCGGCGGCGGCGCAGGCGTGCACCGAGCAGTCGGGCGGCGCGTACCGGGTGGAGCAGCGCACGCTCCCCAAGAGCGCCAACGATCAGCGCCTGCAGCTCGCTCGCCGTCTGGCGGGCAACGACCGCACGCTCGATCTGATGACACTCGACGTGGTCTGGACCGCCGAGTTCGCCGAAGCCGGTTGGGCACTGCCGGTTCCGGACGATCTCGAGGCGAAGCTGCGTGACGGATCGGTGCTCGAGGGCCCGCTCGCCACCGCCGAGTGGCTCGACCCCGAGACAGAGCAGAAGGACAAGCTGTACGCGGTCCCGCTGAACTCCAACACCCAGTTGCTCTGGTACCGCCCGGACATGGTGCCGAACGGCCAGCCCCCGGCGACGTGGGACGACCTCATCGCCACCGCCGGCGAGAACGCCGCCTCCGGCAAGCCCGCGGCCATCGGTGTGCAGGCGAAGCAGTACGAGGGCTTCATGGTCTGGTTCAACACCCTCCTCGAGAGTGCCGGCGGATCCGTCGTCGGCGAGGACGGCACCACCGTGACACTGAACGACACCCCCGAGCACCGCGCGGCCACCGAGAAGGCGCTCTCGATCATCAAGAGCGTCGCGACCGCTCCCGGCGCCGACCCCTCGGTCTCCCAGAGTGACGAGGGCACAGCACGTCTCGGCGTCGAGGCGGGCACCATGTTCGCCGAGGTGAACTACCCGTTCGTGCTCCCCGGACTCAAGGAGAACGCCGCCGCGGGCGGCGTGTCCTTCCTCGACCTGTCCACCGTTCCCGCCGACCAGCAGGACGCGGCGGTGAACGAGGTGTTCCGCAGCGCGCCGTACCCCTCGGTGAACCCCGGTGAGCCCGCCAAGGTCACCATCGGCGGGTTCAACATCGGTGTCGCCAAGACCACCGAGCATCCCGACGAGGCGTGGGCCGCCGTCGCGTGCCTGACCGACGAGCAGAACCAGCGCAACAACGCCGTCGACGGCGGTGTGCCGCCGGTGATCCGCTCGCTCTACGACGATCCCGAGTTCCAGGCCGCCTACCCGGCATGGGAGGGCGTTCTCGGCTCGATCGAGAGTGCCGCGGTCCGACCGGTGTCGCCCGCGTACCAGTCCATCTCGATCCTCCTGACCGACGCGCTCAACCCCCCGCAGGACATCGATCCCGTGGGAGACGTCGACAGGCTCGCCGATCTGGTCCGCCAGGCCGTGAACTCCGAAGGGCTGATCCCATGACCGTCACCGACGAGCCCCGACGCCCGCAGAAGCACGCCAAGGCGGCCGAGGCGGTGTCCGAGGGCAAGAAGGCGGAGCGCCGACTGGGGCTCCTGCTGGTCGCTCCCGCCGCGATCCTGATGATCGCCGTCACCGCGTATCCCATCATCTACGCCTTCTGGCTGAGTCTGCAGAAGTACAACCTGGCATTCCCGGACGACAAGGAATTCGTCGGACTGTCCAACTATGTCTCCGTCCTCACCGACGGTTACTGGTGGACGGCGTTCGCGGTGACCGTGGGCATCACCGTCATCTCGGTGATCATCGAGTTCGTCCTCGGCCTCGCGGTCGCGTTGGTCATGCACCGCACCATCTTCGGGCGCGGCGTCGTCCGCACCGTCGTGCTGATCCCGTACGGCATCGTCACCGTCGCCGCCGCGTACAGCTGGTACTACGCGTGGACACCGCAGACCGGCTACCTGGCCAACCTGCTTCCCGAGGGCAGTGCGCCTCTGACGCAGCAGCTTCCGTCGCTCGCCATCGTCGTGCTCGCCGAGGTGTGGAAGACGACGCCGTTCATGGCACTGCTGCTGCTCGCCGGTCTCGCGCTCGTTCCCGACGATCTGCTCAAGGCGGCCCAGGTGGACGGCGCCGGCGCGTGGACCCGACTGATCCGCATCATCATCCCGTTGATGAAGCCGGCTATCCTCGTGGCGCTGCTGTTCCGCACGCTCGACGCGTTCCGCATCTTCGACAACATCTACGTTCTGACGAAGGGCAGCAACAGCACCGGTTCGGTGTCGATCCTCGGGTACGACAACCTCTTCGGGGCGTTCAACCTCGGTATCGGGTCGGCCATCAGCGTGCTGATCTTCTTCTGCGTGGCCATCATCGCCTTCGTCTTCATCAAACTGTTCGGGGCCTCCGCACCCGGCTCCGACGCGGAAGGACGCTGACCCATGGCAGCCACCACGAAGACGAAGGCCGGCTGGTCCATCGTCAACCTTCTCGTCCTGCTGTACGCGCTGATCCCGCTCGTGTGGATCATCAGCCTGTCGTTCAAGCCGGTGGCGAACATCGCCGACGGCAAGTTCATCCCGACGACGTGGACGTTGGACAACTACAAGGGCATCTTCCAGACGTCCCAGTTCACCAGCGCCCTGATCAACTCCATCGGCATCGGTCTGATCACCACGCTCATCGCGGTGGTCATCGGCACGATGGCGGCCTACGCCGTCGCTCGTCTCGACTTCCCCGGCAAGAAGCTCCTCGTCGGCGCCGCGCTGCTCATCGCGATGTTCCCCCAGATCTCGCTCGTCACACCGCTGTTCGACATCGAGCGTGCGCTGGGCCTGTTCGACACCTGGCCGGGCCTGATCATCCCGTACATCACGTTCGCGCTCCCGCTCGCCATCTACACGCTGTCGGCGTTCTTCCGTGAGATCCCCTGGGAGCTGGAGAAGGCCGCCAAGATGGACGGTGCCACCCCGGGACAGGCGTTCCGCAAGGTCATCGCACCGCTCGCGGCACCGGGCATCGTCACCGCGGCGATCCTCGTCTTCATCTTCGCGTGGAACGACCTGCTGCTCGCCATCTCGTTGACGGCCACCGAGCGTTCGGTCACGGTGCCGGCAGCGATCTCACAGTTCACCGGTAGTTCGCAGTTCGAGGAACCGACGGGCTCGATCGCGGCTGCGGCCGTGGTCATCACCATCCCGATCATCATCTTCGTCCTGTTCTTCCAACGTCGTATCGTGGCGGGCCTGACGTCCGGCGCAGTGAAGGGATAAGTCCATGGCCGAAATCGTTCTCGACAAAGTGACCAAGCTGTACCCGGACGGTGCCGCGGCGGTGAGCGACGTCGACATCACCATCGCCGACGGCGAGTTCATCATCCTGGTCGGACCCTCCGGCTGCGGAAAGTCCACCACGCTCAACATGATCGCCGGCCTCGAGGACATCTCGAGCGGCGAGCTGCGCATCGCCGGTGAGCGCGTGAACGAGCGGGCACCGAAGGATCGCGACATCGCGATGGTGTTCCAGTCGTACGCGCTCTACCCCCACATGACGGTGCGCGACAACATCGCCTTCCCCCTCACACTCGCCAAGATGAGCAAGGAGGACATCGCGAAGAAGGTCGACGACGCCGCCCGCATCCTCGACCTGGGCCAGCACCTCGACCGCAAGCCGTCCAACCTCTCCGGTGGTCAGCGTCAGCGCGTCGCGATGGGACGCGCGATCGTCCGCAGCCCCAAGGCGTTCCTCATGGACGAGCCGCTGTCGAACCTCGACGCCAAGCTGCGCGTGCAGATGCGGACCGAGATCGCCCAGCTGCAGAAGCGTCTCGAGACCACCACGGTGTACGTGACGCACGACCAGACCGAGGCCATGACGCTCGGCGACCGCGTCGTCGTGCTCCGCGGCGGGCTGGTGCAGCAGATCGGCTCGCCGCAGGAGCTCTACGATCACCCGCGAAACCTGTTCGTGGCGGGCTTCATCGGGTCGCCGTCCATGAACTTCGTGTCGGGTCGTCTGACGGACGGCGGGGTCACCACCTCGCTCGGCGAGATCCGGTTGAGCGACGAGGCGCGGCAGAAGATCGCCTCGAAGAACGCGAAGGGGGACGTCGTCGTCGGCATCCGCCCCGAGCATCTCGAGGACGCCTCGCTCGTCGAGTCGTACCAGAAGATCAACGGCAGCACGTTCTCGGCGCGAGTCGAGGTGCTGGAGTCGATGGGGTCGGACAAGTACATCTACTTCTCCGCCGAGGGCCCCAAGGTCACCTCGCGCGAACTCGACGAGCTGGCCGCGGACTCCGGCGCGGACGGCGGCCAGTTGGTCGCTCGACTCTCGGCCGAGTCCGCCGCTCGCATGGGTGAGTCCATCGAGCTGTGGTTCGACCAGAAGCGCGTGTCGGTGTTCGACGTCGAGTCGGGTGCCAATCTGACGCTCTGACCGCTCGAACGCGACGACGGCCCCCACCGCACGGTGGGGGCCGTCGCCGTCTCGGTCGGCGCCCGTCTCAGTTCGGGGCGGCCTCCTTGAGCTGCGCGATGATCTCGTCGTTCCAGATGTGGCTGCGCACCAGGCGGTAACGCTCGCGCGCCACCCACATGTAGGCCTCGGCGTCGGTGTGGCGGGTCAACATGCCCCCGACGGACCGCACCATCCGGACGACCGGCAGGAACTCCTCACCGAACCAGCGGCGGGCGACGGTGCGCCGGTCGACGAACTCGCCGAGCTCCTGCATCAGCCGGAAACCCCAGGCCTCCACCGCATCCGAGAGTTCGGCGTACTGCCACGGATCCGTGAACTCGATCGCCTCGCGCGACTTCCCGGTGAGGGGGACACGGCTGAGGAAGATGCGCCGGTGATCCTTCACGAGGAGATCGCCCCTCGTGGTGATGCCGTCGGGGGAGATGCGGGTGATGATCTCGGTGACGTAGGCCTCGATGGTGAGACTGTGCATCGCGCAGGCGATGGACACGCGATGGTGCCCGTCGATGACGAAGTGCATGCCGCCGACGCGATACACCTCGATGGGCGGCATCGGTTCGCCGCGGCGCCAGGCGGTGGCGAGGCGCTGCCAGCGTTCGCGTGTCCGCGTCGACGTCGGGCGGAAGTACCGGTCGAAGTCGCGGGTGCGATCCACGCTGCCCACGATCGAGTCGACCCGGATGACCTCGAGTCCGACGCGGCGCTCCCGCACCTTGCCCAGGGCGGCGACCACCTCGTCGAACGGCAGGATCGTGTTGATGTCGTCCGGTTGACGGCGCAGCCAGCCGACCAGCCGCGCCACGTCCGCGCGCCGGCGCTGGCGGGAGAAGTCGTTCTGCGCGTCGGCAGCGGGGAATCCGGTGTCACGAGCCATGACGTCGCCTCTCGATGATGGGCGCGGTGTCGCCGCCCGGGGTGATGTCGATCAGGGCGTAGCCGACGGTGTTGATCACCGTGGCTCCGTGCAGCTGTCGGTCGGCCGGCCTCGTGCCGTGCGGGTGGATGTGTCCGTGGACGAGGAGCTGAGGCCGCAACCGCTCGGTGAGCGGATCGAGACACCGGAAACCGCGGTGTGGTGCGTCCTCGGCGTCGCCGACACCGAACGGTGGGCTGTGGGTCAGCAGGACGTCGACCCCGTGTGCGTCCGCTCCGCGTCGCAGCAGCGGGTGCCAGGTGTGGGTCCGGATCAGGGAGCCGGAGCGCCGCTTCTGCTGCCGTTCCGTCCACTGGTTGGGTCCGTCGCGGTAGCGGATGGACCCGCCCAGCCCCGCGATCCGCAGACCGGCGGCGCTGACGATCCGTCGATCGGCGTTGACGGCGCCGTCCGGACCGGGCCAGCTCGACGGCAGCCCGGCACGCATCCAGCCGGCTCGACCGGCCGAGTACCCGGTGAGGTCGGCGTCGTGGTTGCCGGGGACGAAGACGCACGGGGCGTCGGCGGCCTCGGCGAGGTGCTCGAGGTACTCGAACGGCAGGTCGCCCGCACCGAGGACCAGGTCGACGTCGAACGGGAGTGTGCGGGCGTTCCACAGGCCTTCGACCACCTCGTCGGACACGGTCAGCACAGTCACCACACGCAGGACCGTACCGGCACGCCGGTCCCGTCGGAGCCGGTACGGACGTCGTGGGGTTGGATGGACGGTGTGAGTGGGAGCGACGTGACAGCGCAGGTGCGAACCCATCTGCAGACGGTGCTCGGTCAGGACGACCCGTCCAGCGCGTCCGTGACCTTCCTGGGCCTCGAGCCGCTGGAGGTGTTGCTGTTCGCTGCCGACGTCGAGGGAGTCGTGCGGTTCACCACTCTCGGGTGCTCGCGGCATCCGATGGCCGACCCGTCCGACATGGTCACCGACTCGCAGCGAGGCCCGCGCGCCGAGCTGATCCTGGCCCTGCGCGGAGTCGACGAGTCCGTCGCCGAGGTCTGGCGCACGCTCGCCGTCTTCGCCGCGTCGCCCGCGGTGGAGGGCATCGTGCTGGTGCCCGACGCCCTGCTGGACGCCGGCGAGCCTCTCTGGCCCGGCGCTCCGTTCACGGCGGTGCTGTTGACGGCCGAGTCCGGAGTGGCCGACCTCGAGCTGCCCGAACCGTACGATCCGGTGCGGTTCCTGCGGGCAGTCCCGATCACCGGCACCGAGGCCGCGTGGGTGCGCCTGCGCGGAGCCGATGCGTTGCGCGACGCGTGGACCGAGGCGGGCATCGACATCGCCGACCCGCGGCGCTCGGCGGCGTCGCTGCGCCCGCCCACCTGAGCGCTCGCGCACCTGACAGACTGGGCGCGTGCTGATCGATCTCCACACCCATTCCACGTCGTCGGACGGAACCGAGACGCCCACCGAGCTGATCGCCACGGCGACCGCCGCGGGCCTCGACGTGATCGCGTTGACCGACCACGACACCACGCTCGGCTGGGACGAGGCCGTGGCCGCGGTGACCGCGACGCCCGGTGCGCCCACCCTGGTCCGTGGCATGGAGATGTCGTGCCAGGGCCGCGGAGCCGACGGTGACCCGGTGACGGTGCATCTGCTCGCGTACCTCTTCGACCCCGGGCACGTCGCCTTCGCCGAGGAGCGCAGCCGGTTGCGTGGGGAGCGGGAAGTGCGTCTGCGCAGCATGATCGACCGTATGGCGGCCGACGGCTACGACGTCGACGCCGACACCATCCTCGCCGCGGCAGGTCCGTCGGCGGGCCGCCCGCACCTCGCCCGTGCACTCGTCGCGGCCGGAGTCGTCGAGACCGTGAACGACGCGTTCACCGACCTGCTGCGGACCGGTGGGACGTACTACGTCGAGAAGGCGGACACCCCACTCGACCTCGCCGTCGAGTTGATCGCCGACGCCGGGGGAGTGCCCGTCATCGCCCACGCCCGCGCGCGCACGCGAGGTCGACTCCTGCACACCGACCACATTCTCGAGCTCGCCGCCGGTGGGCGACTCGGCGGACTCGAGGTCGATCACCCCGACCACAGCCCCGAGGACGCGGACGTCCTGCGCGACATCGCGCGCGAGCACGATCTCGTCGTGACCGGATCCTCCGATTACCACGGCACCAACAAGACGACGCCGATCGCGGCCCGCACCACCGCCGAGGACCAGTTCGACGCGTTGGTGAGCCGGGCGACGGGCGTGCCGCTCGTCGTACCCGGAGGCCGCCGGTGAAGGCGCTCAGCGGATCGATCACCGCGGGTCTCGTCGTCCTCACGGCGCTCGTCATCGCCGCCGCCGTCGTCGGAGGTGATCGGGGATTCCCCGGCCCCGGCACCGCGTCCATCGCGTGGCACGTCGCCGCCGTCGTCGCGGCGCTCCTGCTCCAGCGGATCGCCGACCATCGCTCGCGTGGGGTGTCGTTCCTCGGCTCACTGGGCGTGCTGGTGGTCGCGGGAGCCCTGCTGTGGACGCAATGGTGGGGCTGACGAGACAAGGGTGAGGCTGACCGGCACCTGTTTGCTCCCGAGGAACCGGCGGTGGCACACTGGCTCCACTCGCGATCACCGCCACCCCGTGGTGATCGACCCCGGTCACCGCTCGTCGGTGGCGCGCGAAGTCGGCTCACCCGCCGCGCACGCATCGAGATGTCGCCTGCCCTCGGTTCTCATCCCCCGGGCGCGCATCTCGACTTCCCCTCACGCCTGTGATCCGCACCCTCCGTGCGGACGATGAAGGAGCGCCCCCCAGTGACCGCCGCAACAGATCCGACCGAACACCCGACCGGCCTCCGGCCTGCCCGCGAAGATCTCACGACCATCACGGACGACGAGATCTTCCTCAGCCACGTGGGCGGCAAGCTGTCCGTCGAGCTCACCGCGCCGCTCGAGACCAAGCGCGACCTCTCCATCGCGTACACCCCCGGGGTGGCCAAGGTGAGCAGTGCGATCGCCGCCGATCAGGAGCTGGTGAACAAGTACACCTGGACCGAGCGACTCGTGGTGGTGGTCAGCGACGGCTCCGCGGTATTGGGTCTGGGCGACATCGGCCCGCGCGCCTCGCTGCCCGTCATGGAGGGCAAGGCGGCACTGTTCAAGAAGTTCGCCGGCCTCAACTCGATTCCGCTCGTGCTCGACACCAACGACGTCGACGAGATCGTCGAGACGCTGATCCGCCTGCGGCCCAGCTTCGGAGCCGTGAACCTCGAGGACATCTCGGCACCCCGGTGCTTCGAGATCGAGAAGCGCGTCGTCGAGGCACTCGACTGCCCGGTCATGCACGACGACCAGCACGGTACGGCCATTGTCGTCCTGGCTGCGCTGAAAGGCGCTGTGGCAGTGCAGAAGCGCGAGCTCGCTGGTCTGCGTGTCGTCATCTCCGGTGCGGGAGCCGCGGGCGTCGCGTGCGCGAACATCCTGCTCGCCGCGGGCATCTCGGACGTGGTGGTGCTCGACTCGAAGGGCATCGTCGGTGCGGATCGCGCCGACCTCAATCCCGTGAAGGTCGACCTCGCTTCGCGTACCAACCCGCGCGGCCTCTCCGGGACGGCTGCCGACGCCCTGACCGATGCGGACGTGTTCCTCGGGGTCTCCGCGGGGAAGATCGGGCACGAACTCATCGCCTCGATGGCAGACGACAGCATCGTCTTCGCCCTCTCCAACCCGAACCCGGAGATCCATCCGGAGGACGCGAAGAAGTACGCCGGCATCGTCGCCACCGGACGCAGCGACTTCGCCAATCAGATCAACAACGTGCTCGCGTTCCCCGGTGTGTTCCGCGGTGCTCTCGATGCGGGCGCGCGGCGCATCACCGAGAACATGAAGCTCGCCGCCGCGGACGCGATCCTGTCCGTGGTCGGCGACGATCTGAGCGTCGACATGATCGTGCCCAGCCCACTCGACCCGCGGGTCGCTCCGGCCGTCGCGGCGGCAGTGGCCGCGGCTGCGAAGGCGGACGGCGTCGCCTGAGAGGTCTCAGAGACGGGGCGCGCGGCGCAGCCGCCCCGTCCCGGGCGCCGAGACCCACACGGCGAGGGCCAGCAGGCCGTCCGCCACGAGAGCCAGCACGGCCACCAGGATCGCGCCGACCACCACTCGGTCGTAGCTGTAGAGCGCCAGACCGTCGAAGATGTACCGCCCGAAGCCGCCCAGGTTGACGAAGGCGGCGACGGTGGCGGTGGCGATGACCTGCAGGGTGGCGTTGCGGATGCCCCCGAGCAGCAGCGGCAGCGCGTTGGGAATCTCCACCCGCAGCAGCACCTGGCGTTCGGTCATGCCCATCGCCCGTGCCGCGTCCACGACGGTGGCGTCGACATTGGCCACACCCGCATACGTCCCGGCGAGGATCGGCGGAATGCCCAGGAGCACGAGGGCGATCAGTGGTGGCACCAGGCCCAGCCCGAGCAGCAGGACGAGGAACGTCAGCACGCCGAGCGTCGGCAGCGAGCGCAGACTGTTCACCAGGCCGACCAGGGCCACCTCACCGCGGCGCAGGTGCCCGATCAGCAGTCCCAGCGGAACCGCCACGACGACGGAGAACAGCACGGCGAGAAAGCTGTACCAGACGTGCTCGGTGAGACGCGTCGCGATGCCGGTGCCGCCGGACCAGTTGGCGCCGTCGAGGATGTAGCCGATCGCGTCGGAGAAGATGCTCATGCGCGGGCCCCCGTCACTCGTCGCCGGCGCGTCGAGGGCGCACCGGCGCGGGTCCACGGCGTCAACGCACGCCCGAGCAGGAACAGCAGCGCGTCGAAGACCAGGGCCAACACGACGATCGCGATGATGCCCGCCAGGATCTGGTCGGGGTAGTCGCGCTGGTAGCCCTGGGTGAAGAGCTGTCCGAGACCACCGATGCCGATGACCGACCCGACCGACACCATCGAGATGTTGGTGACCGCGACGACGCGGACGTTCGCGACGAGCACGGGAAGTGCCAGCGGCAGTTCGACGGTCGCGGCGCGGCGGAACCGTCCGAAGCCGACCGCGGTGGCCGCGTCGACGACGGCGGGGGACACCGAGTCGAGTGCCTCGGGCACTGCGCGGACGAGCAGCGCCGTGGAGTACACCGTGAGCGCGATGACCACGTTCAACGGATCGAGGACACGCAGTCCCGCGATGAGCGGGATGGTGACGAACAGTGCGAGCGAGGGGATCGTGAACGCGACGCTCGCCACCACCAGGGTCAGGCGCCGCAGCCAGCCCACCGTGCGCACGGCCGCGCCCACGGGCACCGCGACGACCAGTCCGACGAGCAGCGGCACCAGCGACAGGTACAGGTGGGTCCGCGTCAGCTCGAGGACGATGTCGATGTTGTCGATCAGCCAGCGCATCAGGGCTTCTCGAAGTACTGGCGGCCGCGCTCGCGGTCCTCGGCTCGACGCTGGTCCGCCAGCAACGCCACCACCTCGGTGGCGTCGATACCGCCGAGGACGGCGCCGTTCGCGTCGACCGCCACGCCGACGCCGGACGGCGACGAGATGGCCGCGTCCAGCGCCTGTCGCAGATCGCCCGACGGCGGGTACAGCGAACCGCCCGCGGAGGTGCTGTCCGCGATGCTCGCGCCGGATTTGAGCGCCTCGAGGCCGGTGACGTCCATCCAGCCTCGCGGACGGCCCTCGGCGGAGACGACGAGAAGCCACTGGCCCTGGTCGAGACGGATCGACGCCGCGTCCTGTTCCGACGCCGTCGTGATGGGATGCAGGGACACCCCGTCACCGTGGCGGAACGACAGTCCACGGTAGCCGCGGTCCCGACCGACGAAGGACGCGACGAAGTCGGTCGCGGGAGCCGACAGCACCACGTCCGGGGTGTCGTACTGCTGCAACGTTCCGCCGGTGCCGAACACGGCGATGCGATCGCCGAGTTTGATGGCCTCGTCGATGTCGTGCGTGACGAAGACGATGGTCTTCTTCAGATCGGCCTGCAGCCTGAGCATCTCGGTCTGCAGGTCTTCGCGCACCACCGGATCGACGGCGCTGAACGGCTCGTCCATCAGCAGGATCGGAGGATCTGCCGCCAGGGCACGCGCGACCCCGACGCGCTGCTGCTGGCCGCCCGACAGCTGAGCGGGGTACCGGGTGGCCAGCGACAGATCGAGGCCGACGCGCTCGAGGACCTCCATCGCGTCGCGACGGGCCTCCTTGCGTGAACGACCCGTCAGCACCGGAACGGTGGCGACGTTGTCGACGACGGTGCGGTGAGGCAGCAGGCCGGCGCTCTGGATGACGTAACCGATGCCCAGACGAAGCTTGACGGCGTCGACGGTCGAGATGTCTCGACCATCGACGCTGATCGTGCCCGACGTGGGCTCGATCATCCGGTTGATCATCCGCATCGAGGTCGTCTTGCCGCAGCCCGACGGGCCGACGAAGACGGTGAACGACCGGTCCTCGATCCGGAGATCGAGAGAGTCGACCGCGAGCGTTCCGTCCGGGTACTGCTTGGTGACTCCCTCGAACGAGATCACGAGACCGGCTTGTCCAGACCCTGCTCGACGACCCAGGCGTTCGCGGCGGCGGCGGGCTCGGTCTTCGCGTCGCCCGACACCTCCTGGTTCAGCGCCAGCAACTCGACCGTCGTGAGCTTGGCCGACACGGCGTCCAGGACGGCGGTGAGCTTGTCCGACTTCTTCGACGAGTTGTAGACCGGGACCACGTTCTGCGCCGGGAAGTTGTTGTCCGGGTCGCCCAGTGCCACGAAGTCGTTCTCGACGATCGCGGGCGTGGTGGTGAACAGGTTCGCCGCGGTGATGTCCCCCGCAGCGAGGGCGGCCACGGTGGCAGGGCCGCCGCCGTCGGAGATCGGGACGAAGTTGGCGGCCGGGATGTCGACGCCGTACTTGTCGCGCAGGCCGGGCAGGCCGACGGGACGCTCGGCGAACTCGGGCGGCCCACCGAACTTGACCTCACCCGCGTACGGCGCGAGATCGGCGATGTTGGTCAGGTTCCAGCGCGTCGCGGTGTCCCGCGTGACGACGACGGCGTCCTTGTCCTCGCCGGGGGCCGGCGTGGATGCCAGGAGATCGTCGCTCAGTGCCGCCGTGAGGGCGGTGTTCACCTCGTCGGGCGCCGTGGCCGTGGCCTCGGGGTCCAAGTACAGCAACAGGTTTCCGGTGTAGTCCGGGATGAGGTCGATGGAGCCGTCGCGCACGGCCGGGATGTAGGCCTCACGGCTGCCGATGGACAGGCGTGTGCTGGCGTCGAAACCGTTGGCCTTCAACGCGTCGGCGTAGATGTTGGCGATGATCTCGGACTCGGTGAAATTCGCGGAACCGACGACGATGGTGTTCGGATCGCCTCCGCTACCACCCTCACCGCCGCTGCTCAGTGGATCGGAGTCGCCGCCGCAGGCGGACAGGGTGAGTGCTGCAGCGGCCACCAGAGCGGTGGCGGCGACGCGCACGGAACGTGAGGTGGTGCGACGTGTCGTGTTCACTGTTCGAGTGTAACGATAGGCCCCGACACCGGCCCGCTTTCGGCGCCGGAACGCCGGTACCGGGTTCGAGAGGATGGTCGATGCGGGTCTGCAGGTCGGCCGTCGCGGCGCTGCTCGCGGCCTCGATGGTGGCCGGGTGTTCGAGTACCGGCGGCCCCGAGGGGACGACGCGCCCGCAGCCGCTGGTGGTCGCCGACACCGGAACTCCGGTGCAGGCGGTGCTGGCGCACCTGTACGCCGACGCGCTGTCACGCGGGGGAGCGGCCGCTCGGGTGGACACGGTCGACGGTCTCCCCGGCGCGCTCGCCGGCCTCGACGACGCCTCGGTCGCGCTCGTCCCCGGCTTCACCGGATCGTTTCTGGCGCAACTGGATCCGTCGTCCCCCGCGCGGGCGCCCGAGGACGTCTACGCCGATCTGGCGCGTGCACTGCCGGAGTGGCTGGCGGTCACCGACCAGGGTCTCGCCGAGAACGGGCCGACGGTGTCCGTCACCGCGGCCGCGGGATCGGCTCTCCCCGAAGCCACTTTGTCGGCTCTGTCTCCGCAGTGTTCCCGCCTCTCCGCCGCCGTCGACCCGGCCGTCGATGCGTCCGCGGTGACACGGGCCCTCTCCGAGAGTTACGACTGTGCGTTCGCCCCTGCCGGCCCCACCGAGGTGACGATCGTCCGGGCCACGGACCGGGTCGCCGTGGTCGATGCGACCGCCGTGGTGCTGGCCGACGATCGAGACGGCCTCACCGCCGACGTCCTCGTCCCCCTCGTCCGCAAGGGCTCCGTGGACGAGACGCTGGACCGTCCGCTGCAGATCATCGCCGGCGAACTCACCACCGCGGATCTCGCGGAGATGGTCGACCGTGTCCGCGGCGGCGAGGATCCGGGCGCGGTCGCCGCGAGTTGGCTAGGGACGCAGTCGTTCTGAGTGGGCGGTCGCGTCGCGGACGAAGGCGCCGATCTCCCGGACCGCTGTCGCCGCCTCGGCCAGCAGGGTGGCCTGCAGGTGGGCGACGTGCCACAGATCCGTGAGTTCGGTGCACCGCACCGAGACACCGGCCTCGGTCAATGCGTCGACGAAGCGAAGGATCTGGGGCCGCAGGATCTCGTCGGCGGAGTACTGGATCAACGTCGAGGGGAAGCCGGTCAACGTGCCACGCACGGGGGCGTAGCGCGGATCGGTCGGGTCGCCGTCGCCCAGATACTGCCGCGCCGAGTTCCGCAACCAGCGAGCGTCGAGCAGGAAGTCGCGCGGCGCCGGGAAGTCCTGGTCCGCCGGATCGGCCCACGGGGAGATCATCGCGACGCACGACGGTGGTGTGCCACGGTCGACGAGCGCCTGTGTCGTCGCCGCGGCCAGACCGCCGCCGGCCGAATCGCCGACCACGGCAATGTGATCGGCCGCGACACCGTCGGCGACCAGCCCGTCGAACACGGCCAGTGCGTCCTCGAGCGCGGCCGGGCAGGGGTGCTCCGGAGCCAGACGGTAGTGCGCCGCCACCACGACGGCGCCACTGTCGCGGGCGAGCGACGACGTGACGACGCGGTGCGTCAGCGGCGACCCCAGCGTGTACGCGCCACCGTGCAGATACAGCACGGCGGTGCGGCGGACGGTGGCACCGACGGTGACCCGTTCTACCGGGACACCGCCCACGGTCTCGCTGCGGATCACCGTGCCCTCCGGCAGCGGTAGCGACCGGGCCGCGACCTCGAGCAGTGTGCGCTGCACCGGAACCGGGAGGCGCGGGTTCAGAATCACCCGGAACACGGGTTTCAGAACTCGCGACACCACGGGCAACGGCAGAGTCATCGGTCGCATCGCCCGAACCTACCGTCAGCCCTACCGCTGGGTGGTCGTCCGCGGCAGGACGCGCGAGGACAGCCTGACGATGATGTCCTGGTACCGCGATCCCGTGATGCGGGCGAGGGCGTCGAGCGCGCGGGCGTCGTTGCCGATGAGCACGCGGGCCTTGTTCTTCTCCACTCCGCGCAGGATCACCAGGGCGGCCTGCTCCGGGGTGGTCTTCGCGAGGCGACGGTCGAAGAACTCGGCCACCGACTTCTGGTCCTGGCCCTCGGCGACGGTCGCGTTGCGGGCGATCGCCGTCTTGATGCCGCCCGGGTGGACACATGTGACGTGCACCGGGTGGCGGGCGATCAGCATCTCCTGGCGCAACGCCTCGGTGAAGCCGCGCACGGCGAACTTGGCTGCGTTGTACGCGGACTGGGACGGGATCGAGAGGAGGCCGAACAGGCTGGACACGTTGACCACGTGACCGTCTCCCGACTCGACGAGATGCGGGAGGAATGCCTTCGTACCGTTGACGACGCCCCAGAAGTCGACGTCGATCACGCGCTCGAGATCCTTGAACTCGGTCTTCTCGACGTCGCCGTGGAAGGCGATGCCGGCGTTGTTGTAGACCTGGTTCACCACACCGAAGTGCCGACGCACGGTCTCCGCGTAGTCGAGCACGCTGCCGCGTTCGCTGACGTCGAGGTGGTCGCTGCGGACCTCTCCGCCGCGCTGCTCCACGGCCGCCACGGTGGCGGCCAGGCCGACCGAGTCGACGTCGGACAGCGCGAGTCGTGCTCCCCGCGAAGCCAGTTCGAGAGCCAGCGCACGGCCGATCCCCGATCCGGCTCCGGTCACCACGGCCACTCGTCCACGGAACTCGCTCATCGGGAGATCGCCTTCTCGTCGTCGTTGTCGGTCGTCGCAGGGGTGGGGGTGCCGTCGACGGCGCTCACAGGCCTCGTGACGTCGCCGGCCGCGAGGGCGTCGTATGCCTCGAGGTCGAAGTTGCGGGTGATGCGGCGGAACTCGAAGGTGAAGTCCGGCCACAGCGTCGTGTTGTTGCCGTGCTTGTCGAGGTACCAGCTCGCGCACCCGCCGTTGAGCCACACCGTCTTGTTCAGCTTGGTCTGCAGGTCGGCGTTGAACTCGTCCTGCACCTCGCGGCGCACCTCGACGACACCGAGATCGTGCTTGTCGATCGTGTTGAGCGCGTCGATGACGTAGTTCAGCTGCGACTCGATCATGAACACCATCGAGGTGTGTCCCAGGCCCGTGTTGGGTCCGACCAGGAAGAACAGGTTGGGGAAGCCCGCGACCGTGGCGCCCTTGTATCCCTGCTGTCCGCGCTCGTCGAAGACCTCGGCGAGCGAGCGCCCGTCCTTGCCGAAGATGCCCTGGAAGGTGGGGGAATCGGTCACGTGGAATCCGGTGGCGACCACCAGGGCGTCGATCTCGCGCTCGGTTCCGTCGGCCGTCACGATGGAGTGCGCCCGCACCTCACGGATACCGTCGGTCACCAGGTCGACGTTCGGTCGATCCAGTGCCGGGTAGTAGTTGTTGGAAATAAGCATGCGCTTGCAGCCGATGCGGAAGTTCGGCGTCACCTTGCGACGCAGCTCGGTGTCGCGGATGCCCTTCGCGATCTGTCGACGCGCGATGAACTCGAACGCCTTCATGAGCTTGGGGACGCGGGTGAGGCCGACGACCTGGGTCTCACGCGCGGCGTAGATGCCGGTGCGTGACAGACGCTGGTAGCCGGGGAGGTACTTGAACGCCAGCTTCTCGATGCGGGTGTACTCGCGGTCGAAGCGCGGGAGGACCCACGGGGCGGTGCGCTGGTAGACGTCGAGATGGGCGACCGTCGGCGCGATGGCCGGGACGATCTGGATCGCGGAGGCGCCGGTACCGATGACGGCGACGCGCTTGCCCTCGAGGCTCGCGTCGTGGTTCCAGCGGGCCGAGTGGAAGATCTCGCCCTGGAAATCGGTGATGCCGGCGATGTCCGGGAGGTTCGGCTCGCACAGGGCGCCGACGGCGGAGACGACCTTCTTGGCCGTGAAGTTCCCCCGGGTGGTCACGATGTCCCACTGCGAGGTGGCGGTGTTCCAGCGGGCCGACTCGACGTGGCAGTCGAAGACGTGGCGGTCGTACACGCGGTACTGCCGCGCGACGCTCTCGATGTACTTCTGGATCTCCGGCTGACGGGAGAACGAGCGGGTCCAGTCCGGATTCAGCGCGAACGAGTACGAGTAGAGGTGCGAGGGCACGTCGCAGGCGGCACCGGGGTAGGTGTTGTCGCGCCACGTGCCACCGACGTCGCTGCCGCGCTCGAGGACCAGGAAGTCGGTGCTTCCCTGCTGGCTCAGCTTGATCGCGGCGCCCAGTCCTGCGAAACCGCTGCCGATGATGATGGTGTCGACGTAGCGTGCAGCGACAGCGTCGGTATCTGTAACTGGAAGACTCATGAACTCAGACTAGGTCCTTATTGAGCGCAGGTCAACAGTTACTGACGAACGTTCAGTAGTATGGAGCGCATGGACAGCGTGAAGCGAACGCGGCTCAGTCCGGAACAGCGGCGGGCCCAGCTCATCGACCTGGGGGTTGAGATGCTCTCGGAGCGCACGCTGGACGCCATCTCGGTCGAGGACATCGCCGACCAGGCGGGCGTGTCGCGTGGGCTGCTCTTCCACTATTTCTCGTCCAAGCACGACTTCCACGTCGCGATCGTCGAGCACACCAGCCGGCAGATGCTCGACGCCACCGAGCCACCCGTCGGGCTCGACCCGTTGACGACGCTCGCCGTGGCACTCGCGTCCTACGTCGACTACGTCACCGAGCACCGCTCCAGCTACGTCTCGCTGCTGCGCGGCACCGCGAGCGGGGATCCGGACATGCGGGCCGTCTTCGAGCGCACCCGCGACGTCATGGTCGAACGGACGGTGTCGCAGCTCCCGCTGCTCGGTGTCGAGCGCACTCCGCGGATCGCACTGGCCATCCGCGGCTGGGTGGCGTTCTGCGAGGAGGTCACCATCACCTGGCTGAACCAGGAGGACCTCAGCCGGGACGAGCTGATCGAACTGCTGGTGCACGCGCTGCCTGCCGTGGCGCTGCCGACGGCGGACACGACCGAGTTGTCGTGGGCGAGTGCCGACGCGGGATGACACCTCGAGCGACACCCCCTTCGATCGACGGGTCCGCACCAGTAACGTGAGGGCGTACACCGGCGCACGAGCGGCGGTCGGCAGCACGAGAGGACGGCCTTCGATGGGCGCGCAGATCAGTATCCCGACCGAGACGCGACACTCGGGAATCCTGGGAATCGGGGCCTACCGGCCCGAGCGTGTCGTCACCAACGAGGAGATCTGCAAGACCATCGACTCGAGCGACGAGTGGATCCGTACCCGTACGGGCATCGAGTCCCGCCGTTTCGCCGGGGAGAACGAGAACGTGGTCTCCATGTCGATCGAGGCCGGACGCCGTGCCCTCGAGAACTCCGGCGTGGACGCCGCCGAGATCGGCTGCGTCATCATCGCGACGTCCACTCACCTGTTGCTCACACCGCCCGCCGCGTCGATCATCGCGGACGCGCTCGGCACCGGTGGCCCCGGCGCCTTCGACCTCGGCGCGGGCTGCGCGGGCTTCTGCTACGGCCTCGCACTCGCCTCGGACATGGTTCGCGCGGGCACGTCGGACAAGGTGTTGGTCATCGGCACCGAGCACCTGAGCGTCACGACGCGACCCGACGATCGCGGCACGCGCATGATCTTCGGCGACGGTGCCGGCGCCATGGTCGTCGGCCGCACCGAGGAGCCCGGTATCGGACCGGTCGTCTGGGGTTCGGACGGCTCGCAGGCCGACGCCATCAAGCAGGACAAGGACTGGCTGCAGTACTTCGCGGACCTGAAGGAGGATCCGAACGCCGATCGTCCGTGGATCGCGATGACCGGTATCGCGGTCTTCCGCTGGGCGGCGTTCGAGATGGCCAAGGTGGCGCGCGAGGCCCTCGACAAGGCAGGCGTCAAGGCCTCCGAGCTGGACGTCTTCGTGCCGCACCAGGCGAACTCCCGCATCACCGATCTGCTGGCGAAGAGCCTCGAGCTCGCCGAGGACATCCCGGTGGCACACGACATCGCCGAGGCCGGCAACACCTCGGCCGCTTCGATCCCGCTCGCGGTGGAGGAGGTGCTGCGCACCGGCAAGGCGAAGAAGGGCGACACCGCCCTGCTGCTCGGTTTCGGTGCCGGCCTGTCGTTCGCCGGCCAGGTCGTCACGTTGCCGGAGGCCCCGACCGCCTAGGCGTGTCAGAGGTGGCGCAGGAACCGGTCGGGGGCGTCGAAGAACGCCGACCAGTCCCGGACGACCTGCGCCTCCTCCCACGTCGTGGACGACAGACCGTCCTCGCCGAGTTCGAGCAGGCGTGCACCCGGCATGGCGGCGAGCACCGGCGAGTGCGTCGCCATCACGATCTGTGAGCCCTCCTCGACCAGTTCCTTCATCACCGAGATCAACGCCAGACACGACTGGAACGACAAGGCCGCCTCGGGCTCGTCCATCAACCAGAGTCCGACTGCGACAGGGCGATCCGCGACATAGCGCAGAAACGACTGTCCGTGGGACAGCGCGTTGTAGACGACGTCGGTGTCGCGGACTCGCCGTGCGTCCGCGGACTCGAACAATCCGTGCATCGTCTCGGCGCGCAGGAAACACCCGCCCTGCGGCCGCGGTCGGGCACCGTGGCACGTCAGGTGCTTGTGCAGGTCGGTGTCCTGCGCCCCGCCGCTGGGTGACCACATCGCGTCGGCCGCACCGAGACCGAAGGCCCAGCACGCGGCCAGCGCCTCCATCAGCGTCGACTTCCCGGTTCCGTTCTCCCCGACGATCACGGTCACGGGACTGTCGAAGTCGAGCCCGGTGCGCACGATCTCGGCGACCACGGGTACCTGCAGATACCACGAAGCCGGGTCGAATCCCCTCCGTGGAGTGAACTCGACCCGGCTCAATGGCAGCGTCACAGGTGAACGGTCACCCGTTGAAGGCCGTGTCGATGATCTCGGCCTGCTCGACCGCGTGGACCTTGCTCGAACCCGACGACGGTGCGGACATCGGACGCCGCGAGACGCGCTTGATGCCGGACAGACGCTCGGGCAGCAGCTCCGGGAACGCGAGACCGAACGTCGGCCACGCACCCTGGTTGGCCGGCTCCTCCTGGACCCACCGGTACTCGGTGGCGTTGGGGTAGCCGTCCAGCGCCTCCGCGATGCGGCGGCTCGGGATCGGGTAGAGCTGCTCGACCCGCACGATGGCGACGTCGTCCCGCTTGTTCTTCTGCTTGAAGGCGAGCAGCTCGTAGTACAGCTTGCCGCTGACCATGAGCACCCGCTCGACCTTCTTGCGGTCACCGTCGCCCGAGTCGTAGGTGGGCTCGTCGAAGACGGAGTGGAACTTGCCGTCGGTGAAGTCCTCGATGTTGCTGACCGCAGCCTTGTTGCGCAGCATCGACTTCGGGGTGAACACGACCAGGGGCCGCTGGATGCCGTCACGTGCGTGACGACGCAGCAGGTGGAAGTAGTTCGCCGGCGTGGACGGCACCGCGACCGTCATCGATCCCTCGGCGCACAGCTGCAGGAACCGCTCGATGCGTCCCGAGGTGTGGTCGGGGCCCTGGCCCTCGTGGCCGTGCGGCAGCAGCAGCACGACGTCGGAGAGCTGACCCCACTTGGCCTCACCGGACGAGATGAACTCGTCGATGATGGACTGGGCACCGTTGACGAAGTCGCCGAACTGCGCCTCCCACAGCACCAGCGCGTCCGGGTTGCCCACGGAGTAGCCGTACTCGAAGCCGACCGCCGCGTACTCGCTCAGCGCGGAGTCGTAGACCAGGAACTTGCCCGGATCGTCGCTGCCGAGATTGTGCAGCGGCGTGTACTCCTCACCGGTCTTGCGATCGATGATGACCGAGTGCCGCTGCGTGAACGTGCCGCGACGGGTGTCCTGGCCGGACATGCGCACGAGCTTGCCCTCGTCGATCAGCGTGCCGAGTGCGAGCAGCTCGCCGAACGCCCAGTCGACCTTGCCCTCGTAAGCCATCTCGCGACGCTTGTCGAGGACGGGCTGCACGCGCGGGTGCACGGTGAAACCGTCCGGGACGTTGACGAACGCGTCGCCGATGCGGTGCAGAACCGACTTGTCCACCGCGGTGGTGAGCTTGGCGGGCAGCTGCTGGTCGAGCTCGACGGACTCGCTCGGCTCCGGGGTGTACTTCTCGAGTTCGCGCACCTCGTTGAAGACGCGTTCGAGCTGGCCCTGGTAGTCGCGGAGTGCGTCCTCGGCCTCCTTGAGGCTGATGTCGCCACGACCGATGAGCGACTCGGTGTAGCTCTTGCGGACGCTGCGCTTGGTGTCGATCACGTCGTACATCGCCGGCTGCGTCATCGAGGGATCGTCACCCTCGTTGTGGCCGCGACGGCGGTAGCAGATCATGTCGATGACGACGTCCTTGTGGAACTTCTGACGGAAGTCGACCGCCAGTCGAGCCACCCAGGCGCACGCCTCCGGGTCGTCGCCGTTCACGTGGAAGATCGGTGCGCCGATCATCTTCGCGACGTCGGTGCAGTACTCGCTGGAGCGCGAGTGCTCCGGCGCCGTCGTGAAGCCGACCTGGTTGTTGACGACGATGTGCACGGTGCCGCCGGTGCGGTACCCGCGCAGCAGCGCGAGGTTCAGCGTCTCCGCCACCACGCCCTGGCCCGCGAAGGCCGCGTCGCCGTGCAGCATGAGCGGCAGGACGGAGAAGCCGTCGGACGAGTCGCCCTTGTTCAGCATGTCCTGCTTGGCGCGGACCAGGCCCTCGAGGACCGGGTCGACCGCCTCGAGGTGCGAGGGGTTGGCCGTGAGCGACACCTTGATGTCGTTCTCGCCGAACATCTGGATGTAGTTGCCCTCGGCACCGAGGTGGTACTTCACGTCGCCCGACCCGTGTGCGGCGGCCGGATTCATGTTGCCCTCGAACTCGGTGAAGATCTTCGAGTACGGCTTGCCGACGATGTTGGCGAGCACGTTCAGGCGTCCACGGTGCGGCATGCCGATGACGACCTCGTCGAGGGCGTGCTCGGCGGACTGGTCGATGACCGAGTCCATCATCGGGATGACGGACTCCGCGCCCTCGAGCGAGAAGCGCTTCTGTCCGACGTACTTCGTCTGCAGGAACGTCTCGAACGCCTCGGCCGCGTTGAGCTTGCTCAGGATGTACTTCTGCTGAGCGACCGTCGGCTTGACGTGCTTGGCCTCGACGCGCTCCTGGAGCCACGCCACCTGGTCGGTCTCGAGGATGTGCGTGTACTCGATGGCGGCGTGCCGGCAGTAGGAGTCGCGCAGCACGCTGAGCACGTCGCGCAGCTTCATCTTGTCCTGGCCGTGGAAGCCGCCGACCTGGAACTCGCGGTCGAGGTCCCACAACGTCAGGTCGTGGCTGATCACGTCGAGGTCCGGGTGCATCCGGAACTTGTCCTTGGTGAACATCAACGGATCCGTGTCGGCCATGAGGTGGCCACGGTTCCGGTAGGCCGCGATGAGCTCGAGGACGCGCGTGTTCTTGTCGACGCCGCCGGTGGGCAGGTCACGACGCCAGCGGATCGGCTCGTACGGGATGGCCAGACCGTGGAAGATCTGGTCGTAGAACTCGTCGCTGATCAGCAGGTTGTGGATCGTGCGAAGGAAGTCGCCCGACTCCGCGCCCTGGATGAGGCGGTGGTCGTACGTCGAGGTGAGCGTCATCAGCTTGCCGACGCCCATCTCGGCGATGCGCTCCTCGCTGGAGCCCTGGAACTCTGCGGGGTACTCCATGGCGCCGGCGCCGATGATGGTGCCCTGGCCGTTCATCAGACGTGGAACCGAGTGCACGGTGCCGATGGTGCCCGGGTTGGTCAACGAGATCGTGACGCCGCTGAAGTCGGCGGCGGTGAGCTTGCCGTCGCGCGCACGACGGACGATGTCCTCGTAGGCAGTGTGGAACTGGTTGAACGTGAACTCCTCGCACCCCTTGATCGCGGCGACGACGAGTGACCGCGAACCGTCCTTGCCCGGCAGGTCGATGGCGAGGCCGAGGTTGGTGTGCGCGGGGGTGACCGCGTTGGGCTTGCCGTCGATCTCGGCGAAGTGCCGGTTCATGTTGGGGAACGACTTGACCGCCTGCACGATGGCGTAGCCGAGCAGGTGAGTGAACGAGATCTTGCCACCGCGGGTGCGCGCGAGGTGGTTGTTGATCACGAGACGGTTGTCGATCATCAGCTTCGCGGGGATGGCGCGCACGCTGGTGGCCGTCGGGATCTGCAACGAGGCGGCCATGTTCTTGGCGACCGCGGCCGAGGCGCCGCGGAGCACCTTGGTCGTGTCCTCCTTCGGCGCGTCCGACTCCGGCTGTGCGGGCGGCACGGCCGCGGACTTCTTCTCCGCCGGCCCGGCGGCGGCGGTCGACTTCGCGGGGGCAGCTGTGGTCACGGGCTTGGTCTCCGCCTTCGGTGCCGGCTTGTCGGTCTTCGCGGCGGCCGGCTTGTCGGCCTTCGGCGCGGCAGGCTTCTCCGCCTTCGGCGCAGCAGGCTTGTCGGCCTTCGGCGCAGCTGCCTTCGCGGAAGCGGGTGCGGCTGTGGTGGTCTCGGTGTCGGTGGCGGGATCGCCGCTACCGTTCTGCTCGGGCGTGTAGTCGGCGAGGAACTCGTGCCAGCTCTCGTCGACCGACGACGGATCGGTCTTGAAACGCTGGTACATTTCGTCGACCAACCACTGATTCTGTCCGAACTGTGTTGTAGAGCTGCTGCTCACGGCAGGTGTTCGCCTCGTTTCCTTCTTCGTTCTCGCTCAGCGCACGGCACGATCAAGGTTAGACCTTTCGGTCCGCGGCCGTGTGTCCGGATCACCCTTGTGATCGGCTTCACCGGTGTGTGGCGTGGTCGTGCCGTCGTCGGCTGCGTGACCCGCGCCACTCGCAGCCGTGGTACGTCCCTCGGTGGTTTCCCAGAGTTCGGCGTAGAAACCGTCCGAGCGCACCAGGTTCTCGTGGGTTCCGCTCTCCACGATGCGCCCGTCGTCGACCACCACGACGAGATCGGCCCGCGCGGCGGTCGCGAGGCGGTGCGCCACGATCACCGATGTCCGACGGGTGGTCACGGTGCGGCCGGCGTCCAGGACGGCTCGTTCCGTCGCCGGGTCCAGGGTCGCCGTCGCCTCGTCGAGCAACAGGATGTCGGGATCGACCAGCTCGGCGCGCGCCAGCGCCAGTAACTGCCGGGTTCCCGCCGCGAGGCCGCGGCCACGTTCTCCGACGGGCGTCGCCATGCCGAGAGGGAGTGTGGCGATGGCGGGCAGTGCCCCCACGGCGCGGGCCGCGCTCTCGATGTCGGCGCGCGTCGCGTCCGGACGCCCGAAAGCGATGTTGGAAGCGATGGTGCCGCTGAAGAGATGCGCCTCCTGCGGAACGACTCCCAGACGTCGGCGGTAGTCGCCGAGCGGGTACGACCGCACGGGCACGTCGTCCACGACGACGTCCCCGGTGGTCGGGTCGTAGAACCGCGCCATCAACTTCACGATGGTCGACTTGCCGGCGCCGGTGCGACCCACCAGTGCCACCGTCGATCCCGCCGGAACGTGCAGGTCGACCGACGTCAGCGCATCCCGCGGAGCCCCGGCGTAGCGGAAGGTGACGTCCTTCAGCGCGATGTCGCCGCGCAGTCGCGGTGGGACCGAGACCGGCGTCGACGACCCGGCCTGCTCGATCGAGCTGCGGGTGCGCAACAGGTCACCGATGCGAGTGAGACCCACGGACGCCTGCTGATAGCCGTCGAACACCTGGGACAACTGTTGGATGGGGCCGAAGAGCAGACCCAGGTACAGCACGAAGGCGACGAGGGCGCCGGCCGAGGTGCGCCCGTCGGCCACGCGGTACGCACCGACGAGGACCACGGCGGCGAGGGCGAGGTCCGACAGGAACGCGATGAACGGGAAGAACACCGAGATGGCCCGTTGCGACCGCATCCGGCTGCGGCGGTACGACTCGGAGCGGGCGAGGAACGAGCGTGCCGCAGCCGTCTGATGCCGGTACGCCTGCGTGACCCGTAGTCCGGTGACGTTCTCCTGGAACTCCGCGTTAACGGCCGAGATGCGCTCGCGTGACGTCGAGTACGCGCGAGCGGAGATGCGACGGAACACCAGCGTCGCCACCACCAGGATCGGGACGACCGACAGGGCCACCGCGGCGAGGACCCCGTCGGTGAGGATCAATGCGGCCGACACGCCGACGATCGTCAGGAGGCTGACGACGGCCGTCGACAGACCCGTCTGCATGAACGTCGACAACGCGTCCACGTCGGTCGTCATGCGGGTCATGATCCGGCCGGACAGTTCTCGCTCGTAGTAGTCGAGGCCGAGACGCTGCAGGTGCGCGTAGCTGCGGACGCGGAGCCCGAAGAGCACGCGCTCACCGGCCCGCGCGGTCACCACCGTCATGGTGCGGACCACGAGCCAGTCGACGATCACCAGCGCCAGCGCGATGCCCGACACCGCCGCGAGGATTCCGGTGGACCTCTCGGCGACACCGTGGTCGACGGCGAACCGCACGATCGACGGGAAGGCGATGGTGACGGCCGAGTCGAACGCCAGGCAGACCATGACCACCGCGAGCAGTCCGGCGACGGGGGCGAGGGTGCGCCGCAGGGTGAACGTCGACTCGTCCCGCCGAGCGGCAGCGGTGTCGACGCGCGGGTCCTCGTCGGCCGGGGCGATTCGGGCCAGGATCTCGGTCACGGCCTCGGTGGGCACGGCGCCGCCGAGTGACGACGCCATGTGACCGCCCGGACCGGGAGGGCCGCCGGCAGCCGCGCCGTCCGCGCTCGCGCGGGAGGCGGGTGAGGACGCGAACTCGGTGGAGGCGCCGTCGTCCGGCCACAGCGAGTCGGCGGGCACGTCGTCCTGCGCCGGCTCGGACTTCTCGCCTGCGCCGGACATCAGCGCGCGGAACAGGGGGCAACGCTCGTCGAGTTCGGCCTCGGTGCCGATGTCGACGATGCGCCCCCGGTCCAGGACGGCGACGCGATCGGCCAGCGCGAGCGTCGACCGGCGGTGCGCGAGCACCACCGTCGTCCGGCGTGGACCGGAACGCAGCCGGTCGAAGATCGCTGCCTCCGTGCGGGCATCGACGGCCGAGGTGGCGTCGTCGAGGACCAGGACGCGCGGGGAGGACAGCAGGACCCGCGCGAGCGCGATGCGTTGGCGTTGGCCACCGGACAGCGAGAGCCCGCGCTCACCCACCGTGGTGTCGTAACCGTCGGACAGGTCGCGGACGAAGTCGTCGGCCATGGCGCGCGTGGCCGCGTCGCGGACACTCGCCTCCGACGCGTCGGGGGCACCGAGGGCGATGTTGCGCGCGACGCTGGAGGAGAACAGGAACGGATCGTCGAACGCGACCGACACCGCCGCGCGGAGGTCGTCGGCGGACAGGTCGGCGATGTCGACGTCGCCGTTCTCGGACGTGAGCACGATGCTGCCCGACGACGGTCGGTAGAACCGCGGCAGCAGCATGGACAGGGTCGACTTGCCGCTGCCGGAGGGGCCCACCACCGCCACCGTCTCGCCCGGCGCGACCGTGAGGTCCAGTCCGTCGAGCACGGGGGCGTCGGGGTCGAAACCGAATCGGACGTCGCGCAGACGCAGCCCCAGCGCTCCGTCCGGGATCGGTACCGGATTCTCGGGTTCCTCGTGCGCCGGCCGGGTGTCGATGACGCCGTACACCCGTTCGACCGCGGCACGGGACAGCTGGGCCATGACCACGACGGACGTGAGTGTCCGGGTCACGGCGGCCATCGTGGCGACGTAACTCGCGAAGGCCAGGAACGTGCCGACGGTGATGGAACCGGACAGAGCCAACCACCCACCCAGGGCCACCACACCCACCAGACCGAGCTGCGGCAGCGCCGCCATGCCAGGGGCGAATCGGGAGTTCACGACGGCGGCGCGCAGGCGCTCGGCGTACAGCCGCCGGCCGATGCGCTCCAGCGTGTCCACGGCACGCGATTCCTGGCCGAAGCCTTTGACCACCCGCACACCGGTGACCGTCTCCTCCACGTGCCCGGCCAGTTCCGCGGCCTGCTGCTGGGCCGACCAGGTGGCCGCGTACAGCGTGGGGCGCATGCGGACCACCAGCACGCTGATGGCCGGTACGACGGCGAGCGCCACCAGGGTGAGCAGCGGCGACAGATACGCCATCACGCCGAGAGCCAGGACGAACTGCAGCAGGGCGCCCGCCGACAACGGGACCATGGCGAGCAGACCCTGCACCAGCTGCAGGTCGGTGATCGAGCGCGACACCACCTGACCGACCTGTACCTCGTCCTGCCGCTCGCCGTCGAGGCGGTGCAGCGACGCGAGCAGGCGTTGGCGCAGTCCGTGTTGCACGTCGATGGACAGGGCGCCGGCGAGGAGGCGCCGCCCGAACTGGCACGCGAAGCGGACGACGGCCAGTCCCGCGATGGCCGCGGCGATGGTGGCGATGTGGTCGGTGCGGCTGGCCGACGCGCCGTCGACGGCGGCGCGGGTGAGGAGGGGGAACATGATGTCGATGGCAGCGGCCACGAAGGTCACCGCGAGTGCGCCCACCGCGACGCGGCGATGAGCGAAGCAGTCCGACGCCAGCCTGCGGATCCACCCTCGCGAATCGGGAGTGCTCACGTCACGTCTCGGCGAGTGGTGCGCAGCCACCCGGCTCCGGCGATGCCGATGGTCCACAGCAGCAGTCCGATGACGGCAGCGGAGAACGGAAGCAGCATGTCGCCGTCCGTCCCCTTGTCCGCCGCCATGATCGCGACGGTGGTGGCTCCGGGGAGCAGGGCGGCGACCGCCTCCGCGCCGATGCCGCTGAGCACCGCGATCACGACGAGCTCTCCGATCGGTAGCCACGCGACCACGACGATCGCCGCGATGGCAGGGGAGCCGGTGAGCAGCCCGAGCCCGCAGCCGAGGACACACCACAGCGCGGAGACGACGATGCCGAGAAGACAGACCGCGATCACCAGTCCGTCGTCCACCACTGTGTTGCCCCCGAACAGTGCGAGCGACGCCACGCTGACGAGGACGGACACCACGGCGTACGCGGCACCGACGGCGGCCGAGACGAGAATCCTGGCGGCCACCACCTGACCGCGACGCGGCGCGGCGAGGAAGGTCGTGGACGCGGCGCCGTGGCGCAGGTCGGTCGCGGCGTGCACCGCGCCGAACACGGCGGCGAACAGCACCGACACGCCCACGGTGACGTACAACCCGATGAGAGCGGCGACGCGATTGGCGTCGTCGACGCCGGTGAGCGCGTCCGACGACGCGATGGCGGCGTACACGGCGCTGGCGAATCCGCCGATCAGCACGGGCGGTAGACCCAGTGCCCACCACGACCGCAACGATCCGACCCGCCGGATCTCCGCTCGGAGCAGACCGCCTGCCGTGGGGCTCATCGCCGAGCTCCGGTGAAGGCGGGATGCGGACCGACCGGGCTCGTGAGGGACAGGTAGATCTGCTCGAGGTCCACGGCGGACACCACGGTTCCGTGGACGGTCACCCCGGACGCGTGCGCCGTCGACCGGATCACGGCCTCGCCGACACCGGTGACCACGAGTCGGCCGTCGGGACCCAGCACGGCGTCGGTGTGGCCGGACGCGGCGAGGCCCAGTGCCAGGGCGGCGGGGTTCGAACTGTGCACCAGGATGCGGGCGGGACGGGTACCGCGGAGCTCACCGATACTGCCGTGGAAGACGACCGAGCCGCGGTCGAGGATCACGACGTGGTCGACGACCGCCTCGAGCTCGCGAACGACGTGGCCGGACACCAGAACGGAGCCGCCCGCACGAGCGAATCCGCGCAGGAAGTCGCGGAGCCACACGATGCCGCCGGGGTCGAGACCGTCGGTCGGCTCGTCCAGCACGAGGATGCGAGGTGTGCCGAGCAGTGCCGCCGCGAGCGCGAGGCGCTGCCGCATCCCGAGAGAGAACTCGCCGACGCGGCGACCGGCGACGTCGTGCAGACCGACGAGTGCGAGCACCTCCTCCACGCGGGAGTCGGCGACACCGAGGACGGGCGCGAGAGTGCGCAGGTGTGCGCGCGCCGTGCGGCGGGGGTGCGCGCCGCCGCCGCCGAGCACGGCACCGACGGCGCGGCCCGGCTCGACGAGTGCCGCGTACGGCAGGCCCTCCACCAGCGCCGCACCCTCGTCGGGCTGTACGAGCCCGAGGAGCATTCGCAGCGTGGTCGACGTGCCGGAGCCGACGGGTCCGAACAACCCGGTCACCGATCCGCGCGGTACGACGAACCCGATCTGCGCGGCGGCGACCGCGGTTCCGTAGGTCTTGGTGAGGTCACGCGCCTCGAGCGCGTGTCCGGGGCTCGTCTCGGTGGTGACGTGCACGCGTCAGGCGTCCGGCTCGACGACGCCCGGTGCGTCCTGCCACCGCGCCGGCGGCGGCCCGAAGGCGTCCCGTGCATTGGTGACGACGCCTTTGCCCAAGGCGCGGTTGCCGGCTCCGCCGATGACGGCTCCGATGCCCGCGGGCAGCAGCGTGCCGAGCATGACCGCCCCTCGCTTCGCGGCGTACTTGGCGACGAACTTGCGGACGAGCCGCTTGTTCAGACTGCCGAGGTTCGCGCCGGGGATCCCGGCGGTGAGCACGCGGCCCACGTTGCCGCGGCCGAGTGTCCTGCCGACGATCTCCCGGCCGGACTCACCGAGAGCGACCGCCAGCACCAGCGCACGCCGCTGTTCGTGGTCGTGCACGGCGATGCCGTGGACAGCGGCCACCGACAGGGTGAGCAGTGCGGAGGCCTCGACGAAGAAGGCCGTCTCGGTGCCGACGGCAGCGACCGACGCGACGGTGCCGATGCCGGGCACCGCGGCGGTGGCCCCGGCAGCCCCGCCGCTTCCCGTCACGGCGTTCAGGAACGTCTTCTCCAGGCGACCGATGATCTGCGCCGGCGACTCGGTGGGATGCGCGCGGCGTATTCGCCAGACGTACTTCTCGACGGCGGGGCCCTGCAGTCGGCTCCCGTTGTCGAGGATCGACACCAACGCCTTCTCGACGCGTCCTGGATCCTCGGCCATCGATCGGTCCTCCTCGTCCGCAGCGTGTGCACGAATGCCGTGCGGCCTCGCTCGTACCGTTCTACCGTGTGCCCATGACAGCCGTGTCGGACGGCGCGACCGCGGTGCCGTCGCGGCCACTCCGCGGCCTCGTGCGTCGCTACGAGGGGTACCGCCTCTCCGGCTTCGCGCCGGGCTCGCACGTCGGCATGCCGTCCGTCGACCTGACGATCATTCTGCCGATCGGGCCACCGCTCACGATCTCCCGCACCGCGATGGCGGATCAGCGGCCGGGGGAGTTCGGTGCCCTCGCGTCGGGTCTGGGGACCGAACCCGTCGTGATCGAGCACGACGGCGAGCAGCACGGTGTCCAGATCACGGTGACGCCGGCGGGGTGCCGCGCGCTGCTCCACGTCCCGCCCGCCGAGTTGCGCCAGTACATCGTGCCGTTGGAGGACCTGCTCGGGCGCGATGCCGCTCGGCTTCTCGACGGCGTGCACGCAGCGACCGGATGGCGTGAGGCATTCGCGCTGCTGGACCGCACGCTGTGCGCGCGACTGGGCCGGGCCCCGCAACCGGATGCCCGGCTGGAGCGGGCGTGGGCGCGGACCACCGGCCCCACCGCGATGTCGGTGGAGCAGGTCGCCGCGGAGGTCGGATGGAGCCGTCGACGCCTCGAGACCGCGTTCGCCTCCGAGTACGCCGTCACGCCGCGGGACGCGGTCCGGCTGGGGCGGTTCGCCCGAGCGCACGCGATGCTGCGGGTGGCCGAACCGCCCCGGCTCGCCGAGGTGGCGTCGGTCTGCGGCTACTTCGACCAGGCACACATGGCACGGGACTGGCGCGCGCTGGCGGGATCGGCGCCCTCGGTGTGGCGTGCGAACGAGGTGTTCGCATCCGTACAAGACGAGCGCACCTCCGCGGCGACAGGATCGACGGCATGACCGAGACACAGCACACCGAGACCACCCCGACCGTCGTCTGGCCCGCACTCCGCTACGACGACGCGCGTGCCGCGATCGCCTTCCTCGTCGACGTCCTCGGCTTCACCGAGGCCGCCGTGTACGGCGAGGGGGAGCGCGTCGACCACGCCGAGCTCGTCCGCCCCGGCGGCGGAGCCGTCATGCTCGGCTCGGCGCGACCGGACAGCACCATCGCGGGCCTGCCGCCCGGAGTCGGCGCCGTCTACGTTGCCGTGGGACAGGACGAACTGACGCGACTGCACGATCGCGCGCGCGAGGCCGGCGCCCGTATCGTGGAACCCCTGCGCGACGAGGACTACGGCGGCCAGGGTTTCACCTGCCTCGATCCCGAGGGAGTGCACTGGTCCTTCGGCACCTATCGGGGCCATTCGGGCTGATAGTGCTCCGCGCCTGTCGACGGCTGGTTTGGCCTGCTCGCTCCGACCCGGTAACATGGAACGTCGGTGCGTTCACGCGTGCCTGCACGAAGTGTGGTTACGAGACGTCAATCAGGTGTGCAAACCAGGATCGCGGAGGATATGGCAAAGAAGGACGGCGCAATCGAGGTCGAGGGCCGAGTAGTCGAACCCCTGCCCAATGCGATGTTTCGCATCGAGCTGGAGAACGGTCACAAGGTGCTCGCTCACATCAGCGGCAAGATGCGGCAGCACTACATCCGCATCCTCCCCGAGGATCGCGTCGTGGTCGAGCTGTCTCCCTACGACCTGACACGCGGGCGGATCGTCTACCGCTACAAGTAGTCAAGAGTCCCCGGTTCCTCGCGAGCCGGGGATCAACCATGTCCGAGGTTCGACGGGTTCGCGCGTGATCCTCGGACGCGACCAGGAGATCGAACAGACGTGAAGGTCAAGCCGAGCGTCAAGCCGATCTGCGAGAAGTGCAAAGTGATCCGCCGTAACGGCCGGGTCATGGTGATCTGCGACAACCTGCGCCACAAGCAGCGTCAGGGCTGATCAACCCCCCTCTCGAAGATCTACTTGGCTCCACATGCCAGAAGAAGACCTCCCAGCACCAGCTGCCCACACGCGGGTAGTACACCCCCGGCCGCGGAGGCCGGGGCCCCGAGCACCACATGTATGGGGACGGACTGGGAGCAGACCTCCGCACGAATGAAGGAAAACGCCACATGGCACGTCTAGCCGGTGTGGATCTTCCGCGCGAGAAGCGCATGGAGATCGCACTCACCTACATCTACGGCATCGGCCGTACCCGTTCGCAGGAGATTCTCTCCGCCACGGGCGTCAGCCCCGATCTCCGGAGCAAGGACCTCACCGACGAGGACCTGACCAAGCTCCGCGAGTACATCGAGGAGTCGCTCAAGGTCGAGGGCGACCTGCGCCGCGAGGTGCAGGCCGACATCCGTCGCAAGATCGAGATCGGCTGCTACCAGGGCCTTCGCCACCGTCGTGGTCTGCCCGTCCGTGGACAGCGCACGAAGACCAATGCGCGCACCCGTAAGGGACCGAAGCGCACCATTGCCGGCAAGAAGAAGGCGAAGTAATGCCCCCGAAGTCACGCACCTCCGGTCCGAAGAAGACCCAGAAGACGCGCCGCAGGGACAAGAAGAACGTCCCGCACGGCAGCGCTCACATCAAGAGCACGTTCAACAACACGATCGTGTCGATCACCGACCCGTCGGGCAACGTCATCTCGTGGGCGTCCTCGGGCCACGTGGGCTTCAAGGGCTCGCGCAAGTCGACTCCGTTCGCCGCTCAGCTCGCTGCCGAGAGTGCCGCGCGCAAGGCGCAGGAGCACGGCGTCAAGAAGGTCGACGTCTTCGTGAAGGGTCCCGGCTCCGGCCGCGAGACCGCGATCCGTTCGCTCCAGGCGGCAGGCCTCGAGGTCGGCACCATCTCCGATGTCACCCCCCAGCCGCACAACGGCTGCCGTCCGCCCAAGCGCCGTCGCGTCTAGCGGGAAGGAAGTAACAGAACATGGCTCGTTATACCGGACCCATCACCCGCAAGTCGCGTCGACTGCGCGTCGACCTCGTCGGAGGCGACCAGGCCTTCGAGCGTCGCCCGTACCCGCCCGGCCAGCACGGCCGCGCGCGTATCAAGGAGAGCGAGTACCTGCTCCAGCTGCAGGAGAAGCAGAAGGCACGCTTCACCTACGGCGTCATGGAGAAGCAGTTCTCGCTGTACTACAAGGAAGCGAACCGCCTCAAGGGCAAGACGGGTGAGAACCTGCTCCGCATCCTCGAGACGCGTCTCGACAACGTCGTCTACCGTGCGGGCCTCGCTCGCACGCGTCGTCAGGCACGCCAGCTGGTCACGCACGGCCACTTCTTGGTCAACAACAAGAAGGTCGACATCCCCAGCTACCGCGTCTCGCAGTACGACATCATCGACGTCCGAGAGAAGTCGCTGAGCACGCTGCCTTTCCAGATCGCCCGCGAGACCTACGGCGATCGTCCCGTTGCCGGTTGGCTGCAGGTCGTTCCGAACCGTCTCCGCATCCTGGTCCACCAGGAGCCGGAGCGTTCGCAGATCGACATCCCGCTGACCGAGCAGCTCATCGTCGAGTACTACTCGAAGTAGGGCGCTTCGCGCCCCGTGCGCCTTTTGCGTATCTCCCGATACGCACAAGGCGCACGGGGCCGTAGGCCACATCCCGAGCGTCAAATAGCGGACGCTCTTCCCAGGAGGACATCAATGCTCATTTCTCAGCGACCCACGCTGACCGAAGAGGTCATCGCTGACAACCGCTCGAAGTTCGTCATCGAGCCCCTCGAGCCTGGCTTCGGGTACACCCTCGGCAACTCGCTTCGCCGCACGCTTCTCTCGTCGATCCCCGGCGCTGCTGTCACCAGCATCCGTATCGACGGCGTTCTGCACGAATTCACCACGGTCCCCGGCGTGAAGGAGGATGTCACCGACATCATCCTGAACCTCAAGGGTCTCGTCGTGTCCTCGGAAGAGGACGAGCCGGTCACCATGTACGTCCGCAAGCAGGGCCCCGGCACTGTCACCGCAGGCGACATCGTTCCTCCGGCCGGCGTCACCGTGAACAACCCGGATCTGCACATCGCGACCCTGAACGACAAGGGCAAGCTCGAGATCGAGCTCGTCGTCGAGCGTGGCCGCGGATACGTTCCGGCTGTTCAGAACAAGGCGTCGGGCGCCGAGATCGGCCGTATCCCGGTCGACTCGATCTACTCGCCCGTGCTGAAGGTGACCTACAAGGTGGAGGCCACCCGCGTCGAGCAGCGCACCGACTTCGATCGGCTCGTTCTCGACGTGGAGACCAAGAACTCCATCACCGCGCGGGACGCGCTCGCCTCGGCGGGCAAGACCCTGGTCGAGCTGTTCGGGCTTGCCCGTGAGCTCAACGTCGAAGCAGAAGGCATCGAGATCGGACCCTCGCCCGCCGAGGCCGATCACATCGCATCCTTCGGTCTGCCGATCGAGGATCTGGACCTCACCGTCCGGTCCTACAACTGCCTCAAGCGCGAGGGTGTTCACACCGTCGGCGAGCTGGTCGGCCGTACCGAGTCGGATCTGCTGGACATCCGTAACTTCGGACAGAAGTCCATCGACGAGGTCAAGGTCAAGCTGCACTCGCTCGGCCTCTCGCTCAAGGACAGCCCCGCGACGTTCGATCCGAGCACTGTCGCCGGATACGACGCCGCCACCGGTACCTGGAGCGACACCGACACCGCCGTGAGCGATGCCGACGGCGCCGAGCAGGACTACGCCGAGACCGAACAGCTCTGACGCACTCGCGTCCCGAGCTCTTGATCAGGAGAGATTGACATGCCCAAGCCCACCAAGGGTCGCCGTCTCGGCGGATCGGCGTCGCACCAGAAGGCGATTCTCGCCAACCTGGCGACGGCGCTGTTCGAGCACGGACGGATCACCACCACGGAGTCGAAGGCCAAGCGCCTCCGCCCCTACGCCGAGAAGATCATCACGCACGCGAAGGCCGGCTCGCTGGCTCACCGTCGCGAGGTCATGAAGGACATCCGCAACAAGGACGTCGTTCACACTCTGTTCGCAGAGATCGGCCCGCACTTCGCCGAGCGCGCAGGCGGCTACACCCGCATCATCAAGACCGTCCCCCGCAAGGGTGACAACGCTCCTCAGGCCATCATCGAGCTCGTTCGCGAGCAGACGGTGTCCAACGAGGCGGACCGTGCTCGTCGTGTCCAGGCATCGCAGGCCGCGCCTGCCGCCACGAACGACGAGACCGCCGCTGACGAGGCTGCATCCGATCAGAACGTCGTCGAGGCCGTCGAGGCCGAGGCAACCGACGCTCAGGTCGAGAATGCAGACGCTGTCATCGAGGGTGTCGAGGCAGAGGACGCTCACGCGGCCAACGCCGATGAGGCAGACAAGAAGTAAGAGTGTCCTCGGACTCTCTGGGCGAGCCCGTCACCCCTTCCGGGGGTGGCGGGCTCGCCCGTTTGCGTCTCGATGTCGCCTACGACGGCACTGCCTTCGCCGGCTGGGCTCGACAACGCGACCAACGGACCGTGTGCGGTGTGCTCGAGCAGCGACTGTCCGCCATCTTCGGTACCCCACTCGAGCTCACCGTGGCCGGGCGGACGGATGCCGGCGTGCACGCCGAGGGCCAGGTCGCCCACGTCGACGTGCCGCGAACCGCGTTGGCCCGCATCGATCCTCGCGATCCCGACCGCGCACCCGACCCGTCGTTGCTGGTGCGGCGACTCGCGCGTTTCCTGCCGACGGACGTCCGCGTCCTGCGTGTGACGTTCGTGTCCGACGATTTCGACGCCCGGTTCTCCGCACTGCGGCGGCACTACGAGTACCGACTGTCCACCGCGCCCTACGGAACTCCGCCCCTCCGAGCGGGTTTCGTGGTGCCGTGGACCCGCACACTCGACGTGGCGGCGATGCAGGAGGCGTCGTCGACCCTCGTCGGCCTCCACGATTTCGTCGCCTTCTGCAAGCGCCGTGACGGTGCCACCACCGTGCGGGAGCTGCAGCGCTTCGACTGGGTGCGGGACGGAGACGATCTCACCGCGCACGTGAGCGCGGACGCGTTCTGCTGGTCGATGGTGCGTTCCCTGGTCGGGGCGATGCTGGCTGTGGGCGAAGGACGCCGTGACCTGACGTGGGTACGCGGCCTGCTGGGAGCCGGTGCGAGGTCGAGTTCGATCACCGTGGCCCCGGCGCACGGCCTGTCGCTGGTGCGTGTCGACTACCCGGTCGATGCGGAGCTGGCCGATCGCAGTCGCACGACCCGGGCCACGCGATCGTTGCCCGGTGCCTGCTGCGGCTAGCCTCTTCAGGCATGGCTCCTGTTCTCGGCGTGATCATCGGCTCGGTCCGGACGGGGCGTGTCGGCCCCACAGTGGCTCAGTGGTTCGTGCGCCGCGCCTCGGCGGACGGGCGATTCGAGGTCCGGGTACTCGACCTCGCGGATGTCGTTCTGCCGATGGATCTCTCGGGTGGCCCCGGTGTCGACGAGCTGACCCGCTGGGTGGACGGCTGCGATGCCTTCGTGCTCGTCACTCCCGAGTACAACCACGGTTGCCCGGCATCGCTGAAATTGGCACTGGACTCGGTGAAGCTCGAATGGCGTGGCAAGCCGGTGGGTTTCGTCTCCTACGGCGGCACGGCCGGGGGAGTGCGAGCCGTGGAGCAGCTGCGTCTGGTGGTCGCGGAGCTGCACATGGCATCCGTGCGCGACGCCGTGCTGTTCCCCCGAGTGAAGAAGGCGTTCGACGCGCACGGCGAGACGTCCGACGGTGCCGCGATCGATGGCGCACAGCGGATGATCGATCAGTTGCTGTGGTGGTCAGAGCGCGCCGGGCAGCCCTACCCGCGCGGCTGAGCCCGGTCGTGGGAGACCCCGCGGTCGACCGATGGCCTCGGTCTCGGCCGCGGTGGTGACGAGGCGCAGGGTGATGCTCCGCGACGCCATCGTCAGGGACACCTCGTCGGTGACGTCCGGGGACTGGTCGATGACGATGTCGGTCCCGCCGGTCGACGAGGCACGGTTCACCCGCAGCACCGTTCCCGGTACCGGAGTCGGTCTGTCTCCGGCATGATCGGCGACCACCAGATCCACCGCGGTGCCGGACTCGACGTCCGACACGGGAGTCACCACCGAGAGGGTGCCCGAATCCGCCACCGCGACGGCGAGATGGCGCCATGCATGGGGTCGGTCGGTCATCACCAGGACCACCGCACCGACGGCCACGGCGCGGAAGACGATCTGGTGGACCACGTACAGCTCGCCGTGGACGTCGACGGTGTGGACGTCCCTTCCGAACAGTCGTGCGGTGACCGTGGTTCCGTCGGAGTCGACACCGACGACCTGACCGCATCCCGCGACCGGCAGCACGAGGGTGCTCCACTGCGCTCCCTCGACGGGGTGCGTGGGCGTCGCCGGCCGGGCGGTCGACACGAGGACGTCCTCCAGGCCCTGTCGATGCAGGCCGTCGAGCGTGCTGGACCCCGCGACCCGGATCGATCGGCGCTGCGGAGATTCGGCCGACAGGTAGCCGTAGGTCGCCGTCGCTTCGGTGGTGGTCGAGAGAGCCGCCCGGACGGCGAGACTCGTGACGTCCGCGTCGTGATCGCCGATCGAGTCGACCGCCGCCGCGGTCCAGGCGGACGGTGCGAGCCGCCGGGAGCGCCAGGTCGATCCGCCGAGCCGGGCGAAGCGCCACTGCGGACGGACGTGACGGAGGGGAGCCCCACTCGTCACCAGAAGATCCGCCGCACGGATCTGATCGGCGGTGAGAAGGCTGCCCACGAGACCGTGGGTGCGCAGGACGTGCTGCAGTCGGGCCATGGTCGTGGCGAGCATCTGCACCGACCCCGCAGCAGTTCCGCCCCGACGCGCCGCGGCCGTCTCACCCTCGTGGACATCGGTCGAGAGGGAGAGGAAGGTTCGCCGCCGCGCCACCGACGCGAGCGGTCCGGCCATGGACAGGTAGGAGTCCGCGGCGCGGCGACCCCGTGCCGGACGCGTGCCGACGGAGGTGACACCCAGGTGGGTGGGCGCGTCCGTGCCCTGCGACAGTCGGTCGACGAGGTCGCGGAGCGGCACCACGGCATCGGGTGTCGCACCGCGTGAGCCGACCGTCGACCATCCGGCCGCAGCCGGTTCGACGTGGAGTTCCGCGACGATCGTCAGGTCGGATCCGTTCCACACCACACCGATCGGACCGCCGGGACGATCGAACGACAGCACCGTGCGCGCGGGTACCGGTCGATGCGCGAGAAGCCGTGGCCACGCCGAGAGGTGACCCACGACAGGACGCCCGTCCCGGGGGAGGCAGAGTCCGATCACGACGACCACTGCGGCCGTGATCGCCCATCGTGCAGGCACTCCCGACGTCGTGAGCGCGACGGCCACGCCGAGCGCCACTGCCTGCGACACCACGACGTCGCGTGCGGCCGTCATCCCCGGGCGAGTCTCGGACACCATGGCTCCTTCTCTGCGGTCGTTGTACTGTGCCCTCACGCGGGACCCCTCCATCGGGTCCGGCGTGTCCGGCGGGGGGCCGGGCCGCGTCGCCGCGGCACCGAGGGCAGGGGATATCGATGGCAGGAACACCGACCACGCGATGGCAGATCGGTGCGCATCGGTTCTCTGTGAGACGGCTCGATCACGCACTGGTCCTGGGTGACACGTCGATGCGGCACGAACCGCTGCGATCGACGGCGCGGGCCTCCGGGGTCGGCGTCGTCGTGGCGGTCCTGATCCTCGCCGGTTGCGCCGCGCTCGCCTTCGTCCGACCGGCCGCACGTATCGGTGATGCCGTGATCGTGCTGGACGACGAGAGCGGCGCTCTGTACGTCGTCGAGGACGACACGCTCCACCCCGCGTCCGATCTGGCGTCCGCCCGGTTGTTCGCCGGTCGGCCGGACGAGCCCACCGCGGTCGGTCCGGACGAGATCGCTCGACGCGCCCGAGGCGCCGCGATCGGTATCGGCGGTGCGCCGCAGGCGCTTCCGGTCACGACCGGTGCGATGGTCTGGTCCGTGTGCGAGGAGTCGGACAGCGGCACGACCGATGTGACCGTCGAACCGGTGGGGACGCAGTCCGTCGCACCGCGTCGCGCACTCGACCCCGACGACGCGCTGGTGTGGCGCCGCGACGGCGTCGACTACCTGGTGCACGGACAGGTGCGCGCACGGGTGGACCTGCAGAACACCGCCGTGACCCGAGCCCTCGGCCTTGAGGACGCGGTACCCACTCCGGTGTCGGCGGGGCTCTTCGACGCGGTGCCCGAAGCGCCGGAGATCGTGACCCCCACGGTGATCGGGTCGGGCGCTGCTGCCCCGTACCCGATCGGGGGTCGGCCCGTCGGATCCGTGGTGACGGTCGATCTCGGGGATCGCAGCGAGCACTACGTCGTTCTGCAGGACGGCGTGCAGGCGATCGGAGCGGCCACCGCGCAGCTGCTGCGCTTCTCCGATTCGGCCGGCCGGGTGGGTGTCGACGCCGTCCCGCCCGATGTGATCGCTCGGGCTCCGAGAACCGCTGCACCTCTGGCGGTCGACACGTTTCCGGAGCGACCACCGATCATCGTGACGGGCGGCGACGCCACCTGCGTGGAGTGGGTCGGGCCGGACGACTCGACGGGGCGCGGGGCGCAGACGAGGATGACGATCGGTGCGACTGCCGACGCGCGCGCCGTGACGCTGGCCGGGGCGGACGGTGCAGGGGATGCGCTGGACACCTTCTTCGTGGCACCGGGGTCCGGGCTGTACGTCGCCACCACCGGGCAGGCCGCCGACGACCCGCGCCGCGATTCCGCCTTCTACGTCGCCGACACGGGAACCCGCTTCGGCGTCCCGTTCACGCAGGACGCAGAGGCACTCGGACTCGGCGATCCGGCACCGGCGCCGTGGCCCGTCGTGGGACTGCTGCCGACCGGTCCGGCGCTGACCGTCGATGCGGCCCGTGTGGGTCACGACGGGTCCTGACGCCGGACCACCGCGCGTACCGCCAGTGCGCCGGACACGAGCAGCAGGATCCCGACGGAGGACGCCAGGGCGAGTAGTGCGTCGCGACGGTCGGTGACCGGCGGTGTCGTGCGCGGGTACAGTCGCACGGACGCGTCGTCACCCCGTGCGACCGCGCTGCCCGTCACCGCCGCCACCGGATCCAGACTGCCGTGGCCGACAGCCGAGTCCCAGTCACCTGCCGGTGAGTGCGCCGTCGTCACGATGCGGTCGACGACATCTGCCGCGGACAGCTCCGGATGACGCGCCCGCACCAGGGCGGCCGTCGCGGAGACGAACGGTGTGGCGAAACTCGTTCCCGTGAAGGCTGTTCGGCGCCCCTCGTCGTCGAGGGTGCCGTCGGCCAGACCGGTACCCGTGGCACCGAGGGACGTGACCTCGGTACCCGGAGCCGCGACGTCGACCCACGGCCCGTTCAAGCTGAACGACGACGGCCGCCCGTCCGGGTCCAGCGACCCCACGGTGAGGACGTACTCGTCGAACCACGCCGGCGACGCGAGAGTCACCGGCAACGCCGTGTCTCGTCCGTCGATGCCGCGGATGAGGTCGTTCTGCGTCCGGCACCGACGGCCGTCCAGATTCCCCGCAGCTGTGACGATCACGGCATCCCTGTCCACCGCGGCGTACCGCACGACGGCTCCCAGTGCGCCGTCGCCCATCGACGATCCAGCGCTCGCACAGGCGACCTCCGAGATGTTGACGACGTCCGCGCCCGCGTCGACAGCGGTGCGGATCGCCGCGGCCATCGACTCGACGTCGCCGTACCCCGCCGAGGTGGAACCGTTCTCGTCGGCCTCCCGCTCCGAGGACGTCGCGGCGAAGGCTGCACTGGACTGACGAATCGAGAGGATCGTGGCGTCCGGCGCTCCGCCGGCGAAGCCGGATCCCGGGACCGGCCGAGCAGCGATGAGTCCGGCGACGACGGTGCCGTGTGCATCGCAGTCCTCGAGCCCGTCGCCCGTCGAGACGTAGTCGCCGCCGGCGCGCAGAGTCGGGAGGAGCGGATGTGGTGCGACCCCGGTGTCGATGACGGCGATGATCTGACCTGCGCCTCGGGTGAGGCTCCACACGTCCGAGAACCGGAGCGTCCTCTGAGCCGCGGGTACCACCGCCGTCACGGGCGCCTCGGAGACGGCCGCGCACCGGGTGCGCTGCTCGGTCGGTTCGGACGGGGCCGCGGCAGTCGGCTCGGGGAGCAGTCCGGGATCGATCAACGGTGTGTCCGCGGCTGCCGTACCCGTCGTGGGCAGGGCCAGAACGACCATTGCTGCGACGAGACATGCGGTCACCCCTGGTCGTCGCTGAGCCGTCACAGGCCGCGCGCTGCCGAGTAGGCCCCGACGACGAGACAGACGAGAGGAACGATCGAGACCACGACGGCGAGTTCGGCCAGTTCGGCCGCCCGGCGCGCGACGGGGGAGAATCGCCGACCCGGCGCGACGACACCGATCAGGATCGCGAGGACGCCGACCGCCACCGCAGCCCCGGTCCACCACGGCCACAGGTCGGCGCGTGTGGACGCACCGACTGCGAGGACGACGAGGACGACCGCGACACCCGCGGTGACAGCGACGGCGCAGCGCAGACGATCGACACCCACGCGGCCCCGGCAGCACAGGACGGAGGCGATCGCGGCAGCGGCAGCGAGTCTGCCCGGATCGACGGTCGCGGCGATGTCGTGCGTGGCCACGACGATCGCCCCCATCGAGGCGAGCAGGGACAACCCCGTCGTGTAGCCGGTCAGGTACTGCTGAGCTGTGCGAGCACGTTCCGCGACGACGTCGACGTCGGCGAGAGCGGACTCGTGTGCGGCGACGAGGGCGGCTTCCGACGGCCGCGTCGGCGGTCCCTCGTGTCCCGGGTGGTCGAGACGAGCGCCGGCATCGGCGAGTGGTACCGGGGGAAGGCGTATTCCGGCTCGTGCGGCCGACAGTCGCGGGGCGCGGGTGAGCGCCAGGGTGCACACGCCGGCGGTGACCGCCGCGATCGTCACGGTGGGCACGTCACTCAGCGCCTCGACAGCAGCGGCGACGGCGCCCACGAGGCTCACGGTCGACACCGCGGTGAACGTGGCGCGTCCCTCGCGGCCGGCGACCATCGAGGTGACGACGGACGCCGTCGCGCTCAGCGCGAATCCGAGCACTGCGTCGGCCGCGGCATCCTGGCCGGGAACGAGCATCGTGCCCGCGGCGAACGCGAGGAGACACCCGGTCGACCTGAGACCGAAGCTCAGGGCCGAGGGGACGCGCGCCGCGGTGCACACACACGCGGCCACGACGGTGAGCAGCGCGAGGACGGCGAGACTCGCTGCCGCAGGGACTCCGCTCGTTCTCGTCGCGGTCCATCCCGCGGTCGCCAGTGCCGCCGTCGACACGACGGTGGCTGCGACGACCGAGTCGGACCGGGTCCACGAGTGGCCGTTGCAGAGAACGGCCACCGCCTCCGTCAGATCGTCGAAGACCGGCGGTGAGGACTCTCGTCCGCGGTGGAGAACCAGCACGTCGCCGTCCCGAACACCGTTGTCCAGCAACGAGAGACGCGCGTCGAGCGGCACTCCCACCATCGTCGAGAGCGACCGTGGGCCCGGCGAACGATCCGAGTCCGCGCGCTCGTCGATCAGCGCCGTCAGAGCGGGCACCGTCGCGGCGACGGCGACTCCGCCGGGAACCGAGACGTCCACCTCGACGTCCCCCGTGATCACGGTGATGCGCAGCACGGCCGGCTCGATCCGGCGTACCGCGGATTCGCGCGTCGTGGACAGCGGCGCAGCGGTCGGCGCGATGGTCATCGAAAGTCCCCCCGAACTCTCTTCCCGCGGTCGCACCGCGGGTCGTGCGAGCACTATAGGTCAGTTCGGTGACATCGCCTCGCGATATGCACAGGCACGAGGGTTCGTCCACAACCCTCGTCGTCTTCCCTCCCGGTCGTCGGCGTCCGGCGCTACGGTCTGACCCGACTCGCCGAACGGGGCGGCGAGCCACTGGGGGGTGGACGTGGTGGTCGGACGTGAGGGCGAGTACGCGACGGCGGTGGACACGCGGGTGGTCCAGGGTCGATCGCAGCGCGAGGAGGCGCCGCGGGTGCCGGGCGGCACCGTCGAGATGGAGCCGCCACCGGAGATTCCGCGGGTGGTCCCGGGGAACCCGCTCCTGAAGATGCTGCCTCTGGTCATGGTGGTCGCGATGGTCGGCATGGTTGCCCTCATGATCACGTCGGGCGCGGCCGCCAACCCGATGACGCTGCTGTTCCCGGCCATGATGGTGGTGTCCATGTTGGGGATGTTCGCCGGTGGGGGCCGCGGAGGCGGGCCACGGACGGCCGAACTCGACGAATCGCGCAAGGACTATCTGACGTACCTCGGTGCGATGCGCGAGCGGGTCCGGTCGACGGCGTCGGCGCAGCACGAGGCACTGGCCTTCTCCCATCCTGATCCGTCGACGCTGTCCTCGTTCGCCGGAACCTCACGCATGTGGGAGAGGCGGTCGACAGACGACGACTTCGTCCATCTGCGGGTGGGCGTGGGCGACCAACGACTCGCCACTCGCCTCGTCACACCCGACACGGGTCCGCCCGAGGGTCTCGAGCCGGTGTCGGCCGCCCTCCTGCGCTCGTTCGTCCGGACCCATGCCATCGTGTCGGACCTTCCCACCGCGGTCTCGTTGCGCGCGTTCTCCGTGATCGGTGTCGACGGCCCCGTCGAGGCGGCGAGAGCGCTCGTGCGCTCGATGGTGTTGCAGGCGTGCACTTTCCACAGTCCGGACGACATCAGTGTGGTGGTCGTCGTGGACGACTGCATCGCGGCGACGTGGGACTGGACGAAGTGGTTGCCGCACCACGGGGACGAGACCGCGTCGGACGGTGGCGGGCGACGGCGGCTGACCTTCGGATCGCCGGCGGAGGCAGCGCGGGACCTCGCCGTCCCGGCGGCAGACTCGTCGACCGGTGCGCGTCCCCATCGCATCGTGGTCGTGGATCGCGGTGCCGAGGACGGTGTCGAGGATGCCGAGACATGGGAGACCGTGACGAGAGGCGGGGACGTGACGGTCCTGACCGTGTCCGGTGCGGGCCGGGACGGCACCGCGGATCGCACACTCGTCCTGGTCGTCGGCGACGGCGCGGACAGGCCTGCGCTCGGCGCACGGAGCGCGGCCGGAGTCGAGATGTTCGGTACCGCGGACGGTGTGGACGTGGTCACCGCCGCCGTGGTGGCGCGGGGACTCGCTCGATTCCGGACGGGCGACACCGTCGTGCGGGCGGAGGGTGGCCCGCGCGTCCGAGCATGGGAACACCTGCCCGGCATGACGTCTCCCGACAGTCTCGACCCCGGCGTCGCCTGGTCCTCCCGTTCCGGGCGGTCGCGACTGCGCGTCCCGTTCGGACTCGACGACGACGGTCGCGTCGTCGAGCTCGACCTGAAGGAGGCCGCCGAGGGGGGTATGGGACCGCACGGACTCTGTATCGGCGCCACGGGATCGGGAAAGTCGGAACTGTTGCGGACGCTGGTGCTCGGACTCGTCGCGACGCACCCGCCCGACGTCCTGAATCTCGTCCTCGTCGACTTCAAGGGTGGGGCCACGTTTCTCGGACTCGAATCGGCGCCTCACGTCGCGGCCGTCATCACCAATCTGTCCGAGGAAGCGCAGATGGTCGAGCGGATGCGCGACGCGCTCGCGGGCGAGATGACTCGACGGCAGGAACTGCTCAGGGCCGCCGGCAATTACGCGAACGTCTCCGATTACACCCGTGCGCGCGAGGGTGATGCCGCACTCGCGCCTCTACCGGCGCTCTTCGTCGTCGTCGACGAGTTCTCCGAACTGCTGACCCGGTTCCCGGAGTTCGCCGAGCTCTTCGTCGCGATCGGGCGACTCGGGCGCTCGCTGCACATCCATCTGTTGCTGGCGAGCCAGCGGCTCGACGAGGGTCGGCTGCGCGGACTCGACAGTCATCTCTCCTACCGCATCGGTCTGAAGACGTTCTCGGCCTCCGAATCTCGATCGGTTCTGGGTGTCGCCGACGCGCATCACGTGACCGGGGGTCCGGGAGTGGGGTTCCTCAGAACGGACTCCAGCGAGCTGGTGCGCTTCACCGCGATGTACGTCTCGGGTCCCCGTCTGCGGAGCGACGAGCCCGCAGCGCTCTCGGTCGGCGCAGGCTCGACCGGGCCCCGTCTCTTCACGGCGGCGCCGGTGCCGCTGCTCGACGAGACCGCCCTCGAACCGGCGGTCGAACCGCCGTCTCCGTCCGAGTCGTCGGACGGCGGCACCGTCCTCTCCGCCGTCGTCGCGCGAGTGCGCGGTCACGGGCGTCCCGCACACCGGGTGTGGCTACCGCCGTTGGACCGGCCCGTCACACTCGACTCGGTGTCACCGGACACGGCGCTCGGCGGTGACCGGCCCGACGCGGCGGGGTCACTGCGCGCCGTGGTCGCACTGGTCGACCGGCCGTACGACCAGCGACGCGATGCACTCGAACTCGACCTCACCGGTGCGTCCGGGCACGTCGCGATCGTCGGGGGACCGCAGTCCGGCAAGTCCACCGCGCTCTGCACGCTCGTCCTCGATCTGGCTCTGCGGTACTCCCCGCACCACGTGCAGTTCCACGTCCTGGACTTCGGCGGTGGATCCGTCGGACGGCTGGTAGGCCTTCCTCACGTCGGATCCGTCGCGGTCCGCTCGGAGGCGGACGCCGTGCGACGCATCGTCGCCGACGTGGTCGGAACCGTTCGGCGCCGCGAGGAGTTGTTCCGCACCGGCGAGATCCGGTCGATGGCCGACGCGCGGCGCAGGCGAGAGTCGGGTGGAGACAGTGCACCGCCGGTGCCGGACATCGTTCTGGTCGTCGACGGGTGGAGCACGATCCGAGCCGAGTTCGAGGCCCTCGAACCGTCCCTGCACCAGCTGGTGTCGAGCGGACTCTCCTACGGGGTGCACGTCGTCCTCGCCGCGAGTCGGTGGGCCGAGCTCCGTCCCGTGGTGAAGGATGCCGTCACCACGAGAGTCGAACTGCGCATGGGTGATCCGTCGGACTCGGACATCGGCCGAGCACGGGCGATGCACGTCCCGACGCGTCGGCCCGGTCGAGGCATCACCCCGGACGGGTTGCATCTGCTCGTCGCGCTCCCGCGTGTCGACGCCATCGCCGACACCGACGATCTCGGACACGGGACCGACCGCGCGATCGCCGAGTCGGTCCACCGGTGGCGGGGTGACGCACCGACGCCCCCGGTGCGACTGTTGCCGCGTCGACTCGAGCGCGACGACCTTCTGTCGTCCGTGTCGGAGTGGTGGCCACCGTCCGCCTCGGGGACATTCGTCGCCACCGTGCCGGTGGGTGTCGACGAGAACGATCTCGCGCCGGTCGTTCTCGATCTGGCCGAGCATCCGCACCTTCTCGTCCTCGGCGACTCGGGCTGCGGGAAGACCAGTCTGCTGCGATCGATCTGCCGTTCGCTCGCGCAGGCCAACGACGCCACGTCGCTGAGAATCCTCGCCGTCGACTACCGACGAACCCTGCTGGGCGACATCCCGTCCGATCGGCTCGCCGGTCACGCGTCCACGGGCGAGCAGGCCACGACGATGGTCGCCGAACTCGCGACCTACCTGCGTGCCCGCCGTCCGGGACCGGACACCACTCGTCGCGAACTCGCTGCGAGATCCTGGTGGACCGGTCCCGAGATCGTCGTGGTCGTCGACGACTACGACCTCGTCGTCACGCCGCACGGAAACCCGCTGACCGAGTTGCTGGAACTGCTGTCGCAGGCGCGGGACGTCGGTCTGCATCTCGTCGTCGCACGTCGGTGCGGCGGATCCGCTCGGGCACTGTACGAACCGGTCCTCGCGAGGCTCAAGGACCTGGCATCACCGGGACTGGTGATGAGCGGGAGCCGAGAGGAGGGCGTCCTGCTCGGCTCCGTCCGTCCGTCCGAACTCCCACCCGGACGCGGTGTGCTGGTCGGGCGCGGAACGGCGACACTGGTGCAGACCGCGCTGTGCGAGACCGCGCCGGACGAGCGGTGACGTCGCCCGTCGGACTCGTCACGACCGTGGACGCGGTGTGGTGTTCACGGTTCGGGGTGCTGTCGAGAACTCCCGCAGACGGTTCCGCGTCCGTGGACGTCCTCGGCCACATCGACGACCGCGTCGTCACTCTCGCCGACGGACACGAGGTCGAGGTGTCGACGATGGTGTCCGAGATGTTCACCGACGCTCTGCGCGATGCGGGTGTGCACGGTGGGGACCACGACCTGGTGCTGGTGCACCCACCGCACTGGGGAGCCGTGCGCTGCAGCGTCCTCACCGCGGCCGCGCGACCCCTCGCGCGTGACGTCCTCCTCGTGTCGTCGGCGCTCGTCGCGCGGGACGCGGCGCAGTCGGCCCGGCCCTGCCCGTGCGGTGGATCACGCTGCCGAACAGTGGTTCTCGACCGCACACCGCACCGCACCACGGTCTCGACCGTGGTGAGTACGGCCCTCAGCAGCGACGTCGTGGACTGTGTTCTGACCGACCCCACGATCGGAGGGGACGACGAGCTGACGGTGTCGCGCACTCGTGCCGCGGTGGACGGAGCTCTCGCTGCCGCGCCGGCCTGCCGACTCGTCGTGCACGGCACGAGTGACACCTTGCCGCGATCCGTACTCGACGAGATGAGCGATCTGACGGTGGTGACGGTGGACGGCGAGGAGATGGCGGCAGCCGTGGTCCCGAGCGCGGGCGCGAGCCCCCTTCCGATTCCGGCCGTCACATCGTCCGTACCGGCCGAGCTCACGCCCGGTAGGACGGGCGCGTGGCTGGCCGAACGAGCCGCGGCGGCGGCCGTGGACCGTCGGCGCACGACCCGACGGCCGGTCCTGGTGGCAGCGGTGGCGACCGCGCTGGTGTGCGTCAGCATCGGCGTCGCGGCACTGACCAGCGGACAGTCGCCCGCGCCTGCGACGGAGCGGCCAGGAGCCGCAGAGCCGTCCATGATCCCGGCCGGGCCCACCCGACCCACCGCGCCCACCACCGAGCCGGCCGCCGCGACGACGACGAGCGCCCCCGCCGGCACCGACTTCTCGATCGCGGGAACGCACCTGATCGTGCCGGTGGGGTGGCATGTCGAGCCGGGTACGGAGCGGGTCGAGATCCGTCCCGACACACTCGCCGGCATGCGACTGGTGCTGGTGGTCCGCGAACTCGGTGTGGGCGTCGGACTCCCCGACGTGCAGGCCACCCTGTCGGCCGGGGTCGACGCCGCACCCGATCGCCTCGGCGGGCTCGATCGACGGTCGGACGTATCCGATCGTCCCGCGCTCGTCTACACCGAGAAGGCGTCCGACGGCTCGACGGTGGCGTGGACGGTGATCGTGTCACCGGGGGAGCAGACGAGTCTCGGCTGTCAGAGCACCGAGGCCGCGAACCCCGTGATGGCGGAGGTCTGCACCGCGGTCCTCGCGTCCCTCGTCGTCGGGTGACGCCGTGGCGGAGACGGAACCGTTCGCCGAGTCGTCGCGTCGAAGGAGGTGCAGGGGAAGTTCCGGGTACCGGCCCGGACCACACCGAGGGGGGATCGAGAGACCATGTCGCAGATGAAGACCACCGTCGAGACGATGCACGTCACCGCAGGGAAGGTGGACCAGCTGACGCTCGAGATCAAGGCGCTGCTGGACCAGCTGCGTGGCGACGTCCAGGCCGTCGGAGGGAGTTGGGAAGGCGCGGCGGCGATCGCGTTCCAGAACGTCATGACCAGCTGGGACGGCAGCGCGAACAAGTTGCAACTCGCGCTGGGTTCGATCGGGGACGCCATCAAGTCGAGCGGGACCGCCTACGGCGCTGCCGACGACGACAACACGCGCACCGTCACCGCCGCGGGCGGTTCGCTCAACCTCTGACCCGCCGATCATCTGATCTGCCCATCACTCACGTCAGGAAGGACGTTCACCATGAGATACGTGTTCGGTGCCATCGACCAGGTCACTGCTCAGATCGACGCGAAGCAGGCCACTCTCAACAGCAAGCTCGACGAACTGCGCCAGATCATCTCGCCGCTGGTGGCGGAATGGGAAGGCACGGCGTCGGAGTCGTACCAGGACAAGCAGCGCCAGTGGGACTCGGCCGCCCTGGAGCTCAATCAGGTTCTCGAGGCGGTCGGCAGTGCCGTCGGTCAGGGCAACGCCGACATGCAGGCACGCGAGGCGGCGAACCGGGGAATGTTCGCCTGATCACGGACGAGGTGGGCAACCGGGGCGCGGGGGGTCTCCGGTTGCCCATCTCCGACGGTCCGTACGACTGCGGTCGGCGCGGGGCGGATACTGGACGTCGTCATGACACTGCCGGATCAGCCCGTCACCGACCCGAGCGACCGCGACCACGCGGCTCGGGCAATCGCCCGCAACCGGGTCGCGGCGGAACGTGCGCTCACCGAGGCCCGCATCGTGTCGCTCGCACGACAGCACCAGGCCATCGTCGAAGGGTCGCGGTGGACCACGGACGACGACGAGCACGACCCCGAGGGGTCGACCATCGCGTTCGAACGCGCCGCCATCGCATCGATGTCGAGAGAGGCGCGGGAGGAACTGCGCGAACTCGACGACGCGGAGATGCGGATCGAGCGCGGCACCTACGGACAGTGCGAGGTGTGCGGCGGGGCGATCTCCGACCCCCGCCTCGAGGCGCTGCCCACTGCTCGCCGCTGCATCGACTGCACCTCTCGTCGGCGATGACGGTCGAGGGGTTTTGACCTGCCAGTACGTGGGCCGGTAAGGTACACCGTTGGCGTTCGGTACATCGAGTCGTCATGCACGACCGATACCGGTCCCTCGGGTCTCCACTGGCCGCCGAGACGACCGACCACGCGCCTGGCCAGCACCATCAGCGATGAGACAAGGAAGTTCTGTGTCCACGTACAGCCAAAAGGCCGGGGATGTCACCCGGACCTGGCACGTGATCGACGCCACCGACGTCGTTCTCGGCCGCCTCGCAGTCCAGGCAGCAACTCTGCTGCGTGGCAAGCACAAGCCCACGTATTCCCCCAACCTCGACGGCGGAGACTTCGTCATCGTCATCAACGCTGAGAAGGTCGCGATCAGCGGCAACAAGCGGACCGACAAGTTCCACTACCACCACTCGGGCTTCCCGGGCGGTCTCCGTGCGCGCAGCATCGGTGAGGTTCTGGACAAGAACCCCGACCGCGTCGTGGAGAAGGCCATCAAGGGCATGATCCCCAAGACCAAGCTCGGCAACCAGATCGCCGGCAAGCTCAAGGTCTACGCAGGTCCCGATCACCCCCACACGGCTCAGCAGCCCGTCCCGTACGAGATCAAGCAGGTGTCCCAGTGACCGCTCCCGAAGAGAACGTCGTGACCGAGACGGCCGAAGAGACCGTCCCCATCGGTGACTCCGTCGAGATCGCCGACGAGTTCGTCTCCGTCGAGGAGCCCGAGGTCGTCGCCGACATCGAGGCCGCCGCTCGTCCCGCCATCTACATCGATCGCCCCGTCACCACGGTCGGTCGTCGTAAGGAAGCCGTCGTGCGCGTGCGCATGACCCCCGGCTCGGGCGACTTCAAGCTCAACGGCCGCACCCTCGAGGACTACTTCCCCAACAAGGTGCACCAGCAGCTCATCAAGTCCCCGTTCGTCACCGTCGAGCGTGCGGACGGCTTCGACATCGTCGCCCTCCTGCACGGTGGCGGCCCGTCCGGCCAGGCAGGCGCCCTGCGTCTCGCCATCGCCCGTGCCCTCATCGAGGTCACCCCGGACGATCGCCCCGCCCTCAAGAAGGCCGGCTTCCTCACGCGTGACCCGCGTGCCGTGGAGCGCAAGAAGTACGGCCTGAAGAAGGCTCGTAAGGCATCGCAGTACTCGAAGCGCTGATCTCAGCACTTCTGGAGAAGCAGGCGCTCCGGCTGGTCCTCGGACCGCTGCGGGCGCCTGCTTCGTGTCACGGCACCTGCATTCGCTCCACCTGCTCGGAAGAGGTAACTGTCATGGCCCGGTTGTTCGGTACCGACGGAGTTCGGGGACTGGCGAACGAGGAGGTGACGGCAGACCTCGCACTACGACTCGGCCGTGCCGCCGCAGCGGTGCTCGGCGAGGTCGCCTCGTCGACCACCCGCCCCCTGGCCGTGGTCGGACGGGACCCGCGCGCGAGCGGCGAGATGCTCGAAGCCGCGATCGTGGCCGGACTGTCCTCCGCCGGAGTCGACGTCCTCACGGTCGGTGTCGTCCCCACCCCGGCCCTGGCCTACTTGACCGACGACTACGACGCGCAGCTCGGCGTCATGATCTCCGCATCGCACAACGCGATGCCCGACAACGGCATCAAGTTCTTCGCGGCCGGCGGCCACAAGTTGGACGACGACCAGGAGGACCGCATCGAAGCGTTGCTCGACGCGCCCGCCACGGGCCCCGTCGGTGCCGCCATCGGCCGCGTGCGACAGGCCCCGGACGCCCTCGCCCGCTACGAGAGCCATCTCGCGACCATCGTCACCCGACGCCTCGACGGCATCACCGTCGTCGTGGACTGCGCTCACGGAGCCGCCTCGACCGCCGCGCCGGACGCCTACCGCGCCGCGGGAGCGACCGTGATCGCCATCAACGCAGACCCGGACGGCCTCAACATCAACGACGGATGCGGGTCCACTCACCTCGACGTGGTGCAGAAGGCCGTCGTCGAGCAGGGCGCAGACCTCGGACTCGCCCACGACGGCGACGCGGACCGTTGTCTCGCAGTGGACGCGAGCGGCGCCGTGGTCGACGGGGACGCGATCATGGCGATCCTCGCGATCGCGATGCACCAGCGCGGCGAGCTTCCCGACGACACGCTGGTCGCCACCGTCATGAGCAATCTCGGACTGCACATCGCGATGCGTGACGCCGGAATCACGGTGCGCACCACCGCTGTCGGCGATCGCTACGTTCTCGAAGAACTGCGCGCCGGCAATTACGGACTCGGCGGTGAGCAGTCGGGGCACATCGTCCTGCCCGCCTTCGGCACCACCGGTGACGGTGTGCTGACGGGCCTGCAGATCATGGCCAGGATGGCCGAGACGGGACGCACCCTCGAGGACCTCGCCTCCGTCATGCGCACGCTGCCCCAGGTGCTGATCAACGTGCCCGTGCAGGACAAGTCCGCCGCGACGTCGGCTCCGCTCGTGCAGGACGCGGTGACCCGTGCAGAGGACGAGCTCGGACGAGAGGGGCGAGTGTTGTTGCGTCCCTCGGGAACCGAGCAGCTCGTCCGCGTGATGGTGGAAGCGGACACTGCAGACACCGCCCGCCGGCTCGCCGACCACATCGCGGATGTGGTCGGCGCCGTCGGCTGACGTCTCGGCCCGTCAGCCGATGAGGGCCTTGAGCTGCTCCACCTGACCCACGCGGCCAGCGGTGTCGGCTGCGATGGGGTGGATGTTCAGTGTGGTCACACCCGCGGACTCGAAGGCGGCGAGGCGCTCCTTGACGTAGCTCTCGGTGCCGATCAGCGAGATCGACCGGACCAGCTCGTCGGGAACGGCGGCCGTGGCCTCCTCCTTCTTGCCGGCCAGGTAGAGGTCCTGGATCTTCTCTGCCTCCGCCTCGTACCCGTACCGCACCGCGAGGTCGTTGTAGAAATTCTTGCCCTTGGCGCCCATGCCACCGATGTAGAGCGCGAGCTGGGGCTTGATCCACGGAAGGAACTGGTCGGCGTCGTCGCCGATGGCCACGGCGGGGCTGGCGTAGACGTCCAGCTCACCCAGAGACGGGTCGCGCTTCGCCTTACCGGCCGCGAGCGACTCGCCCCACACCGACTCGGCCTTCTCCGGATGGAAGAAGATGGGCTCCCAGCCCTGGGCCAGCTCGGCGGTGAGCGCGACGTTCTTGGGTCCGAGTGACGCGATGACGATCGGAATGTCGGCTCGCACAGGATGATTGATGAGCTTGAGGGGCTTGCCCAGACCCGTGCCCTGATCGGCGGGCAGAGGAATCTGGTAGTACTTGCCCTCGAACTGCACCTTCTCGCGGCGCCACACCTGGCGGCAGATCTCGATGATCTCGCGGGTGCGGCCGAGCGGGGCGTCGTACTTGACGCCGTGGAATCCCTCGATCACCTGGGGGCCGGACGCGCCGATACCCATCACGAATCGTCCGCCGGAGACGTAGTCGAGACCGGCGGCAGTCATCGCGAGCAGCGACGGCGTGCGGGTGTAGATCTGGAAGATGCCCGACGCCAGCTGGATCGTCGAGGTCTTCGCCGCGAGGAAGCCGATCTGGCTCACCGCGTCGAACGAGTACGCCTCGGGAATGAACGCGATGTCCATTCCCGCCCTCTCCAGGGCCCCGACCTCCTCGACCGTCTCGCTGAACCCGCCCGAGTAGTTCAATTGCATACCGATGCGCATGGGGCTCCCTGATCGCCGAAGTGTGTGTTACTCACCTGTGAAATCGGAGGTTACCGGTCCGACCGGCCGTGCCCACCGACGGCTGCCGTTTCGCGGGAACGCGGGGGAGCGGCGCTGCGTCTGATCTGTGGGGATCGCGCTCTCGAGCATCACTTCGGAAGGGACGACATGGCCAGTGGAACGTCGCGAGGCGGAACGACGCTGGACGAGGGGGCAGCCCGAGCGGCGATCGCGGCCCTCGAGGAGTCCGCGACAGCCGTACGAAGGTCCGCCGAGAGCGGTGTGGGCGGTCTGTTCGGTGTCGAGTCGGCGGGCCGGAACCATTGGGCGGAGGCGGCCGCCCTGCAGGACAGCCTCGGGCGGCTGCCGGAGGGCCTGAGGTCCTGGTCGGACGCCACCGCTGCGACCTCGGCCGCCCTGCGGGCGTCGATCGACGGCTCGGTGTCGCTCGACGATGTCACCGCCCTGCGCGTCGCGGCGCCGGGTGTGCCGGCACGGCGAGGTGACCGGTGACCGCACCGGTGCCGCCGACGATCGACGGTCTGCTGGATCTCGGGAGCGAGGGCCTGACGTTCTTCGCGACGTTCCTCCCGCTGGTCGGAGCGAGCGGCGCGCCGATGACCACGACCCACGTCGCGCTCTGCGCTCGCTACGACGAGCAACGCGGACTCGACACCGAGGCTCTCCGGGCTGACGCCGACCGCCTCGGCGCCGCGGCGGCCGAGGCGCGCGCGGAGATCGGGCGTCAGTCCGACGCAGCGGAGTCGTTGGGGCAGGCCTGGTCGGGAGATGCCGCCGACGCCGCGCTCGACCTCCTTCGACGGCAGTGCGCGAGGTCGACCGGCCACGCCGATCAGCTCGAGGCGATCGGTTCAGCGATGGCCTCCGCGTCGGCGGGGTTGCACGCGATCGTCGAGGACAAGTCGATCGCCGCCTCCGCGTTCCGCACCGACGAGGTGGGCGGTCGCGATGCAGCGCAGGTCGCGGCCACCATCGCCGGAGCCGGAGGTGCATCCGCACCCGACGCGGTGCGGACGCTGGCCTCGGTGTTCCCGGGCCTCGAGGCGATGCTGCTGTCCGCGTCGGATCCCGGCCGGCGGCAGGCCGAGGTCCTCGAACCGGTCGCAGCCCGATGCCGAGAGTGGTTGGACACCGTGTTCGTGCCGGCGATGACCGAGCGTGTGGCCGCATTCGAGGAACTGTGCACCTCGACGGAGACCGCCGTGTCCGAGATCTACGCGGCACTCTGCGCCGCTGCGGCGGACATCGACGGCTCGCCGTGGCCGAGTGGTCACGGGTCCGTCGAGGACGACGCGTGCGAGTGTGTGCCGGCGGAAGGCACCGCGCCGGCTGCAGCGACCGCGCCGGCGTCGGTGACGGCGCCGGCCGCTGCACCCGAGCCGCCGTCGCTCGCCGTCGCGCCCTCTCCTGTGGTCGCGGAGCCGCCCGCGACGCTGCCTGTCGCTCCCGTCGAGGATCGCTCACCGCTCGCCGAACTGATCGGGCGGGCGGTGCGGGACGCGGTGACCGAGGTGGTGTCGACTGCGGCGCCGTGCGACCCACCGCCCGCCGAGGCGCAGATCTCACCGGAGGCGGCGCTGACTGCGCCTGCCGAGAACGTCGAGCGCGGTCACCTCGAGGCGGAGCTCGACGGTCGCGGGGTGAGTGTCGCCCTCGGCGCGGACGGGGCTGTGGACATCCGCACCCACGACGCGGCGGGGGAGTCCCATCACTTCGCTCTCGCTGCCGGGCCTCTCGGACTGCCCGTCCTCACCGAGGTGATGGACGAGGCGGCGCCGCGATCGGATCAGCCTGCAGAGTCGTCGTCCGAGACCCCGGACACAGCGGAACGGGACGAGCCGCATCGGGAGGCAGTCGAACAGGACGCAGCGGATCAAGGGCTCCCGGTCGTCGAGGCCCCGGTCGTCGAGGCCCCGGTCGTCGCACCACCGGTCGTCGCACCACCGGACTGCATTCCCACTGCTGCGGAATCCGGCGGTGTCACGGAACCCGCTGCGCCGCAACCGGTCACGGACCCGATCGGTGAGGCAGCGACGGTCGGCGAGCCGGCGCGACCCGAGCTCGCGGAAGCCGGTCCGCTGTGAACTCGCAGAACACCGCGGACATCATCGACGCCGTCGTGCGGGAGCACCGGCGGGCGACGCGACGTGTGCGGACCCGCCTCGCAGCCATCGACGAGGAGGCTCGGAAGCGCTCGGAGGCCGCGCGGGTGGTGCCGCGTCGCGCCGGAGTGATCCTGCGATCGCCCACAGAGGCGGTGGCCGGCGACGAGGCTCCGCCGGCGGCGCCTCAGCGACCGGCGAGGTGGCTCAGCTGACGGATCGCGCTGACCTTCTTGGGGGCGTCCGCGGTCGGCGCGTTCGGGTCGACCACCTCGGTGCCCTTGACGACGGCGTCGGGATCGGAGAAGTCGGAGTACGTGTCGTCGCCCGCGAGGCGGTGCAGGAGGAAGCCGGTGAGCAGTGCCTGCACCGAGCGCCGAGTCTTCGGCTGGGCGTTGCCGACGCCGAGGAAGCTGAGCAGCTTCCGGCCCTCGACCATGCCGTCACCTTCCGACTTGTCGATCACGCGGAGCAGGGTGGGGCCACCGAGCGCATCGGCGAGCGCGACGGGCTCGGCGGTGAGGGAGTTCAGTTCGGAGGGACTGCCGAGAACCAGAGCGGGCGCCGTGACCGCGTCGGCGATGCCGGGCGACAGGGCGCGCGGAGAGGTGGGCGCCGGATAGAGCGCACCGAGAGCGGCGACGTCCGATCGCTGAGCCGCGGCGATCACCGCGGCGCCCGCGCCCATGGAATGGCCCACCAGGCCGAGCTTGGCGGGGTGCACGCTGATGTCGCCGGTGCCGAGACGGATGCCGGTGCACACGTCGAGCGCGACGAGGAGATCCTGCGCCAGGGCACTGTGGGAGGGCACCGGTCCGCGCTGCGTGTTCGGCGCGACGACGACGATGCCCCACGACGCGAGGTGCCGCAGCGTGGAGTCGTAGTGCGAGGCGCCGGTCATCCAGCCGTGCGCGAAGGCGATCGCCGGCAGTCCCGTGCCCTCACTGGGCGTGTAGATCACACCGGGCAGGCCCGCGAGAGCGAGGTCACCGCGCAGCACGCGATGGGGACCCCGCTTGGTCAGGTCGGCGACCAACTTCTGCGTCTTCGGCACAGCACTGACCGTAGTCGACGCGGCAGTTCGCCATGCCGTCGACGTGCGGGCGGCCGGAGCGCCGTCCGCGCCGAAGTAGGCTGTCGTCCCATGTGCGGAATCGTCGGGTACGTCGGACATCGTCGAGCGCTACCGGTGGTGGTGGAGGCGTTGCGCCGGATGGAGTACCGCGGATACGACTCGGCCGGCATCGCCGTCCTGGACGGGTCCGGGGGTATGGCCGTCGAGCGCAAGGCCGGAAAACTGGCGAACCTCGAGGCCGAACTGGACGAACTCGGGCGGGACACCTTCGTCGGCACCAGCGGGATCGGCCACACCCGGTGGGCCACCCACGGACGGCCCACCGATCGCAACGCCCACCCGCACCGCGACCGCGCCGACCGCGTCGCCGTCGTGCACAACGGCATCATCGAGAACTTCGCGCCGCTGCGCGCCGAACTCGAGAACGCAGGCGTCGAGTTCGAGTCGGACACCGACACCGAGGTGGCCGTCCATCTGGTCGCCGCCGCCTACGACGAGGGCCCCACGGCCGGAGACTTCGTCCAGAGCGCCCTCGCGGTGCTGCAGCGCCTCGAAGGCGCCTTCACGCTCGTGTTCACCCACGTCGATCACCCCGACACCATCGTCGCGGCCCGTCGCTCCACCCCGTTGGTCGTCGGCGTCGGCGAGGGCGAGATGTTCGTCGGGTCCGATGTCGCCGCCTTCATCGAGCACACGCGCGACGCGGTCGAGCTCGGGCAGGACCAGGTCGTGGTGATCACCGCCGACGGCTACGACGTCATGAACTTCGACGGGTCCGAGGCCGAGGGGCGTCCGTTCCGCATCGACTGGGACCTCGCCGCCGCCGAGAAGGGTGGTCACGACTACTTCATGTTGAAGGAGATCCAGGAGCAGCCCGCGGCGGTCGCGGACACCCTCCTCGGACACTTCACCGACGGTCGCATCGTCCTCGACGAGCAGCGACTGTCGGATCAGGAGCTGCGCGACGTCGACAAGGTGTTCGTCGTCGCGTGCGGCAGCGCGTACCACTCGGGGCTGCTGGCGAAATACGCGATCGAGCATTGGACGCGCCTCCCCGTGGAGGTGGAGCTGGCCAGCGAGTTCCGTTACCGCGACCCCGTTCTCGACCGCTCGACACTCGTGGTGGCCATCTCTCAGTCGGGCGAGACCGCCGACACGCTGGAGGCGGTCCGGCACGCGAAGGAGCAGAAGGCCCGAGTCCTGGCCGTCTGCAACACCAACGGTTCCCAGATCCCGCGCGAGGCCGACGCGGTGCTCTACACGCGGGCGGGACCGGAGATCGGTGTCGCGTCGACCAAGGCGTTCCTCGCCCAGGTGACGGCCAACTACCTGGTCGGTCTGGCGTTGGCGCAGGCTCGCGGTACCAAGTACCCGGACGAGGTCGCACGGGAGTACGCAGATCTCGAGGCCATGCCGGACCTGGTGAGGAAGGTGCTCGAGACGGTCGAGCCCGTTCGCGCTCTGGCCCGCGAGTTGGCGTCGTCACCGACGGTGCTGTTCCTGGGTCGCCACGTCGGTTACCCGGTGGCCCTCGAGGGTGCGCTCAAGCTCAAGGAGCTCGCGTACATGCACGCCGAGGGTTTCGCCGCCGGCGAGCTCAAGCACGGTCCGATCGCCCTCATCGAGGACGACCTGCCCGTGATCATCGTGATGCCGTCGCCGAAGGGCCGAGCGGTGCTGCACTCGAAGATGCTCAGCAACATCCGTGAGATCCAGGCGCGCGGCGCCCGGACCGTCGTGATCGCCGAGGAGGGCGACGAGACGGTGCGGCCGTTCGCCGATCACCTCATCGAGATTCCGGCCGCGCCGTCACTACTGCAGCCGCTGTTGTCGACGGTGCCGCTGCAGGTGTTCGCCGCCGAGGTCGCGCAGGCGCGCGGCTACGACGTGGACAAGCCGCGCAACCTCGCGAAGTCGGTCACCGTCGAGTGATCAGCTCTCTCGGACGATGACGGTGCCCGTCATGTTCGGGTGCACCGAGCAGAAGTACGGGTACGTGCCGGGGTCGTCGAACGTCTGACTGAACTGACCCGACGAGATCATCGGGCTGTGCAGCAGACGGGACGCCGCGTCGATGCCGATCACGTTGTGCGCGACACCGGTGTCGTCGAAGAACCACGTGACGGTGTCGCCGGGTGAGATGGTGACGCTGGCGGGGGAGTAGGCCATCGCGGCGACCGTGACGACGTTCGGCCCGGTCGGACGTTCGGCGGTGGGGGCGTCCTCGGTGCACGATGTGAGCGACAGTGCCAGTGCGGCAGTGACTCCGATCGTCGCCGCGAGTGTTGTCAGGCGAGCCATGATTCCCACGGTAGACCTGCCGTGCATTGTGGCCGGTCGGCGCTACCGTGGGACGCATGCGCCACTTCCACACCGCCGACGAGGTGCGAGCGGCGGAAGCCCCGCTGCTGGCCCGACTGCCCGAGTACGCGGCGATGCGCCGCGCGGCCCACGGACTGGCGACGGTCGTCGCTCGTGAACTCCGGGCCCGCACCGGCGGGGTGGCCGGCAGACGGGTGCTCGTTCTCGCCGGATCCGGGGACAACGGCGGCGACGCGCTGTTCGCCGGCGCCGAACTACGCCGGCGCGGCGTTGCCGTGGAGGCACTGCTGCTCCGCCCCGATCGCGCCCACCCCGCCGCACTGGCGGCGTTCCGGGCCGCCACGGGACGTGTGGTGACGCTGGCCGGCGACCCCGATCTGGTGATCGACGGCATCGTCGGCCTGTCCGCGCGGGGATCGCTCCGACCGGACGCGGCCGCGATCGTCGACGGACTCACCGCCCCCGTCGTGGCTGCGGACCTGCCGTCGGGTGTCGACCCGGACACGGGCGCCGTCGACGGTCCCGCCGTCCGTGCCGCCGTGACGGTGGCGTTCGGCGCCTACAAGCCGGTGCACGTGCTCGCGAGCGCGTGGTGCGGCGAGCTGCACCTGATCGACATCGGCCTCGTTCCGGCCGCCGCGACGATCACGTCTCCCGACGACGGCGAGGTAGGCCGCGCGTGGCCGGTACCCGGACCTGCGGACGACAAGTACTCCCAGGGCGTCACCGGAATCATGGCGGGCAGCGAGAAGTATCCCGGCGCGGGCGTGCTGTGCACGGGCGCTGCGGTGGCGGCGACGTCCGGCATGGTCCGCTACGTCGGGCAGGGCGGCGCCGAGGTGGTGCATCACTACCCGGAGGTGGTCACCGCCCGTTCGGTCGACGAGGCAGGACGTGTACAGGCCTGGGTGGTCGGGCCTGGCTTCGGCACCGACGACGACGCGGCCGACCGGCTGCGCTCCGTCCTGGAGTCCGACGTCCCGGTCCTCGTCGACGCCGACGGACTGACCGTGCTGTCGCGGCGACCCGAGCTGGTGCGCGGACGGTCGTCGGCGACCGTGCTGACACCGCACGCGGGAGAGTTCGAGCGACTCACCGGGTCCGCGCCCGGACCCGATCGTGTCCGGTCCGTCCGTGCCCTCGCGGCCGACTGGAACGTGACGGTGCTGCTCAAGGGGCGAGCGACGGTGATCGCGGATCCCGACGGCGCCGTCTCCGTCGACGACGCGGGGTCGTCCTGGTCCTCGACGGCCGGGTCCGGCGACGTGCTGTCCGGCATGATCGGAGCGCTCCTCGCGGCGGGCGTGCCGGCCCGTACCGCCGCCGTCATGGGCGCTCGCGCGCACTCGCGGGCGGCCGCGCTCGCCGCCACCGATCGAGGTCGGCGTACCGCTGCTCCCATCTCCGCCTCACCGCTGCTCCGCGCCGTTGCGGACGCGGTCGGCGACCTCCGCGCACAGGCCTGACACCCGCCACCGCACGTCGGTGCGGGGTGTCGATGGCAGAATGACGCCGGTGAACAGCGCGCAGGAGGTGCCGACGAGTCCGGTCGCACCGGCTCCGACTTCTCGCCCGCAGGCCGAGGCGCTGATCGATCTGGACGCCGTCGCGCACAACATCCGCATCCTGATCGAGCACGCCGGCGATGCTGCGGTGATGGCCGTCGTCAAGGCGGACGGCTACAACCACGGCGGAGTGGAGGTCGCTCGGGCGGCGCTCGCGGCCGGTGCTCGCGAACTCGGTGTCGCCACGGCTGCGGAGGCGCTCGGACTGCGCACCGCGGGTCTCACGGCGCCGGTGCTGTGCTGGTTGCACGCCCCCGGCACCGACTTCACGGGACTGATCGACTCGGACGTCGAGATCGGCGTGTCCTCGCCCCGTCAGATAGCGGAGGTGGGCGACGCCGCACGCCGTGTCGGCCGTCCCGCCGTGGTGTCCCTCAAGGTCGACACCGGCATGAATCGCAACGGGGTGGGTGCGGACGAGTTCGACGCGGCCGTCGACGCCCTGGTCGCGGAGCAGCGTGGTGGCGCGCTGCGCGTGCGCGGCCTGTTCTCCCACCTGGTCGATGCGGACGTGCCCGGCGATCCGATCAACGACCGGCAGAAGGAGCGCTTCGACGCCGCCGCAGACGCGATGGCCCGAGCGGGCGTGGCACCCGAGGTACGGCACATCGCCAATTCCGCCGGTGCCCTGACCCGCCCCGACCTGGCCTACGACATGGTCCGACCGGGCATCGCGCTGTACGGCCTGTCCCCGGCACCCCATCTCGGATGGTTCGGACTGCGCCCCGTGATGACGCTGCGCGCCACGGTGATCCTGCTCAAGCGGGTGGCTGCCGGCGACGGCGTCTCCTACGGCCACGAGTGGATCGCTCCCGTCGACACGACGGTGGCGTTGCTGCCCGTGGGCTACGCCGACGGCATCACGCGTGCGCTGAAGAACCGGTACGAGGTGTCGATCCACGGCGTGCGGTATCCGGCGGTGGGCCGGGTGTGCATGGACCAGATCGTCGTCGACCTCGGACCCGGCCGTCCCGACGTCGCCGAGGGGGACACCGCGTACCTCTTCGGACCGGGCGACCACGGGGAGCCCACGGCCCAGGACTGGGCGGAGACGCTCGACACGATCAACTACGAGGTGGTGACCGGTATCCGCGGTCGAGTACGACGGACGTTCGCCGGAGGGGTCTCGTGATCAGCGCCCGTCTCGCCGGAATGGCCGGGGGCGCAGCGAGTATCGCGGCCGTGGCCGCCGTGGCCGGCATCACGGCGGTGCGGCGCCGGGTGGGCCCGCCGGTGCCCGACGCCGGTCGGCGCGAGGACTTCGAGTCGATGGAGTTCGATCGCGGGTGCGTCGTCGCCAGCGGAGACGGAGTGCCGCTGGCGGTGCGCGAGGTCGGTCCACTCGAGGCGCCGCTGACCGTGGTGTTCGTGCACGGGTACTGCCTGCGCATGGAGTGCTGGCACTACCAGCGCCGCGAGCTCGCCCGCCGGTGGGGCGACGACGTGCGGATGGTGTTCTACGACCAGCGCGGTCACGGCCGATCCGGCGACGTCTCGCCGGACGAGTGCGACATCGCCCGCCTCGGCATCGATCTCGCCGACGTGATCCGGGCCGTCGCACCGCGTGGGCCGCTGGTGCTGGTGGGCCACTCGATGGGCGGCATGTCGGTGCTCGCGGCCACTCGCCAGTTCCCCGACGCGGTGGCCGAGCGGGTCGTCGGAGTCGCGCTGATGTCCACCACCGCAGCGGGTCTCGCGCGTACCGGTCTCGGACGGAACCTCCAGAATCCGGCCGTCGACGCGTTCCGGCTCGCGGTGCGGACCGCTCCGGGTGCGGTCCAGTTCGGCCGCGGTGTCGTGCGCGGGGTCATCGCCCCGGTGCTGCGCGCGGCGTCGTTCGGCACCGCGGTCAGTCCCGCCCTCGAGGCGTTCGCCGAGCAGATGATCCACGACACCTCGGTGGTGACGATGGTCAACTTCCTCCAGGCGCTCGAGCTGCACGACGAACTGGAGGCGCTGCCCGTCATCGCGGACACGGCGACCCTGGTGCTGTGCGGCGACGACGACTGGGTCATCCCGTTCGACAAGTCGGAGCAGCTGGCCGACGCGCTCCCGCACGCCGAGATGGTCCGGGTCCGCCGCGCCGGTCACCTGGTGCAGCTCGAGTTCCCCGACGAGGTGAACGACGCCCTGGACCGTCTGGTACAGCGTGCACGCGACGGACGGGTCCGCGCCGAACCGACGAGGCGAACCGTTGGCTGACGCGGTGCCGGTCGAAGGGGAGGCCGTCCTCTCGACGGCCGAGGACACCGAGCTCCTGGGCGAGCGCCTCGCCGCGGAGCTCGAAGCGGGCGACGTCGTGGTGCTCGACGGACCCCTCGGCGCAGGTAAGACGACGCTGACGAAGGGTCTCGCCCGCGGACTCGGCGTGCTCGGCCGCGTGAGCTCGCCGACGTTCATGATCGCGCGCACCCACCGCGCCGGCGGGGACACCGGCCCCGGGCTCGTGCACGTCGACGCCTACCGGCTGGGGCTCGGAACCGGCGCCTCGGCGATGGTCGAGCTCGACGCCCTCGACCTCGACACCGAGCTGGCGGACTCCGTCGTCGTCGTGGAGTGGGGCGAGGGCATCGCGGAGGCCCTCGCCGACCGGCACCTGCTGATCCGGCTGCGGCGCGAGCCGGAGTCCGACGTCCGCACCGCCACGTGGCAGTGGATCGGGTGAGCACGGGTAATCTGGATCCCCGTGCTGATACTCGCCGTGGACACCTCCACTCCCGCCGTGACGGCCGGGGTGGTGCGGCTCGACGACACCGGCCCGCAGCCGCTCGCGACGCGCGTCACCGTCGACGCCCGTAAGCACGCCGAAGTTCTCACCCCACACATCCTCGAGTGCCTCGCCGACGCCGGCATCAGCGCGGACGACCTGTCCGCTGTCGTCGTCGGCACCGGACCGGGGCCGTTCACCGGCCTGCGCGTGGGCATGGCGACGGGAGCCGCCTTCGGTGACGCCCTCGGCATCCCGGTGCACGGTGTCGGCAGTCTCGATGCCATCGCCGCGGCCGTGCCCGGTGATCGCGAGGTCCTCGTCGTCACGGATGCGCGTCGCCGGGAGGTGTACTGGGCACGGTTCCGCGGCGCCGAGCGCATCGCCGGACCGTTCGTCTCGCCCGCCGCGGACATCGTCGTGGGGGAGTCGACGGTGGTGGCCGGATCGGCACTGCACGTCGATCTGGTGGACCTGCCCGTGGAACCGGTCGAGAGTCCGTCCCCGGAATGCCTCGTCGCCGTGGCCGCGCAGGCGCTGCGCTCCGGCGCGGAGCCGACGTCGTTGGTGCCGCAGTATCTCCGGCGTCCCGACGCGGTCGCGACGGCCGATCGAGCGGCGAAGACCCGCGCATGATCGGCACGGTCGAACCGATGCGCGTCGAGGACGCGGACCGGTGCGCGGAGCTCGAGGCCGTGCTGTTCCCCACCGACGGGCCCTGGCCCGCATCGGCCTTCGTCGAGGAACTGCGCGGCCCGCACGTGCGGTACTTCGTCGTGCGAGAGGACGACGGTCGGGCCGTCGGGTACGCCGGGATCGCGTTGCTGGGCAAGGGCGAGGACACCGAGTCCGAGGTCCACACCATCGGCGTCGATCCCGCCGCGCAGCGTCGCGGTATCGGCAGGGCACTGCTCGACGCGTTGCTGCACGAGGCGGACCTGCACGGCGGTCCGGTGTTCCTCGAGGTGCGCACCGACAACGAGCCGGCCATCGAGTTGTACCGCCGGGCGGGCTTCGACATCGTCGGGACGCGCCGCCGCTACTACCAGCCCAGCGGTGCGGACGCGTACACCATGACCAGGCCCGCCCCGACTACGAGAGGTGGTCACCCGTGATCGTCATGGGGATCGAGAGTTCGTGCGACGAGACCGGTGTCGGCATCGTCCGCTACACCGGAGACGCGTCGGGCACCGGCACGTGCGAGATGCTCGCCGACGAGGTCGCGTCCAGTGTCGACGAGCACGCCCGCTTCGGTGGTGTCGTCCCCGAGATCGCATCGCGCGCACACCTCGAGGCCATCGTGCCCACGATGCGACGAGCGTTGGCGCAGGCGGGCATCCGTCGCCCGGACGCCGTCGCCGTCACCATCGGACCGGGCCTCGCCGGAGCGCTCCTCGTCGGTGTCGCGGCGGCGAAGGCCTACGCGGCCGCGTGGAACGTGCCGTTCTACGCGGTCAACCATCTCGGTGGTCACGTCGCGGTGGACACCCTCGAGCACGGCCCGATGCCGGAGTGTGTCGCGCTGCTGGTCTCGGGCGGACACACGCACCTGCTCGAGGTGTCCTCCCTCGCCGAACCGATCGTCGAACTGGGCAGCACCGTCGACGATGCGGCGGGAGAGGCCTTCGACAAGGTCGCCCGGCTCCTCGGACTCGGGTATCCCGGCGGTCCCGTGCTCGACGCGCTCGCCGCAGAGGGTGATCCGCGCGCCGTCGCGTTTCCTCGCGGCATGACCGGACCACGCGACTCCCGCTACGACTTCTCGTTCTCCGGCCTCAAGACCGCGGTGGCTCGCCACGTCGAGTCGGCGCAGCGCGCCGGCCGTCCGATCGTGGTGGCCGACGTGGCCGCGTCGTTCCAGGAGGCCGTCGCCGATGTCCTGACGATGAAGGCGCTGCGCGCTGTGACCGACCGGGGGATCGGCACCCTCGTCCTGGGCGGCGGTGCCACTGCGAACTCGCGTATCCGATCGCTCGCCGAGGAGCGGTGCGCCGCGGCCGGGGTGACGTTGCGCGTGCCCACTCCGCGTCGATGCACCGACAACGGCGTCATGATCGCCACGCTCGGGGCGCACATCGCTGCATCCGGAGCCGAGCCGTCACCACTGACGGCGGCGACCGATCCGGGCCTGCCCGTCTCGGTCAGCCAGGTCGTCTGACGGCCCGTCAGGCGGGTGGTGCAGTCGACGGTGTGACCGCCGGTGCGGACGTGGTCGGTACGGGAACGAGGCCCTCGGGGAGCACGGACTCCGGCACCACGGCACCGGGCGCGGGCGACACCGGTGTCGATCCGGACTCGGGCGTGCTCTCCGGCGTCGTCACCGGCGGGGTCGGCAGCACACTGGTCAGGTCCGTCCACCACGGCGGGATTCCGGGAACGTCCGGCAGGACGATGACCGGAAGATCGGGAGCCGGGCGGAGTGTCGGGGTGGTGGATGTCGGCGGCGCCACGGTCGTCGTCGCCGTGGCCGACGGTGACGACGAGCGAGTCGGGTAGGGACGCACCTCGGGGGTGTAGGTGTAGTCGGTCGTCGGCCACGGTTCCGCGGCCGTGGGCTCCGGCGCGTCGTCCTCCCAGCCACCGGTCAGAGCGGGCGGCGCCGCCTCGGGTGCCGACGCGCTGGTGGCCGTCTCCTCCGTGGTCGAGTTCGGGAGTTCCGAGGTGGCCACCGTGGTGACGGCCGGCTCGCTCGACGGGGTCAGGGCCTGGACGCCGTACGCGAGCACGACGGCCATGGCCGCGCACGCCGCGGCGAGCAGCCCGACCGTTCGCAGGCCCCCGGCGATCGAGGTGGGCGGCCGGGTGGACGCGGGCAGCCCCGAGTGGCCGAGGTCGCGGGCCAGCAGGGCTGCGCCCTTGGCCACGGCGGCATCGGGTTCGGGCGTCGGCACCGCGGGCACGTCGGCGGCGTGGGTGATGGTCTCGACCACGGCGGGCACGTGGGCGCCGCCGCCGACCACGGCGGCCGCCTCGGGGCGTGCGGTCGGGCCGGCCTCGTCGAGCACCTCGAGAACCAGCTCGCGCAGCGCAGCCAACGGTGCGGCGATGGCGACGACCATCTCGGAGCGAGTCACGGTGAGCGTCTCGGCTCCGGGCAGATCCACGGTGACGGACTCGTGGAAGGACAGTTGCTCCTTGGCCGTGCGCAGACGTGCCGCGACCACTGGGCGATCCGAGGTGGTGACCGCGGGCAGCCTCTCGGCGGTCAGGGCGAGGAGGTGCGCGTCGAGGACGGCTCCGCTGACCTCGTCGGTGCGCCGGACCGCGCGCACGGTGCCGTCGACCTGATCGATCACCGTCGTGGTGGTGCCCGAGGCGCCGACGTCGACGAGCAGGACGTGGCCGTACCGCGCCACCTCGCCGGTGTGCCGGAGCCAGCACAGCAGAGCGTCGGTGTCGGTCACCAGATGGTCGTCCGTCACGTGATGACGACGGGTCGCCGACAGAATGGACCGCGACCCGAGACCGCCGCGATGCGCCACGGCGATACGTCCGCCCGACGTGGCGGGGCGGGTGTCGTCGTCGACGAGGTGGTGGGACGCGAGATCGAGCGAGGTGGCGACCAGGTCACCGACGTCGGAGCGGGCGCCCTCGGCGGTCACGGTGCGGTAGTCGAAGGTCTCGGTGCCGTCGGGAGCGGTGGTGAGGACGGCGCAGCACACCACCTCGGATCCTGCCGAGACCCCGATGGTGGGTTCGGGGACCACACTCTCCTGCTGTGTGTCCGACACGTGCATGCACCTCCTCGGGCGGTCGTTCCTACTCTGCCGTTATACGAATGTTACCGAACTCCGCCGGAAATAGTGCACATCCCGCGCTGGTTCCGGCCGCGGAGGGACACCGAACCCCTTCCTGACCAGTGCAATGACGAGACGTCACGAAAGTGAGAAAGGGGCGCGTCACCGTGTCTGCGAGCGTCGAGATCGGCATCACCACCTTCGCCGAGACCTACCCGGAGGAGGGAGTCCAGGAGGTGCGCGGCCACGGTCGACGACTGCGCGAGGTGGTCGAGGAGGCCCAGCTCGCCGACGAGGTGGGACTGGACGTGTACGGCGTCGGTGAGCATCACCGCGAGGACTTCGCCGCGTCCGCGCCCGCCGTCGTGCTCGCGGCGATCGCGGCGCGGACCGAGCGCATCCGTCTGACGCATCAGCGTCGGCACGCTGCCCCACGAGACGGTGCTGCGCTCCATCGAACTTCTGGGCCGCGAGGTCGCGCCTCTGGTCCGCGAGGCGATGGCGTCCTCGACGCGACACGAGAATGTGCACTCGTGAAGGTTGAGTGCTGGCACTCGCGTGTATAGAGTGCTAGTCGACGACAGGTTCAGTGACCCGGCACCCGCGACGACGGGCCACCGCAATCGTGCGTCGTGAACCAGAGCAGTACCCAGCAGGACGAACACCAGCACAATCCGTGCCGGGGACCAGCCCCGGACCGACAATCGTGAAAGTGGAGGGCTCATCGTGGCAGGCGTGAACATCAAGCCGCTCGAGGACAAGATCCTCGTCCAGGCCGTCGAGGCCGAGACGACGACCGCCTCCGGCCTGGTCATCCCCGACACCGCCAAGGAGAAGCCCCAGGAGGGCACCGTGGTGGCCGTGGGTGAAGGCCGAGTGACCGACAAGGGAAATCGCATCCCTGTCGACGTCAAAGAGGGTGACACCGTCATCTACAGCAAGTACGGCGGCACCGAGATCAAGTACGCCGGCGAGGAGTACCTGATCCTGTCCGCACGCGACGTGCTGGCAGTCATCTCCAAGTAAGCCCCACGCCTTCCGCCCCGGTGTCCTTGTCTCGAGGACCCGGGGCGGAATGCGTCACGCCGTACTGATGAGGAGTTGGTAGGCCACATGTCCAAGCAAATCGAATTCAACGAGGTCGCACGACGCAGCCTCGAGAGGGGCGTCGACAAGCTCGCCGACGCCGTCAAGGTCACCCTCGGGCCCCGCGGCCGGCACGTGGTGCTGGCCAAGGCCTTCGGTGGTCCCACCGTCACCAACGACGGCGTGTCCATCGCCCGTGAGATCGACCTCGAGGATCCCTTCGAGAACCTCGGCGCACAGCTCGTCAAGAGCGTCGCCACCAAGACCAACGACGTCGCCGGTGACGGTACGACGACGGCGACGGTACTCGCACAGGCCCTGGTCAAGCAGGGGCTCAAGAACGTCGCCGCCGGTGCCAACCCCATCGCGCTCGGCGCCGGCATCACCAAGGCCGTCGAGCACGTGTCCGAGGCACTGCTCGCCGCCGCGGTTCCCGTGCAGGGCGAGAAGTCCATCGCGCAGGTCGCCACCGTGTCGTCCCGCGACGAGGTCATCGGCCAGATGGTCGGCGAGGCGCTCACCCGCGTCGGCGCCGACGGTGTCGTGACGGTCGAGGAGTCGAGCTCGCTCGTCTCCGAACTCGTCATCACCGAGGGCGTGCAGTTCGGCAAGGGCTACCTCTCGCCGTACTTCGTCACCGATCCGGACAGTCAGGAAGCGGTGTTCGAGGACGCGCAGATCCTGCTGTACCGCGAGAAGATCTCGTCCCTTCCCGATTTCCTGCCGCTCCTGGAGAAGATCGCGGAGTCGGGCAAACCGGTTCTCATCATCGCCGAGGACATCGAGGGCGAGGCACTGTCCACGCTCGTCGTGAACTCGATCCGCAAGACGGTCAAGGCCGTCGCGGTGAAGGCGCCGTTCTTCGGAGACCGCCGCAAGGCGTTCCTCGAGGACCTCGCCATCGTCACCGGTGCCACCGTCATCAACTCCGACATCGGCCTCAGCCTCAAGGATGCGGGCCTCGACCTGCTCGGCAGCGCACGCCGCGTCGTCGTCACCAAGGACGAGACCACCATCGTCGAGGGTGCGGGCACCGCGGAGGCCATCGCCGACCGCGTCGGACAGCTCCGTCGCGAGATCGAGGCGACCGAGTCCGACTGGGACCGCGAGAAGCTCGAGGAGCGTCTGGCGAAGCTGGCCGGCGGAGTCGCGGTCATCAAGGTCGGTGCCGCCACCGAGACCGACCTCAAGGAGCGCAAGTTCCGCGTGGAGGACGCCGTCAACGCCGCCAAGGCAGCTGTCGAGGAAGGCATCGTCTCCGGTGGAGGCGCCGCGCTCGTGCACGCCAGCCGCGGCCTGAAGGACCACCTCGGTCTGACGGGCGACGAGGCCATCGGCGTCGAGGCAGTGCGCCTCGCGCTGCGGGCCCCGATGTACTGGATCGCGAGCAACGCCGGTATCGACGGTTCCGTCGTCGTCGGCAAGCTCGTCGACGCGGACGACGGCACCGGCTTCAACGCCGCCACGCTGACGTACGGCGACCTGGTCGCCGACGGCGTCATCGACCCGGTCAAGGTCACTCGCTCGGCCGTGGTGAACGCCGCGTCCGTCGCGAAGATGATCCTCACGACCGAGTCGACCGTCGTCGACAAGCCCGAGGTCGTCGAGGACGAGGGCGGCCACGGTCACGGCCACAACCACTGACCACCCTCTCGACGAGCGAGGCCCCATCGGACACTGTCCGGTGGGGCCTCGCTCGTTCGTGGGGTCAGGAGGCCAGACGGCGACGGTTGCGCCGCGCGAAGACCTCGCGCTCGGTCTCGGACATGCCGCCCCAGATGCCGTACGGCTCGCTCACGGCGAGCGCGTGGCTCCGGCACTGGGCGAGGACGGGGCACGCGCGGCACATCTCCTTGGCCTTCATCTCGCGTTGCGCTCGCGCTCGTCCTCGTTCACCATCGGGATGGAAGAACATCGACGAGTCCTCGCCGCGGCACGATCCGTGCATCTGCCAATCCCAGATATCGGCATTGGGTCCGGGAAGGTGATTGGGCTGGGGCATTGTGTACTCCTAGGACTCTCACGCACGGTCGTGAATTCTTCTGGTGCAGTTCACGATCTGTCGCAACCGTAGAGCCGGGCGAGTTTCACCGTCAACAGTCTCGATCGTGGTGATCTGCATACTCCGAGCAGGCATTAATTAACTCGGACGACACTTTTCTCTGGTGTCGAGCCGGTAGGGGAGTCCTCGTAATGTCCCTGTCACATCGTCGACAAGACACCGACACACTGTGCCCGGAAATGTCGTGACATTTCGTGTGTAAATTCCTGGATAACGCCCGAAGACTATTCTGTTTCCCGTGCAGTCCTCGTGTCCTCCCGTGCCCGGTCCGGACTTCCTGACACGGTGGTCGGAGGCCGTCGACGCCGGGGCCCGCGGGTGGTACGCCGCCTCGCTCACCGGGGCCCGGTCGCTGCGGCGCGACGCCGATCCGGCCGTGCGGTCCCTGAGCGCGAGCCTCGAGGGGTCGCTGCTGCGCCAACTCGGCCGCCACACCGACGCCGCGGTGCGTGACGGCGCGGCGCTCGTCGACAGCGGCTTCTCCCGTGGGACAGGTCCGCGCCGGGCGATCGACGTCGACGCCGCCGTGGACGCCCTCGTCGGTCTCGCCGCCGATGCCATCGGTCCCCGCCGCCTCGCGCGGGCCGACGTCCTCCTCGCCCGGGCGGAGTCGGTGCTCGCCACCCGGCCGGGGCACCAGCGAGTGTCACTCCGCGTGCTGTGGGTCCGGGCGGAGGTGGCGATGGCGTCGGGTGACGCGCGGCGCGCCCTCGACGCGGCGGAGGCATCCGTTCGGGCGGCACGGGAGTTCCGGTCGCCGCGGCACCTCGTCAAGTCCCGTGTGGTGCACGCCGCGGCCCTGCTGGTGGGGGGTGATGACGCGGGCGCCGCGACGGCAGCGCGCGCGGTGCGCGACGACGCCGTCGCCGCCGACCTGCTCCCGCTCGCGTGGGCCTCCGCCTGCCTGTCCGAAGCGTGCGGTGACCGCGACGCCGGCGCTGTCCGACGAGGGTTCGAGGTTGCGATCCGGTCACGCGGTGGGCAATTCTCGTGACCGAACCGTACGGTTCGGTCGAGCCGCGTCGGGCGGCGACTATCCTTGAGAGGTTCCGCACCGGGCCGTCGGGGACCGGGAGGAAGCGCGCTCGATTCCGGAGCGGGCCCGATGTGAGGTGGGAAACACTCTGACGATGATTGCCACGGGTGAGGGGCTGGACTCGGCCGTCGCCGCAGCTGCTCGCGGCGACCGAAGGGCTCTCTCCGTCGTCCTCGAAACCATCAGGCCGATCGTGGTCCGGTACTGCCGCGCGCGCGTCGGTGCAGGTGAGAGGGGTCAGTTGTCGGCTGACGACGTCGCCCAGGAGGTGTGCCTCGCGGTCATGACAGCGCTGCCGCGCTACGAGGACCAGGGCCGCCCCTTCATGGCGTTCGTGTACGGGATCGCATCGCACAAGGTCGCGGACGCCCATCGCAGCTCGTCGCGTAACAAATCCGAACCGATGGCCGATGTACCGGATGTCATGTCCATCGAGGACGGCCCCGAGCAACGGGCGCTGGATTCGGAGGCAGGACGCCGCATGAACGAACTGCTGTCGACGCTGTCGGAGAAACACCGCGAGATCCTGGTGCTCCGGTTGGTGGTCGGGTTGTCGGCAGAGGAGACGGCCGCCGCCGTGGGTAGTACCGCAGGCGCCGTTCGTGTGGCGCAGCACCGGGCAATAGCGAAGCTGAAGAACGAAGTAGTGGGAGCAGGTGACAAGTATGGCTAGGGACTCGTGGCGCGGCAGCGCTGGAGATTCTCGGCACGGCGCCTCCGGACACGGAGCCACCGGCCGCCCCGACGCCTCCGGCGCAGGTGGCGTCGATCCCCGAGCCGTCGACGACCTCGAGTCGTCCGGCCCCGTCGACATCATGGCCGTGCGCCGTGACGACGCGCTCATCGATGCGATCGCGAGCAACGGTCCCGTCGCGACCGTCGACTCCGACGAGTATCGCCTGGCCAGTCTGCTGGCCGAATGGCGTTCCGACATCCTCGCCGACCCGCTCCCCGAGGGTCCCGATCTCGATCAGGTCGCCGCGGCGATCGATCTCGCGCTGGCCGAGGACGCGCTGCACCGTCAGCGCACGCGGAGCCGGATGCGTTTCCTGCGCCCCGTCGCCGGTGCCGCGGCCGCCGTCGCGTTCCTTGCGGGTGGTGTCACGGCGTTCTCGTACAGCGCGATGCCGGGCGATCCCCTGTGGAAGGTGAAGGAGGTCGTCTTCACCCAGCAGGCCGATTCGACGGTCGCGCAGGTCGACACCACGTCGGCGCTGCAGGAGGTCGAGGATCTGCTCGCTCGTGGTGACGCGGAGACGGCCAAGACTCGTCTGGCCGAGGCCGCACAGCGCACGGAGAGCATCCGCGACGAGGACGAGCGCGCCCAGCTGCAGATGTGGTGGACGCGCCTGTCGGACGAGTTGGCGAAGCTGACCGCACCGGCTGCCGTTCCGCCGCCGCCGGTGCCGACGACCACGTCGGTCACCACGGTGCCGACCGTGCCGCAGGACATCATCCCGGAGATCCCCGTCGATCCGAGTCTGCAGCTCCCGGAGGTCCCGTTCCCGACGGAGATCCCGCAGCTGCCGACGGACATCCAACTGCCGGGGATTCCGCTGCCGACGGACCTGCCGTTCTTCCCGCAGGCGCCCACCACCACGGTCACCGTCCCGCCGGAGATCCTGCGGGCACCGATGCCCGTGCCGTCGACGACGGCGGCGGTCACCCCGGACACGTCCGTGGTGCCCAACTGACCTCGAGTCACCGACCACGTGCACGACGAAGGCCCGCAGACACTGTCTGCGGGCCTTCGTCGTGAAGTGGTGTCGCGCGCCGACGCCCTAGGAGTCGTACCCGTCGCCCTGCAGCGCATCGTTCATGGACGCGTCCGCGTATCCGCGGCAGTAGTCCCACGTGACGTACGCGTCGGGAATCGGGTCGTACGCGGGCTCGTGGGGACGCACCGTGCCGTCGACGAGAAGCTGCAGCAGGTTCGCGCGCAGCATGTCCCAGTCGTGGTAGTGGTCCTGCTGGCAGTCCTCGCAGCACACGACGAGGCCTCGCACGCCGCGGTGGGCGAGCAGTGCCTCGTAGACGGCGAGATCCGCGAGATCCTCCTCGACCGCCAGGCGTTCCTGGGGATCGAGGGGCTGTCCGGGCTCGATGGCGTCGAGGGCGGCCGAGGGGTCGGCTGGATCGCCGGCGAAGGGATCCGGCGGCAGACCTGGAGGCAGTTGATCGCGCACACGTCCACGGTACGCAGCAAGTGCCGGTCTGCGCCAGCGCTACACGGCTCCGCGGGGGTCCGGCGGCCTCCGGCGCACGGGGTGACCTGCGCCGGGCGGGGGACCGATACGATGTACCGCGAGCGGACGAGGGAAGTCCCCGGCTCGCACATCGATCGACCGCAGCTCAGGAGGGCCCGATCCGTATGAGTACCCCCGACAGGCCCGTGACCGCCGCAGAGGACTCGACCGCCCGCGTCGAGGCGACCCGTGTCCGCACCGGTGGCGACGACCCGAACAAGGTTGCCATGCTGGGCCTCACCTTCGACGACGTTCTCCTCATACCCGCCGCATCGGATCTCATTCCGAGCAAGGTGGACACGTCCAGCCAGCTCACCCGCGAGATCCGGCTGCGCGTCCCCCTGGTGTCCAGCGCCATGGACACCGTCACCGAGGCACGCATGGCCATCGCCATGGCTCGCGCCGGCGGTATGGGCGTCCTGCACCGCAACCTGTCCGCGGCCGATCAGGCGGCGCAGGTCGAGGTGGTCAAGCGGTCCGAGGCCGGCATGGTCACGGATCCGGTGACGTGCTCGCCGTCGGACACGCTCGCCGAGGTCGACGCGCTGTGCGCCAAGTTCCGCATCTCCGGCCTGCCCGTCACCGACGAGCGCGGCGAACTGGTCGGCATCATCACCAACCGCGACATGCGGTTCGAGGTCGACCAGAACCGCACCGTCGCGGAGGTCATGACCAAGGCTCCGCTGGTCACCGCGCGCGAGGGTGTCACGGCCGACGCCGCGCTGGGCCTGCTGCGTCGTCACAAGATCGAGAAGCTGCCCATCGTCGACGGACACGGCCGGCTCACCGGTCTGATCACCGTCAAGGACTTCGTCAAGACCGAGCAGCACCCCTACGCCACCAAGGACCGCGACGGTCGCCTGCTGGTCGGTGCCGCCGTCGGCGTCGGCGACGACTCCTGGTCCCGCGCGATGCTTCTCGCGGAGGCAGGGTGCGACGTGCTCGTCGTCGACACGGCGCACGGGCACAACTCCCAGGTCCTCGAGATGGTCAGCAAGATCAAGGCCGAGGTGGGCGAGCGTGTCCAGGTCGTCGGCGGCAACATCGCCACCCGCTCGGGAGCGCGCGCCCTGGTCGAGGCGGGTGCGGACGCCGTGAAGGTGGGCGTGGGTCCCGGTTCCATCTGCACCACCCGCGTCGTCGCCGGCGTCGGTGCCCCGCAGATCACGGCCATCCTCGAGGCGGTCGCGGTGTGCAAGGCCGCCGGTGTGCCCGTCATCGCCGACGGCGGACTGCAGTTCTCGGGTGACATCGCCAAGGCTCTCGCCGCCGGCGCCTCCACGGCGATGCTCGGATCCCTGCTCGCCGGCACCGCGGAGTCGCCCGGTGAGCTGATCCTGGTGGGCGGCAAGCAGTTCAAGAGCTACCGCGGCATGGGTTCGCTGGGCGCCATGCAGGGACGCGGCGCGACGAAGTCCTTCTCCAAGGACCGCTACTTCCAGGACGACGTGCTGGCCGAGGACAAGCTGGTGCCCGAGGGCATCGAGGGGCGCGTGCCGTTCCGAGGCCCGCTGTCCCAGGTCATCCATCAGCTCACGGGCGGACTGCGGGCCGCAATGGGCTACACGGGGTCGAACTCGGTGGAGGAGCTGCAGGAGGCGCAGTTCGTGCAGATCACCTCTGCCGGACTCAAGGAGAGCCACCCGCACGACATCACGATGACCGTCGAGGCACCGAACTACACTGCCCGCTGACTCGATTCCGGCCGGAGTCGAGCGCCTCCCGACCCACGAGGTCCGGGAGGCTTACGAGAGAGGACGCGCGTGCGCGACCTGGTGGAAATTGGCATGGGCCGCACGGCTCGACGGACGTACGAGCTCGAGGACGTGGACATCGTCCCGTCCCGGCGTACCCGGTCGTCGAAGGAGGTGTCGACGGCGTGGCAACTGGACGCCTATCGCTTCGACATCCCGATCGTCGCCCACCCGACCGACGCGTTGGTGTCTCCGTCGTTCGCGATCGAGCTGGGCAAGCGCGGTGGCCTCGGCGTCATCAACGGTGAGGGCCTGTGGAGCCGCCACGCCGACGTGGAGTCGGTGATCGATCAGCTCGTCGAGCTCGCGGAATCGGACGTCGACGCGGACGCGCCGGTGAAGATGCTGCAGAAGCTCCACGCCGCACCCCTGCAGCCGGACCTGCTGGCCGCCGCCGTCGCGCAGGTGCGGGAGGCCGGTGTCACGGTCGCCGTGCGCGTCAGTCCCCAGAACGCACGGTCGCTGACTCCGGCACTGGTGGCCGCGGGCATCGACCTGTTGGTCGTGCAGGGCACGATCATCTCTGCGGAGCACGTGGGGCACCCGAGCGAGGAACCGCTCAACATGAAGACGTTCATCGCCGAGCTCGACGTTCCCGTCGTGGCCGGCGGCGTGAGCGACCACCGCACCGCCCTGCACCTGATGCGGACCGGCGCCGCGGGTGTCATCGTCGGGTACGGATCCACCGAGGGTGCCACCACCACGGGCGAGGTCCTCGGTATCGGTGTCCCGATGGCCACCGCGATCGCCGACGCCGCCGCCGCCCGTCGTGACTACCTGGACGAGACCGGCGGCCGGTACGTGCACGTGCTCGCCGACGGCGGGATCTCGACATCGGGTCATCTCGCGAAGGCCATCGCCTGCGGTGCGGACGCCGCCGTGCTCGGCGCACCGCTCGCCCTGGCCGACGAGGCTCCCGGCCGCGGCTGGTACTGGCCGTCGGCAGCGGCGCACCCGTCGATGCCGCGCGGTGCGTTCCTGCCCGTGTTGTTCGGCGAGGACCGTCCGTCGCTGGACCGCGTCCTGTCCGGTCCGTCGACGGACCCGTTCGGTTCGCTGGACCTGGTCGGCGGCCTGCGACGGTCGATGGCCAAGTCGGGCTACTCCGATCTCAAGGAGTTCCAGAAGGTGGGCCTCAACATCCGCGGATAGTCGCGACCAGTTCCTGTCACCCGGATTCACACGTACGGTATCGTGGTGCCGATCACGTCCGGGTCTATCAGGAGGTCTCGATGAGCGACGCAACCACGACGAGCGCCACCCCGCACTACGACGTCCTCGTCGTGGGGTCCGGCTTCGGTGGCAGTGTCACGGCGCTGCGGCTCGTCGAGAAGGGGTACTCGGTCGGCGTTCTCGAGGCCGGGCGTCGGTTCGAGGACGACGACTTCGCGGCGACCAGCTGGGACCTGAAGAAGTTCCTCTGGGCGCCGAAGCTGGGCTGTTTCGGCATCCAGCGCGTCCACCTGCTGCGTGACTGCCTCATCCTCGCCGGCGCCGGTGTCGGCGGCGGGTCGCTGAACTACGCCAACACGCTCTACCAGCCGCCGCGGACGTTCTTTCAGGACCAGCAGTGGTCGCACATCACCGACTGGCACTCCGAGCTGACGCCGTTCTACGAGCAGGCGCAGAAGATGCTCGGTGTCGTGCAGAACCCGCACATGACCCCGGCGGACCACGTCATGAAGTCCGTCGCGGACGACATGGGCGTCGGCCACACCTTCATCCAGACGCCCGTCGGCGTGTTCTTCGGCGACGAGCCCGGCAAGACGGTGCCCGATCCGTACTTCGGCGGCATGGGCCCGGACCGCACCGGCTGCATCGAGTGCGGCGAGTGCATGACGGGCTGCCGCCACAACGCCAAGAACACGCTGCTCAAGAACTACCTCGGCCTCGCGGAGAAGGCCGGCGCGGACATCGTGCCGATGACCACCGTCACCGACCTGACACCGCGACCGGACGGTTCGTGGGTCGTGTCCACCGAGCGGACCGGCGCGCGCTTGCGCAAGGGCCGTGCCACATACACCGCGGGGCACGTCGTCCTCGCCGCCGGCACGTGGGGCACCCAGCAGCTCATGCACAAGTTCCGCGACACGGGTTCACTGCCGAACCTCTCGCCCACGGTCGGGCGCCTGACGCGCACCAACTCGGAGTCCATCGTCGGCGCGGGCAAGCTGACCTACGACCCGTCGATCGACCTCACCCGCGGTGTCGCGATCACGTCGTCGTTCCACCCCAGTGCGGACACGCACATCGAACCGTGCCGCTACGGCAAGGGCTCCAACGCGATGGGCCTGCTGCAGACGCTCATGACGGACGGCGGCGGCCGCACCCCGCGGTGGCTCAAGTTCCTCGCCGAGGTGGTCAAGAATCCCGTCCGGTTCCTGCGCATGATGAACACGCGGCACTGGAGCGAGCGCACCATCATCGCGCTGGTGATGCAGAACCTCGACAACTCCATCACCACCTTCACCAAGCGTGGTCCGTTCGGGCGTCGCCACGTCAGCAGCCGGCAGGGACACGGCGAGCCGAACCCCACGTGGATCCCGATGGGCAACGAGGCCACCCGGCGCATCGCGAAGAAGATCGACGGGATCGCCGGCGGGACGTGGGGAGAAGTCTTCAACATCCCGCTCACCGCCCACTTCCTCGGCGGCTGCGTCATCTCCGAGGACGTCGAGAACGGCGTCATAGACCCGTACCACCGCGTGCACAACTACCCGACGCTGAGCATCGTCGACGGCTCGTCGGTGTCCGCCAACCTGGGCGTCAATCCCTCGCTGACCATCAGCGCGCAGGCCGAGCGGGCCGCGTCGCTGTGGCCGAACAAGGGGGAGAAGGACCTTCGGCCCGCGCAGGGTCTGCCGTACGAGCGCATCGAGCCCATCGCACCCCGCAGCCCGGTGGTTCCCGCGCACGCACCGGCGGCGCTCGTGCTGCCCATCGTCGAGATCCGGACGCCGACGAGTACGCCGCCGTCCTCGACGCGGGTCGCCAGCCACGCGGGCAGCACCGGCGCGGCATGAGGGCGGACGCGCTCTCTAGACTGTGCGCGTGACCGACTCCCCGCAGCAGGATCCCGTCCCGCCCCTCGAGAACGCGAATCCGGTGCTCGTCGTCGACTTCGGCGCGCAGTACGCCCAGTTGATCGCGCGGCGCGTCCGTGAGGCACGGGTGTTCTCCGAGGTCGTGTCGCACACGATGACGGTCGACGAGATCGCGGCGAAGAAGCCCGCGGCGATCGTGCTGTCCGGTGGTCCGTCGAGCGTCTACGCCGAAGGTGCGCCGCAGCTCGATCCTGCGCTGTTCGACCTGGACGTCCCGGTCTTCGGTATCTGCTACGGGTTCCAGGCAATGGCGGGCGCGCTGGGAGGCACCGTCACCCACACGGGCACCCGCGAGTACGGGCGCACCGACATCGACGTCTCCGGCGGAACGCTGCACGACGGGCTGCCGTCGACGCAGCCCGTGTGGATGAGTCACGGCGACGCCGTCACCGAAGCTCCCGAGGGCTTCGAGGTCGTGGCGACCAGTGCCGGCGCCCCAGTCGCCGGCTTCGAGAACCGGGCACGACGCCTCGCCGGGGTGCAGTATCACCCGGAGGTCCTGCACTCCCCGCACGGTCAGCAGGTGCTGTCCCGTTTCCTGCACGACATCGCCGGCATCGCGCCGACGTGGACGGCGGCGAACATCGCGGACGCACTGGTCGAGCAGGTGCGCGAGCAGGTGGGCGACGGCCGGGCCATCTGTGGTCTCTCCGGCGGTGTCGACTCGGCGGTCGCCGCGGCGTTGGTGCAGCGCGCGATCGGTGACCGCCTGACGTGTGTGTTCGTCGATCACGGACTGCTGCGAGCGGGAGAGCGCGAGCAGGTCCAGCAGGACTTCGTCGCCGCCACCGGCGCCCGGTTGGTGACGGTGGACGCCGTGGACACCTTCCTGCGCGAGCTCGACGGCGTCTCGGATCCGGAGACCAAGCGCAAGATCATCGGCCGCGAGTTCATCCGATCGTTCGAGGGTGCGGTGAGCGCGGAACTGGGTGACAGTGCGGCGCACGGGGAGTCGATCGACTTCCTCGTCCAGGGCACGCTCTACCCGGACGTGGTCGAGTCCGGCGGCGGCAGCGGTACCGCCAACATCAAGAGCCATCACAACGTCGGCGGTCTGCCCGAGGATCTGCAGTTCTCGCTCGTGGAGCCGCTCCGGCTGCTGTTCAAGGACGAGGTCCGCGCCGTCGGCCGGGAGCTCGGCCTGCCCGAGGAGATCGTGGCGCGGCAACCGTTCCCCGGCCCGGGTCTGGCCATCCGCATCATCGGATCCGTGACGCCCGATCGCCTGGCGACGCTGCGCCACGCCGACGCCATCGCCCGCGAGGAGCTGACGATGGCGGGTCTGGACTCCCAGATCTGGCAGTGTCCCGTGGTGCTGCTCGCCGACGTCCGCAGTGTGGGTGTGCAGGGCGACGGCCGGACCTACGGTCATCCCATCGTCCTGCGTCCGGTGTCGAGCGAGGACGCGATGACCGCGGACTGGACCCGGCTGCCGTACGACGTGCTCGAACGGATCTCCACCCGGGTCACCAACGAGGTGCGCGAGGTGAACCGGGTGGTGCTCGACGTGACGAGCAAGCCGCCGGGCACCATCGAATGGGAGTGAGCCCGGCGGCGGACCGCGTGCGGTCGAACGGCGAGAGCTCTACTGCGAGCGGGACTTCCGGCGCCTGACGGGTGCCAGGACGAGGACCACGCCGACGACGATCGCGGCGATCACCAGGGTCCAGCCCGACGCGGCGCCGGCGACGATCGCGGTGGGGTCCGCGCCGACGAGCGTCGGGATCGCCAGCAGCAGTGCCGCCACACCGGCGATCAGCAGGACCGGTGAGGGTCCGCGGCGATCGGTACCGCTCGTGTCGTGTCCGGTCTCATCGGTCACGGTGCACCTCCAGATTTCCCAGCGCAGTGCTGGCCTCGATGGTCAGGGTCGGTCCTGCCGTCCCGTCGGATCCGCCGTCGACCCCGCCGGCGCCGATGCAGTTCGCGTTGCCGACGGCGCTACTGCAGTCGGTGACGACGTTCATGGTCGGTGACAGCAGGATCTCGGTGTTGCCGACGGCCTTCTCCACGGTCACGGTGCGGTCCTCGGTGAGGTCGAGCCCGCGCAGGTCGAGGACGAAGTTCCCCACACCGGACTCGTACGCGGGCGCCAGCGCGGCCATCGACGTGGGCGCGATCGTCACGTTGCCCATGTTCGGGGACTCGACACCGCGCAGGTCCTGCACGTCGACCAGGGACGACACGAGGACGAACCCGGCGAGCGGGGCCGCGAGAACGAGCAAGCCGTAGCCGCGCCGCAGGAACGCGCCGATGATCAGTCCGATGCCGACGACGGTCAGCGCCACCGCGCCGACACGGGGAGCGGTCACGACGGCGGCGCCCGTGGCGGCGCCGATGCCGATGGTCACGGCGGAGGCGATGATGGCGAGGCCGATCACCGTGGACGTCAGGTGCGACTTCCGCGTCGGTGCGGGGACCGGGAGAACGGGCCGACCCGGTTCGGGGAGGTCCCAGGCGAACGGGGCGACTCCCAGAGGATCCCAGCTCGGCGGCGGCGGAGTGGACGGTGTGTCCGGGTCGTCCTTCGACAACGAGACGGGCGCGGGGTGGGCGGCGGGTTCCGGAACGTACTGGTCGGGGAGCGTCGAGTAGGCGTTCCACTGCTGTGCGGTCGGATCGTGCGCGGAGAGGGGAGCGCCGGCGAGCTCGGCCGGTGTCGGCGCGTTCGGAGTCCGACGGAACAGCAGGTACAGGGCCCCCAGCATGGCGATGGTGGACACCAGCCCCGATCCCATTCCGAGTGGTCCGACCGTGAGGACCGAGATGACGAGAGCGACGGACAGCACCACGGCCGTCGTGTGGGAGTCCGATGTGCGGCCGCGGCCGAGCAGCGACTCCGCCGGCGACACGACGTCGCCGCGGCGCGGAAGCACCAGCCAGGCAGCGAGATACAGGACCAGGCCGGATCCACCGAACAGGGTGGAGACGACGAACGCGACACGGACGAGAACGGGGTCGACGCGGTAGCGGTGGCCGATTCCGGCGGCGACACCGGCACCGGGGCCCTGATCGGGCAGGCGCACGGGTCGGGTTCGCCAGATCTCGGACAGCTGGGCGGACGCGGTGGCGTGGGTCATGGATACATCCTGGGCTGCCGAGGCGCCCCGGCGCATCGGGGCGAACCCTGATTTCGCCGGTGTCCACGCGTCGCGCGACTCGACCGAGATGGGGGAGAACCCCGATACCGCGGAGCCGTGAGCCGTGCCAGTATCGAGGCGTGTCCACCCTGCCCGCACAGCCTCCGCACACGCGGGAGCCCCCCGGCCGTCCGCCGTTGCCGACGCCGGCGCTCCGTCGCCGTGCCGCCGGCCGTGTCGTCGGCGGTGTCGCGGGTGGTGTCGCCGATCACCTGGACGTCGACGTGTTCCGGGTGCGGGTCGTCTTCGCGGTGCTGTGCGCGGCGGCCGGCGCCGGTGCCGTCGCCTACGGACTGCTGTGGATCTTCACCTCCGCGGGTACCGACGTCCGCAGGCCGGACCGCTCGGAGAAGCGTCGCGCGTACGGGCTGATCGCCCTCGGGATCGGCGGCGCCGTCGCGCTGGGGTCGGGGCTGACGGGCAGCTCGTCCACGATCATCGCCCCTGTCGTCGTCGTCGCGCTCGGCGCCGCGCTGGTGTGGCGGGAGTTCGACGCGGCCGGGACCCGGACGGCGGACACCCGGCCTCGGCACGCACGCACGTCGGTACTCGGGTGGGCGCGCATCGTCGCCGGGGTCACGCTCGTGATCATCGGGCTCTGTGTCGTGCTCGTCGCCCGCGTGGACGTGCGGGCGCTGCAGTCGTCCCTGCTCGCCGTCGTCGTGACGCTGGTCGGGGCGGTACTGCTCACCGTCCCGCTCTGGATGCGGTTGTGGCGCGCCCTCGGTGACGAGCGCGCGGCACGCATCCGGAACGACGAACGCGAGGAGATCGCGTCGCACCTGCACGACTCCGTGCTGCAGACCCTCGCCCTGATCCAGAAGCAGTCCACCGACTCCGCCGAGGTGATGCGCCTCGCGCGCAGCCAGGAACGAGAGCTGCGCAAGTGGCTGTTCGGGGGAGACCGGGACGACCACGCGTCTCTCGTCCGCGCGTTGGCCACCATCGCCGGTGAGGTCGAGGACCACTACGGTGTGACCGTGGATCCCGTGACCGTGGGCGACGTGGCCCTGGACGAGCCGGTCGAGAGTTCGGGGTTGAGCCGTGAGGTCGCCACTGCTCTGCTCGGAGCCACGCGCGAGGCACTCGTCAACGCCGCCAAGCACTCCGGGGTGACCTCCGTCGACCTGTACGCCGAGGCGGGCTGCGACACCGTCGAGGTCTTCGTCCGCGACCGCGGGTGCGGATTCGATCCGGACAGCGTGCCGCAGGATCGCCAGGGCCTGGCGCGCAGTGTGCGGGCACGCATCGAACGCCGCGGCGGCTCGGTGCGGGTGCGGTCCGCACTCGGTCAGGGTTCCGAGATCCACATCTGTGTGCCGCGGGTGCGCGGCACGGGTACCACCGGGCACGCGGACTCCGTGCCCGACACCGCGAGAGAGGAACGGTCCGCGTGACCCTGCGAGTCTTCCTGGTCGACGATCACGGAGTGTTCCGGTCGGGGGTGCGCGCGGAACTGGGGCGCGAGACCGACATCGAGGTGGTCGGTGAGGCCGGGGGCGTCGCGGACGCGGTCCGCGGTATCGACGAGATCCGTCCCGACGTCGTCCTGCTCGACGTGCACATGCCCGACGGCGGTGGGGTCGCCGTTCTGCAGTCCATCGCGGAGGGCCCGGTGTGCCTGGCGCTCAGCGTGTCCGACGCCGCCGAGGACGTCATCGCCGTGATCCGCGCCGGTGCTCGGGGTTACGTCACCAAGACCATCTCGGGGTCCGATCTCGCCGACGCGGTGCGCCGCGTCGCGGGCGGTGACGCCGTGTTCGGACCGCGGTTGGCGGGGTTCGTCCTCGACTCGTTCACCGGTCGCTCCGCGGCACCGGAACCGCCGCTCGATCCGGAGCTCGACTCCCTGACGCCGCGCGAGATGGAGGTGCTGCGTCTGCTCGCCCGTGGCTACACCTACCGCGAGATCGCCGAGACGCTCTTCATCTCGATCAAGACCGTCGAGACCCATGCCTCGAACGTGTTGCGGAAGACGCAGCAGTCCAACAGGAACGCCCTCACCCGCTGGGCACACCGACGGCGCATCGAATGAGGGCCCGTGCGGTCGCGGCCGTCGTCGTCGGCCTCGGTGGGCTCGCCGCGGGTCTGGTGGCCGTCGTCTCGTCGATGCTCGAGACCCGCAGCATGGTGGTCGTGGGTCCCGCTTCCGCGGCGCCGATCCTGTTGTGCGTGACCGTCGTCGGAGTCCTGGTGTGCCTGCTCGCGCGGCGGTGGTGGATCGCCGCGGCGTCGGCCGTTCTCCTGGGGTCGGCCGCAGTGGTCGTGGTGCCGTTGTACGTACCGGGCGCCGCGGGAGTCGCCGATGCCGCCCCCGGTGAGCCGCTGCGCGTGATGCAGGCGAACGTCAAACTGGGAGAGGCGGATCCACAGGCACTGGTGGCGTCGGTGCGGGAGCGCCGCATCGACGTCCTGACCGTGCAGGAGCTCACCGAGGAGTCGGTGGGGGCGTTCGACGCGGCCGGGCTCTCCGCCGCGTTGCCCTACCGGTTCGTGGCGCCGTATCAGGGCGGCGCGGGCGCCGCGATCTACAGCCGGTTCCCGCTGTCGAACGGCCGGGAACTGCCCGGTTACCTGCTCGCGAGCGTGACGGCAGATCTCGATGTCGGTGCGGCGCAGCCGCTCCGGGTCTACGCGGTGCATCCGGTGCCGCCCTGGCCGACACCCACCCCGGTGTGGGCGTCGGAGCTCGACATGCTCGGTGACGAGTTGGCGCAGGCGTCGCCGGGAGCGGTGATCGTCGGCGGTGACTTCAATTCCACGCACGCGCACAAGCGGTTCCGCGATCTGCTCACCGGTGGCTACGTGGACGCCGCGGACGCTGTCGGTGCCGGGCTGATCCCGACCTACCCGATGGACACGTGGTACCCACCGGTGGTCGGGATCGACCACGTCGTGGTGCGGGACGCGCAGGTGCGCTCGCTCGAGCCGGTCGACATCGTGGGATCGGATCACCGGGGGCTCGTCGCGACCGTCGACGTCCCCTGACCCACCTCGATCTCTCGCCGGGGTCGGGAGCGGGTCAGAGCACCAGGAGCAGGACGATGAGCAGGAGCAGCACCGCGCCACCGATCGCGAGGTAGAGCGGTAGACCGGCGGGGGCGGTGAAGGACTTGGGTTCCTTCGTCTCGAACGCGGGCGGCGAGTACGTCGGGCGCGGAGCCGGCCCGGGTGCCGGCGTGGTGGACGCCGCCGTCGGACGCGGAACCCGATCCAGAGGGGTGGCGGTGTCGGCTGCCGGGAGCCCCGTCATGGTGCGGCCGTGGATGCGTTCGCCTCGCCGGGAGGTGCCCGGGACTCGGGAGCCGCGCAGCGCCCAGAACGGGACCTGACCGTCGGCCGCGCGCAGCGGGTGGTTGATCACCGATCCGGCGTTGCCGTTCTTGCCCACGGCGAGGGTGACGAAGCGGGTGCGGACCTCGGCCATGGTGGGGCGGCGCGCGGGGTCGGGTTCGAGCATGTGCAGCAACGTGGCCGTCATCGGTCCGCTCTTGCGCGGCGGGATGATGCGCCCCCCGGCGACGCGGTGCAGCAGGGCGATGGAGTCGGCGTCGATGCCGAAGGGTGGTTGTCCCTCGGTCGCGGTGTACAGCGTGGCGCCGAGCGAGAAGACGTCGCTGGCCTCGGTGGGGTCCGCGCCGCGCGCCACTTCGGGTGCGAAGTACGCGGGGGTGCCGGTGATGACGGCGCTGTTCTCCTCGTGCGTGTCCGTCTTGGCGCGCGAGATGCCGAAGTCGCTGATCTTGACCATGCCCAGCGCGCTGCCGCGATCGGCGACCAGGATGTTGCCCGGCTTGATGTCGCGGTGCACGATGCCGGCGGCGTGGGCGGCGGTGAGGGCGTCGGCGATCTGGGCACCGATCTGGATGACCTCGTCCGGGGGCAGCGACTCGGCGATGTTGAGGGCCATCGCGAGGCTGCGGGCGGGGAGGTACTCCATGATGAGCCAGGGCTCGCCGCTGTCGAGTGCGACGTCGTGCATGGCGATGGCGTGCGGGTTGTTCAGCTGGGCCGCCATCCGCCCCTCGCGCATGGCGCGTTCGCGGATCTCGCGGGCGGCCTCGGGGGTGAGGTCCACGGTCGAGGTGGCCTGTTTGACGGCCACCTTGCGGCTGAGCAACGTGTCGCTCGCGAGCCACACCGCGCCCATTCCGCCGCCGCCGAGCTTGGAGTCGAGTCGGTAGCGACCGGCGAGGAGGTAGTCGGGTCCGATGACCGGTCGCGTGCGCCCCGAGCCGGCCACCGCTCCGCTGGGCTGCTGGTGATCAGTCACGGTGTTCGAGGTTATCGGACGAGCCGATCGAGTGCCGGGCAGGGCTGTCACCAGGACGTTTCCGGGCGTCTTGACGTTCGAACGGGCAGCGGCTTTACTGGTGTGAGCGTTCGAAAGTATGTTCGAATTCTCGGTCTTCCCCCGGGTCTCCAACGCAGTCTCGACCGTCCCGACCGGGGAGTGAGTATGCCTGTTTCCGTTGATCTCGAAGGCCTCGAAGGGCTGTCCCGCACCGAGCGGATCGAGTTCCTGCGGCGTCGTATCCGGTCCTCACCTGCGCGTGTGGCCGATGCCCCCGCTCCTGCCGCACCGGTCACCCTCACGGCCACCGCGCCTGCCCCGGATCCTGCGCCGGCCCGGGTCCGCCCGGTTCTCCCGGTCCCGGAGGCGTTGTCGGCGCTGCTCCCCGAGGGTGGGTTGGCCCGCGGCACGGTGGTCTCGGTGTCCGGCGCCGGATCGTTGCTCCTCGGGATCCTGGCGTCGGTCACCGGATCGGGACGGCACGCCGCCGTCATCGGTTTGCCGCGGCTGGGACTGTTGGCAGCGTCGGAGATGGGGGCGCATCTGCAGCGGGTGGCGCTGGTCCCGGATCCCGGGCCGGACCCGGTGGAGGTCGCCGCCGTGCTGCTCGACGGCATCGATCTGGTGGTGCTGGGGCTGGGCGGCATGTCGGTGCCGCCGTCGCGAGCGCGGGCGGTGGTCGCTCGGGCGCGCAACAAGGGCGCCACGCTGATCGTCACCGACGGACGCTGGGACGGCGCCGAGCTCCGGTTGGACGCCCGCATCCGCGGGTACGGCGGGCTCGGCTCGGGGGCCCGTACGGGTCACGGCCGGGTGCGCGCCGTGCATCTGGGCGTCGAGGTGCAGGGCCGTGCCGTCCGGCCGCGGACCGGCCGGTTGACCCTGACGTCCACGGGCGACGGGGTCGAGTGGGGATCGGCCGACTCCACCGTGTCGCATCAGGATCCGGTGCTGGAAGCGCTGCCGTCGTGAGCACCGACCGCCGGAGCCGGGTACTGGCTCTGTGGTGCCCCGACTGGCCTGCCGTGGCCGCTGCCGCCGCGGCGGAGATCCCGGCCTCGTCGCCGGTGGCGGTGGTCTCCGCCAATCGCGTCGTCGCCTGCTCCGCGACGGCACGCGCCGAGGGGGTCCGTCGCGGCGGACGTCGCCGTGAGTCGCAGGCCCGCTGTCCGGAACTGTATGTGGCGCGGGCGGATCCGGATCGTGACGCGCGACTGTTCGAGCCGGTCGCGTCGGCGGTGGACGAGGTGGTGCCCGGTATCGAGGTGCTGCGGCCCGGCCTGTTGCTGCTGTCGGCGCGCGGTGCGGCGCGGTACTTCGGTTCGGAGGAGGCCGCGGCGGAGCGACTGGTGGACACCGTCGCGGCGGTCGGTGTCGAGTGCCAGGTGGGGATCGCCGACGAGGTGTCGACGGCCGTCGTCGCGGCTCGGCACGGCGCGATCGTGCCGCGGGGGAGCGGCGCGCAGTTCCTGGCTCCGCTCCCGGTGGCCGAGTTGTCGGCGGAACCGTCTCTCGCGGCGCCGGAGCGGGTGGACCTGGTGGATCTGCTGGTGCGGCTGGGTCTGCGCACGGTGGGGGACTTCGGGGCACTGTCACCGGTGGACGTGGCCTCCCGCTTCGGCACCGACGCGGTCCTCGCGCACCGCAGCGCGCGAGGTGAGCCGGAGCGGCCGCCCTCGGCGCGGGTACTTCCTCCCGATCTCGAGGTCGAGTACCGCTGCGACCCTCCGATCGATCGCGTCGACGCGGCGGCGTTCGCGGGTCGCGCCCTGGCCGAGAGACTGCACGTGACGCTGTCGGCCGCGGCCGTGGCCTGCACCCGGTTGCTGGTGCAGGCCACCACGGCCAACGGTGAACACCTCTCCCGCACGTGGCGATGCGCGGAACCGCTCACTCCCGAGGGCACCGCGGATCGCGTGCGATGGCAGCTCGACGGCTGGCTCACCGGCCGCAGTGAGAACAAGCCGACCGCCGGCATCGTCCTGCTGCGTCTCGAGCCGGTGGAGGTGGTGTCGGCGGGTGCGCTGCAGCTGGGACTGTGGGGCGGAGTCGGCGACGAGGACGAGCGGGCCCGCCGTGCCCTGGTGCGGGTGCAGGGTCTGCTGGGCGGCGACGCCGTCCAGGTGGGTGTGCTCAGCGGTGGTCGGGGGCCGGGTGAGCGCGTGACGATACTGCCGTGGGGCGACGAGCCGGTGCCCGATGCTGATCCCTCCGCTCCGTGGCCCGGCCGGTTGCCGTCCCCGTCGCCCTCGGCGCTGATGCCGACGCGTCCGGAGATCGCCGTGACCGACGAGTCGGGAGTGGCGGTGCAGGTCACCGAGCGCGGCATGTTCGATCGCGTGCCCGGCCGGGTCGACTGGGGATCGCGGAGCTGGGTGCTGCACGGCTGGGCGGGACCGTGGGCCGCGGACGAGCGGTGGTGGGATCTCGGCGCCACCTCCACGGCCCGCCAGGTGGCACGGGCGCAGGTGCTGCTGGAGGACACCCGTGCCCTGCTGGTCCTGCACGACGGTGGACGATGGTTCGTGGAAGGGATCTACGAATGACGGCGGAACGCGCACGGGAACGCACGGGCGAGGCCACGATCCTGCATGCGGACCTCGACTCCTTCTACTCCTCGGTGGAGCAGCGGGACGACCCGTCGCTGCGCGGGCGACCCGTCATCGTCGGCGGTGGTGTGGTTCTGGCGGCGAGCTACGAGGCCAAGGCCTTCGGCGTGAAGACGGCCATGGGTGGCCGGCAGGCGCGCGCTCTGTGCCCGCAGGCGGTGGTGGTGCCGCCCCGGATGGCCGCCTACTCGCAGGCGAGCAAGGACGTCTTCGAGGTGTTCGAGAACGTCACCCCGCTGGTCGAGGGCATCTCCATCGACGAGGCCTTCCTCGACGTCACCGGGTTGGCGCGGCTGTCCGGATCGCCGTCGGACATCGCTCGGGACCTGCGTCGCACGGTGGCGGAGGACGTCGGTCTCCCCATCACCGTCGGGGTGGCGCGCACCAAGTTCCTCGCCAAGATCGCCAGTGCCGTCGCCAAGCCCGACGGCCTGCTGGAGGTTCCGCCGGACCGTGAGCTCGAGTTCCTGCATCCGCTTCCGGTGGAGCGCATGTGGGGCGTCGGCAGGATCACCGCCGACAAGCTGTACGCGCAGGGCATCCGCACCATCGGTGACCTCGCCGCGCACCGCGAGGGCGCGCTGGCCGCCGTCCTCGGATCGGCCGCGGGTCGGCACCTGCACGCCCTGTCTAACGGTGTCGACGCGCGCCGGGTGAGCACCGGCAGGAGCCGGCGGTCGGTGGGCGCCCAACATGCTCTGGGGCGTCGTCACAAGACCCCGGCGGACATCGACGCAGCCCTCGTCGGACTGGTCGACCGTGTCACTCACCGCATGCGGAAGGGTCACCGGGCAGGTCGCACGATCACGCTGCGCCTGCGTTTCGACGACTTCACGCGAGCGACGCGATCCACGACGCTGAGCCGCGCGACGGCCGACACCCACGTCGTGCTCACCGCGGCCCGATCGCTGCTGGGCGCATCGATGTCGACCATCACGATGCAGGGCCTCACCCTTGTCGGCGTGGCGGTGTCGAATCTCGAGGACGGCGCCGCGATGCAGCTCGAGCTGCCGTTCGAGACGCCGGAGGACGAGCATCCGACCATCGACCGGACGGCCCTGGACGAGGCGCTCGACGGAGTGCAGCGCCGGTTCGGCACCTCCGCGCTCACGCGCGGTGTGCTGCTCGGGCGAGAGGAGCAGACATCGGTGCCCATGCTCCACGAGTGAGGGTCGGCGCCTCTGGGAGGATGGCTCGATGATCATGACGGACGGCGTGGTGGACGCCGAGGGCGTGCGGCTGCACTATCGAGATTCCGGTGGTGCCGACGTGCTGGGGTCGCCCGTCGTGCTGGTGCACGGCATGGGCGGCGACGGCCACACCTGGGACGCGTTCGCGCGCACGCTGGTTCGGCGGGGCCGCCGTGTCGTCGTCCCCGACCTCCGCGGGCACGGCCGCAGCGGACGCGCACGGAGTTACCTGTTCGGTGAGTTCGGCGACGACCTCGAGGCGCTCCTGGATCATCTCTCGCTGACTCGCGTCGACCTCGTCGGCCACTCCCTGGGAGGCCACGCCGCGACGCTCGTCGCCCAACGCCGTCCGACGACAGTGCGCAAGCTCGTGGTCGAGGAGGCCCCACTCCCCATCCGTCCTGGTGACGAGACCCCGTCGATCACGACGAAGTTCCCGTCCGCGCGCGAACTGTTGCACGCCACGACCAGCGTGATCCGACACCCCCGCGCCGTGCTGGCCTTCGATCGGTCGATGACCTCGTCCGCGCTCACCCAGTTCCGCGCCCCCGATCCGCTGTGGTGGGAGGCGCTGGCGCACATGGAGAGTGATGTGCTGTTGGTCGTGGGTGGTCCCACCGGCATGGTCGACCGCGCGCGCCTCGAGGCGATGACGGCGCTGGTGCCGCGCAGCCGGGTCGTCGCCGTGGACAGCGGCCACAGTGTGCATCGGGATCGGTTCGCCGAGTTCGACGCCGCGGTCGGCCCGTTCCTCGCCGAGCACCAGGAAACTCCCCGCGCCCTGTGAGAGGTCCAGAACCGACGACGTCCTCGCCGTCCCTGGCGACCACAGTCGTTACCGTCGGCGCATGACGGCACCCACCCAGCAGTTCACCGTGACCCGGACCGACGGCGAACTCGCTGCTCGGGCCCTGATGTACGCCGTGTCCGAGCTCAGCCTCATCAGGGTCACCGGCCAGGGCGGGGCCGCCTACGCGCAACTGCAGGTGTGTCCGTCGGGTGCGCGCTACCGGTCGGTCGTCGACGGGATGAGTCCACGCGCCGCGCGGGAGCTGACCAACGGATACCACGCCAACTTCCACCACCCGGTGCTCTACGCGGCGGCGCTGCGGCTGGGCGCCGTGCGGCTCGCCGAGCTGGTTCCCATGTCGCGGTCGTTGCGCGCGGTGCTCGTCGCCGCCCCGGCCGTGGCGGCCACCGCGGACATCACCGAGAACGTCGTCAACCTCTACCTCCACCGCGACACCCGCCGCATCACCGACACGACCGCGACAGTGTCGAGTGCGCTCAGCATCGTCAAGTGGGGCGGGACGGTGGGACCGTTGGCCTACATGACCGTCGGCTTCCTCCCGATCTGGGGCCGAGCCGTGCGGGGCCGGTTCGCACGCGGTCGATAGGACCGCACAGCCGCCGAACGATCCGCCGGTTACCGTCGTGTCATGACCGTCACCCGGCCCCGCGCGGCGACGCTGTCGCTGCGGAGTCGCATCCGACTTCTCACGGTGAGCGTGGCGGCGCTGGCCGTCGCGATCTGCTCCTTCGTGATCTACATGGTCACCGAGGACGCTCTGCGTGCGCAGCTCGCCGATCGGGTGGGCCGGGACGCCGACAAGTTGATCGCCAGTGACTCCTCCGGACTCTCGCCCGCGGCCTTCGGTTTCGCTGCCGGACCTCGCGCGGGACGCTATCTGCAGGTGGGCATCGTCAGCGAGGACGGTGACGTGTACTCCGCGTCCGGAAGTTTCACTCCGTTCGCCTCTCCCGACGGCGTGCTGGAACCGGTGGTCGCGTCGGTGGTCGCGGGGGAGTCGGACCGCGTCGTCACCGACCTGAACGGCTACGCGGTGGCCATCGAGAAGGCGCCGAGCGGGTCGACGGTGCTGGTCGGAGAGTCCTACCGGTCGCTCGACGGGGTGATGAGTGGACTGCTTCTCATCTTCGTCACGGTGGGCGGCGCACTGGTGGTGCTGGCAGGGCTGTCGGGGTACCTGGTGGCGCGGACGGGCCTGCGCCCGGTCGGAAGACTCACCCGCGCCACGCGGCGGATCACCGAGACCGGCGACCTCAGTCCGGTGGCCGTGGTGGGTGACGACGAACTGGCGCATCTCGCCGATCGGTTCAACGACATGCTGGCGGCCCTGCAACGCTCGCGGCTCGCACAGAACCACCTCATCGTCGACGCGGGTACCGAGCTGCTGGCGCCGCTCACCGCCTTGCGCACCAACATCGAGTTGCTCATCGAGATCGGTGACCCCGATCGTGCGCCCGCGGTGCCGCTGGATCAGGATGCGGTGGACCAACTTCGGCGCGACATCGTCGATCAGCTGGACGAGGTCGCACGCCGTATCCACCGCCTCGTCGACGAGGCGCGGGAGGCGCACACGCGGGACGGGTGAGTCAGGTGTCCGCTCGGTAGCGCGCGGGGGGACCACCCACCAGGGCGGTGAACGCCCGAATCAAATGGCTCTGATCCGCGTATCCGAGGTCGGCGGCGAGCGCCGCCCAGTCCACCGTGCCGTCGGTGTGCGCGGCACCCGCCACGTCCAGGAGTCGGCACCGCTGCACCACCCACTTGGGCCCGACGCCGACATGGTCGGCGAACTGTCTCTGCAGCGTCCGCAGGCTCACTCCCGCACGATCCGCGAGCTGCTGCGCCCGGATGACCGTCGTGTCCGTCTCGGCCAGCTCCACGAGGTCCGCGATGTCGGCGGCCACGGGGTCGGCCGTCGCGGTCCGCTCGATCAGCCACGAGGACAGTCGGTCCACACACGTGGTGACGTCCGCGTCCGGGTCGAGGAGGAGACCGGCGAGTCGGCGATCGTCGGTGCCCAGCACGTCCGCGACGGTCCCGACCCGATCGGTCATCGAGCTCACGGGCCGGCCGAGAACGGGGCGGAAACCTGCGGGACGGAACGCTGCGGCGACCGTGCGCCCGTCGCCGACGAGGGTGCGCTGGAAGCGACGTCGCATCACGCCGTGCACCAGCAGCCGCGGAGCGCCGTCCCGAGATTCCGCCGTCAGATGGACCACCGGGCGCGGGACGACCTCCTGCACGTGCGGTTCGGGGCAGTGCCACTCCACCCACCAGAAGTAGTCGACGAGGGTCGCGAGGCCGTCGGGAGGGCGGGAGCGGCCGACGGTGATCCGACCCTCCGCACGCGCGGGGTGCAGGATCGCCGACTGCGCCCGTCGGCCTGCTCGGGTCAACGGATCCTCCGTCACGGAGCGAACCGTACCGCTCGGGGTGGCGCGTTTGTTCAAGTCACGGTGTCGATCGTGAGGGAGGCTGAGGTCATGACGACGACGCGACTGGCGATGACGACCCTGGACTGTGCCGAGGTTCCTCCGGTGGCCGAGTTCTGGGCGGCGTTCCTCGGTCTGACCCAGACGATGGGTGACGGCGAGAACTACGCCATGCTCGCTCCCGCGAACGGGGGCCCGGCGCTGGGCTTCGGCCGCGTGGACGGCTATCGGCCACCCGCCTGGCCGGACCCCGACGGGAGCAAACAGTTCCACTTCGACATCGCGGTCGAGGACATCCCGGTGGCCGAGGCCCGTGCGATCGAGCTGGGGGCGACGCTCGCCGAGCCGCAGCCGGGCGAGACGTGGCGCGTTCTCCTCGATCCGGCCGGCCATCCGTTCTGCCTGACGGATGCCGCCAACTGGGGCTGACCACACGCGTGGTGAACTGGCATCGACAGCGATCCCCGACCGAACGGACGTCCCGTGGCCATCACCGCTCTGCTCGAACTGCGTCTCGATCCCGCCCGCCTCGAGGAGTCGCACCGCATCATCGACGAGACCCTCGTCGCCACCCGTGCGTTCGAGGGATGCCTCGGTGTCGAGGTGACGGCGGACGTGAAGGATCCGGCGCACGTCGTCATCGTCGAGAGCTGGGCCAGCGTCGAGGCCGACGCCGCCTACCGCGCGTTCCGGGCGACGCCCGAGGGTCGCAGTGAACTCGGTTCGATCGTCACCGCGGCGCCGGTGCTGACCGTGCTGGCGCCCGTTCGATGACGACGGACGCGACTCCCTCGGTGGCCTTCGTCCAGGCCACCTGGCATCGCGAACTGGTGGACCGGGTGCGCCAGGGTTTCGTGCGGGAGTTCGGGCGTGACGTGGACACCTTCGAGGTGCCCGGTGCGTTCGAGATCCCCCTGCACGCCAAGCGACTCGCGCTCACGGGCCGGTACTCGGCCGTCGTCGCGGCGGCGCTGGTGGTGGACGGCGGTATCTACCGGCACGACTTCGTCGAGACGGCCGTCATCGACGGACTCATGCGGGTGCAGCTCGACACCGATGTGCCCGTGTTCTCGGTGGTGCTGACCCCGCACCACTTCCACGAGCATGCCGACCACACGAGCTTCTTCGCGGAGCACCTCGAGAAGAAGGGTGTCGAGGCGGCGAGCGCGGTGGTGCGCACGCTCGCGTCCCTCGACTCGATCGGCCGCTAGCTGTCGGGTCGGTCCTGCCAGACCGAGGGGTCGACGAGCGCGAGCTTGGCTGGTGACCGGATCATGTCGATCCGCGACACCAGGCCCGTCGACGACACCTCGAACGAGACGACGCCGACCAACCCGTCGCCCGCCACGAGGGCGAGTCCCGTTCTGCCGTTCACACGGCACGGACGCACCCGCAGACCGTCTCCCGCCTTCGCCGCGATGCCGAGGAGGAATCTCGCGACGTGGTCGGCGCCGATCACGGGACGCCGTGCCGCCGAGACGACTCCGCCCCCGTCGCTGACGAGAACGACGTCAGGGTCCAACGTCGTCAGCAGATCGGCGAGCACTCCCGTACCGGCGGCACGGGTGAAGTCACGCACGGCGCCGGCATGCAGCTCGGGCGACACCGCGAAACGTGGAGCCCCCTCCGTCACGTGCCGTCGTGCACGAGACGCGAGCTGCCGCACGGCATTCGGAGTGCGGCCCACGACCCGCGCGATCTCGTCGAACGGGACGTCGAACACGTCGTGCAGGACCCATGTCGTGCGTTCGGCCGGGGACAGCGTCTCGAGCACCACCATGAGCGCGAAGCGCACGCTCTCGTCGAGCGTCACCCGGTCGGGCGGCGAGTCGGCCGGTCCGACCAACGGCTCGGGCAACCACGGTCCCACGTACGTCTCTCGTCGCACGCGGGCCGACCGCAGCACGTCCAGTGCTGCGCGCGAGACAGCGACCACGGCCCACGCCTCGACGTCGAGAACGGGTGACGTCGCATCGGCCGCGACCAGTTTCGGCCAGCAGTCGGACACGACGTCCTCGGCGTCGGCGTGCGAACCGAGGACGGCGTAGGCGATGCGGACCAGCCGTGGGCGGACGCGGACGAAGTCGTCGGTGACACTCACCGGGTCGAGGCACCCACGCGCGCGAGCCACTGATCGAACGTCTCCTCACCGTGCGCAGCGTCCGGACCGGGAAGGAGCCCACCGTTCGCCATGCCGCGACCCCCGGCGCCCGGCAGCCGCAGGGGGAGGACGAGACGCTTCGATCCACGCGCGCGCAGCAGCCTCCGGGCAAGATCGGGTTGGTACTCCGGGCGCGGACCGGCGTACTCCACGACCGAGGTGAGCGGTGTCCCCACCGCCAGGTCGACGATGTGGGCGGCGACCTCGGCGGTGCTGACCGGCTGACTCCGCATCGTCGGGACCATCGCGACCGGACCCGAAGTCATCGCGAGAGCCTGATCGGTGAACTCGTGGAACTGCGTCGCACGGAGGATCGTCCATGGCAGCGTCGACTCGCGTACGAGCTTCTCCTGCAGACGTTTACCGGCGTAGTAGCCGTAGTCGACACGATCGCACCCCACGATGGACAACGCCACGTGGTGACGGATTCCCGCGCGCTCACCGGCGGCCAGCAACGTCGACGTGACGGCGCCGAAGAACTTCTCGGACGCGCGCGCCGACATCGTCGTGACGTTCGCGGCGTCGATCACCGCGTCGACGTCCGTCAGTGCCCGGTCGAGCTCCGGCGTCGGCCGCACGAGATCGATTCCGGCCGATCTCGCGAGTACCACGGGAGTGTGTCCTCGCGCCCGCACCTGCTCCACCACGTGCCGCCCCGCTGCGCCCGTTCCGCCTGCCACTGCGATCCGCATGGCGTCATCCTTCCCTCGTGCGAGTCCTCGGTGGAACCCGTTCGAGAGTAGGACGAGAGAGAGCCGGCATCTGTGACATCACCAGTGGGCGCCGGGAACCCATCGTCCGGCCCGCCGCACGACCCGGGGCATCCGGAACTCGCGTCGGTTCTTCTTCGGTGCACGGGGACCGGACGACCACGAGCTGGTGTCGGTGATTCCCTTGGCGGCGGCACTGTCCGGATACGCCTTGTAGTACGACGCCAGCACGCGGTCCTTCGAGCGAGGCATCAGCAGGTTGCCCCACTCCGCGGCGGTTCCGGTGGGAACGTCGATGCGCTTGGGCTTCTCGATCAGTGCCCGCATCACCATCGCGGCGGCCTTCTCCGGCGTCTCGACCTTGTTGACGTTCTTGTTGCCGGTGGGGGCGATCATCGGGGTGTCCACGAGGGGCATGTGCACGGTGGTGAACGAGACACCGTCCGCCAGGGTCTCCGACGCGGCGACCGAGGTGAAGGCGTCGAGCGCCGATTTGCTCGCCACGTACGCGGCGAAGCGCGGCGGGTGGCTCTGCACCGAGGCGCTGCTGATGTTGACGATGTGGCCGTACTTCCGCTCGCGCATGTGGGGGAGCAGCGCGAGAATCAGGCGGAGTGCCCCGAAGTAGTTGACGGCCATGGTCCGCTCGAAATCGTGCAGACGGTCGGTCGACAGGGTGAGTGAGCGCCGGATCGATCTGCCCGCGTTGTTGACGAGCATGTCGACGTGGTCGTGGTCGCGCAGGATCGCGGCCACGGTCTCGGCGACGGACGCGTCGTCGGTGATGTCGCAGACGTAGCCGTGCGCGTCGCCGCCGTTCGCCCGGATCTCCTCCACGACGGCCGCCAGCTTGGCCTCGTCGCGGGCGACGATGATGACGCGCGCGCCCTTGCGGGCCGCAGCGAAGGCAGAGGCCTTGCCGATACCCGAGGAACCGCCGGTGATGACGACGTGTCGGTCGACCAGTGGCCCGGCCGGATCGTCGCGTCGCGCTCGGTACGGGTCGAGATGCGCACGCCAGTACGACCACAGTGCGGGTGCGTACGTGCGGAACTCCGGTACGCGCGCCGCGTTCTCGCCCATCGCCTCGTTCAGTGCGGCACGGGTGAGGGTCGAGTCGAATCGGGTGGGCAGCGTGAGGTGCTCGGCCATGACGGGCGGGATGTCGTAGTTCTCGAACACCGCGTCGCGGGCGGCGACGACATGACGATTGGTCGAGCGGAGCAGCGGCGTGACGACGGAGCCGGGAATGCTCCCCACGGCGCGGGGTGCGCCGGCCGCGTCGGCGAGAGCGGAGTAGATCTCCCGCATCGGTTGCGGACGCGGGTTGACGAGGTGGAACACGCGGCCGTCGAGATCCGGGGCGTGCAGGAGGGCGACAAGCGCGTCGGCGACGTGGTCGACCGGGACGATGTTGGTCGCGCCGAGTGCGGGCACCGTCATCGGCAGGGCCGAGGGCAACTCGGCGAGGAGGGAGACGAGCCGGAAGAGGTAGTACGGGCCGTCGATCTTGTCGATCTCGCCGGTGGTCGAGTCACCGACCACCGCTGCCGGTCGGTAGACCCGCCAGGTGAGGCCCGGAGTCTCGCGGACCACCTTCTCCGCCTCGAACTTCGTGCGGTGGTACGCCGTCGGAAAGTTCTGACCGAGGTCGAAGTCGTTCTCGGTGAACACCCCTCGATGGTCTCCGGCCACCGCGATGGACGACACGTGATGCAGGGTGGCGCCGAGTGACCGGGCGAGTTCGGCGACTGCGGCCGTTCCCTGCACGTTGGTCGATTCCTGGTCCTCGCCGGCGGTCAGGTCGTAGATCGCGCCGAGATGGATCACGTGGTCGACCGCTGTCAGAGCGGACAGTGCTGAGTCGTCGATGCCGAGACCGGGTCGCTCGAGATCGCCGATCAGCGGGCGAACGCGGTGACCGGACGACTCCGCGACGCCGCTCAGGCGGTGTTCCGAGGTCGGTCGCACGAGAACGTGGACCACAGCGTTGGCGTCGCGTTCGACCAGCCGGCGCACCACGGCCCGGCCGAGGAATCCTGTGCCACCGGTGACCACGTAAGTACTCATGCGCGGACCTTACCGCGGAGTAAGTACCGGCGGTATCAGTGACCGATGCCGACTTTTTCGTGCACCTTCTTCATCCACGCGGGTGCCCACCAGTTGGCCTCGCCCATGAGCTTGACCAGCGACGGGACCAGCAGCATACGGATGATCGTGGCGTCGATGATCAACGCCAGAATCATGCCGACACCCAGGAATCGCATGATGGACAGTCCGGACATCGAGAACGCCCCCGTCACGATGATCAGGATCAACGCCGCCGCGGTCACGATGCGTCCGGTCCGCTGGGCGCCGATCAGCACCGCCTCCTCGGTGGTGGCACCGGCCGTGCGCGCCTCCACCATGCGGGACATCAGGAACACCTCGTAATCGGTGGACAGCCCGAACACGACCGCGAGGATGAGAACCACGAACGTCGCCTCGAGCGGTGCCGGTGTGACGCCGAGCAGGCCCGCCCCGTGACCCTCCTGGAAGATGAACGTCAGAGCCCCGAACGTCGCGGCCATGCTCAGTCCCGCCATGGCAACAGCCTTGATCGGCAGCACCACCGAGCCGAACGCCAGGAACAGCAGGATCAGCGTCGACACCACCATGATGGTGAGCATCACCGGCAGCCAGTTCACGATGGCGTTGTTGCCGTCGAGGACCAGGGCCGCCGCTCCGCCCACCGTCAGGTCGGTTCCGTCGGGTGCCGGGATCGCGCGGAGTTGTTGCACCACATCCTGTTGCGCTTCCTGGGACACGTCCGAGGAAAAGGTCGCGTTGATGACCACGAAGTCGCCGCTGGCCGTGCCGAACTGAACGTTGGCGATCCCGCTCACCGCGCGCGCAGCCGTCGTGACCGCATTGATGGCGGGGCCGTCCGGCCGCGCCGACTCTCCGTCCAACACGATGGTGGCGCTGTCGCCGGTGCTGCTGAAGTCCGAGGCGAGGGTTTCGAACGCGATACGCGCGGGATCGTCGGCGGGCAGCGCGGTGTAGGACACCTCGCCCAACTGGGCCTTGACCAGCGGTGCGGCAACGACCAGCAGGCCGACGATGATCAGGGTGGCGACAGCGATGGGGCGCTTCATCACCTTCGTGACGACCCCGCCCCAGAACCTGTGTGCGCGTGCATCTCCGCGATCCGAGGCGGTCCTGGACCAGGTGATGGCATTGATGCGGTCACCCAGCATGGCCAGGACGGCCGGTACAGCCGTCAACGACAGCAGAGCCGCACATCCGACGGCCGCCATCGCGCCGAAGCCGAGGGATCGGATGATGGCCTGCGGGAAGACGAGCATCCCCGCGAAGGCGCAGATGAGCAGCAGACCGGAGAAGACGATGGTGCGCCCGGCGGTGAGCATCGTGCGTCGTGCGGCCTCGTGGGACGTGGCTCCGCCCCTGAGTTCCTCGCGGAACCTGCTGACGATGAAGAGGCCGTAATCGATGGCAAGTCCGAGACCCAGCAGGCTGGCGACGTTGACGGCGAAGGAACTGATCTCGGTGAACGTGGTGAAGATGCGCAGGACGGTCAGCGCGCCGGCCACCGAGAGCGCTCCCACGATCACGGGCACTGCGGCGGCCACGACGCCGCCGAAGATGACGACCAGAAGAATCAGCGTGATCGGGATGGCGATGATCTCGGCACGGACCAAGTCTTCCTGGAGCTGGGTGTTGAAGGAGACGCCGGCGACGGAGGCGCCCGCGAACTGCGTGTCGATGCCGGCGACCTCGAGCTTGGGGAGCAACTCCGAGAACGACGCGACCGTGATGCCGCTGGCGTCGCCGAGGGTGACGGTCGCGAGTCCCTTCGTGCCGTCCTTGCTCTCCAGGAACGGCTTCTGCACCGGTCCGGCCGTCCAGTAGGAGGTGATGTCGTTCGGACCCACCTCCGCCCGGAACGCGTCGAGCACCGGCGTGACGTCCGCGCCGATGTCGTCGAGCGTGCGGCCGTCGGGCGCGGAGTAGATGACGATGATGTCCGGGGCGGCGGTTCCCAGGCCCTGGATCTGTCGGGCGACCTGCACGGCCTCGCTGCCGGGATCCTCGTATCCGCCCTGGCTGAGGCTGCCGAAGACCCCGAGTCCCCACGTGGCGCCTGCCAGAACGATGACGATCGCGGCGGTCAGGACCCACCGTGCCCGCGACACCACGAACGAAGCCCAGCGAGTCACAGAAAATCCCCATATCGGTCAGGTCGAGCATCCACGGTCGTGTGTGACTGTAGTGAACGGTTCTGGGGAAGCTCTGAGAGCGGGGACAGACCGGGCGGTACAGTTCGGGCCATGCGAACGGCACGGCAGATCAGCGAACGGCTGACGGTGGCGATGCTCGTGCTCTCGACGACTCTCACGCTGATCGTCGCGATGCCGCAACCCATCGAGGTCGCCGTAGCTGTGGCCGTCACCGTATCGGTGGCTCTGCTCGCCGCCGCGTTCCTGCGACCCGAGTCGTTCGTGGCGCGCGTCGAGTCGGCGAACGGCCCTCCCGCCGACGAACGCCGACTGCGCGGATCCTTCCGCCGTCAGTCCCACCCCGCCACGCCGGGCCGTCCCATGCCCCGAGCACCCGGAGCTCTCGCGGGGGCGCAGCCGAGCTGATCGGCGCCGTGCGTCTCCGCACCGACGACACCGTTCACATCTCGGATCGTGGGAGAGAGACCTCATGTTGCACCTTTCCGGCATCACCCGTGCCCACGGAGAGTTCACCGTCTTCCGGCACGTCGACCTCACTGCTCGTCCCGGCTCGGCCTGCGCCGTGGTCGGTGCCAACGGCTCCGGAAAATCGACGCTCCTCCGCTGTGCCGTCGGCGCAGACGACGTCGACGAGGGGCGCGTGCTCCTCGACGGCACCGACCTCGACGAGACCGATCCCGCCACCCGTACGGCGATCGCGGCCGTCCTCGACGACGGGGGCATGTTCCCTCACCTGTCGGTGCGCGAACATCTGACACTGATCGCCACGGCCCATGCGGTCGACGACGCGGAGGCCGTCGTGACGGCGATCCTCGACGGGCTCGCCCTGTCCGCCGCGGCCGATCAGCTCCCGGTCACGCTGTCCAGTGGTCAGCGTAGGCGGCTCGTCCTGGCCTCCGCCTTCGTGCGACCTCGTCGCGTCCTCGTCCTCGACGAACCGGAGCAGCATCTCGACTCGGACGGGCGCGCGTGGCTCGCCCGCACACTGGCGGCCGAGAAGGAGGCCGGAGTGGCGGTGCTGTTCGTCTCGCACGACAGGGCAATCGTCGACGCCGTGGCCGACGTCGTCGTCGACGCCGACACATGGCGATGACCTCCGCCGCCGATCTGCACCGAGAGCTCCGCCGACGCCGCCGCGGCACCGAGAGTGCGGTCGAGCAGGTGTCGATCTGGGGTGGCGGCGCCTTGTCGACGGTGGCCGTCGCGCTATGGGTGCTGTCCGGCCGCGGGACGGGATTCACATTGGACCCGGTGCTGTCGGCGTCGGCATCGACGAGTGTCGGAATTGTCCTCGCGGCGGCCGCACTCCATGTCCTGCGCGTCGTCGGACCGATCGGTACCGACGCGGCCATGACGCATTGGCTCGTGTCTGCGCCGCTCGATCGACGCACTCTTCTGCGCGGCCGAGTGCTCGCCTGGACCGGCGCGCTCGTCGCACTCGGAGTGCTGGTCGCTCGTCTGCTGGCACTGGTCGCGGGTGCGACGTCCTGGTGGCCGTTGGCCGTCGTCGGGGCGGCGACCGGTGCGCTGGTGGTCGTCCTGGCGGTGCTGGGTCAGCAGTCCCGCAGGTGGTCGTCCGCGCTGCCGATGATCGAGCTTGGAACAGTCGTGTCGGCGGGCGTCGCGACGCTCGCACCGCCTCCTCCAGCTGTCGCGTGCGCGACTGTGCTCGCCGTCGTGGCCGTCATCGGATGGTGGGCGGCCGACTCCCGCCTCGGGCGAATTCGTCGAACGTCCCTGACGTCGGGGGCCGATCTGCTGGCGGCCGGGTCCGCTGGACTGTCCTTCCTCGACGTCGGGTTCCTCGTGTCCGCGCTGGAGACCAGGGCCCACCGACGCCGAGGGGCGGTGCGCCCGCGGGGTCGTGCCGGAAGATCCGTCGGCCCGGTCCGCGCCCTGGTGCGGTCCGACCTGATGCGGCATCGCCGGAACACGATGCTGCAGGCGGTCCTGGTGACCGGACTCGGTCTCGTGCTCGCCGCCTCCGCGGTGTCGATGCCGTACTGGGCGGGCGTCGTGGGCCTTCTCGTGGGCTACGTGGCGACGTCGGCGGCCAGCATCGGATTCCGAGACGTGTCGGCGGACAGAGCATTGCGATTCTCACTCGCCCTGCCGGACCGCACGGTGGCCGGTGCGTTCCTCGTGGTGCCGTCGATCGTGGCACTCACCGTCGCCGTCACGGTGGCGGCAGCGGTGTCGTGGTGGGCGGGCATCGTGGTCGGGTCGACGTCGCTGGTCGCCGTTGTTCGCTCCCGCACCGCGCCGCCGCGTGTCTACGACGGCCTCGCCGTGGTGACCATGTTCGGCACGGTGCCGGTCGACGTGATCCGGCAGGTCCTGCGTGGCCCGGGCCTGCTCCTCGTCGGTGCCGTGCTGCTCCTGCTGTGACAGGACGCGATCACTCCAACCCTGCCAGGTCGACGTCCACCCTCGACGGGGGTCGCAGTGCAGTGGCCGTCGCCCATCCGCGGGCGACGAGGCCGGCGTCGCTGTCATCGTCGTCCCGCGCGTGGATGGCATCGAAGCGAACGGTGACGAACTCGTCGTCGGTGTCGCCGATCTCCGCCTGCACGGCGCCGAAGGCTGCGAGGTCGGCCGGGCGGATGCCGCGGAGCTCCGATGGCGCGACCGGGGGGATGTTGACGTTGAGAACCCAGTCCGCTGCACCGTGGTCGACGAACCAGTCGAGTGCGCGCCGGGCCACGAGGTGGGCGGTGTCCCAGCTCGGAGCGCCCGAGGCGACCTCACGGTCGATCTGGTCGTGGATGTCGCCAGGCGCGGCGAGAGACGCCGTGTCGAGGCCGGCGAGGGACAGGGCCATCGCCGGAACCCCGTGGGTGGACGCGGTGAGGGCCGCCCCCACGGTGCCGGAGTGCAGAACGGCGGAGCCGGTGTTCGGACCGTGATTGATGCCGGACAGCAGGATGTCCGGCCGCGGACCGAATGCTCCGCGCGTCGCGACGAACGCGATCATGGCGGGCGAGGCCTGCACGGCGAACGCGTCGACGTCCAGGTCGGCGACCGACGCGCGGGAGACCACGAGCTGGTCGCGGTTCTGGAGCGCCGACAGCGACGCACTCGCACCGCTGCGCTCCTCGTGCGGCGCCGCCACCACGACGTCGTGACCGGCCTCGACGGCGACCCGAGCGAGCACGGCGATCCCGTGACTGTCGATTCCGTCGTCGTTCGTGATGAGCACGCGCACGTGTGCCTCCTGCGAGTGGGTGCAGCCGGTCAGGACGAGAAGGGGCGTACCTCGACCGTCGACATGATGGTCTCGACGAGCCCCACCTGTCCTGTACCCAGTCCGCGGCGGGTCACGTTGGCGGTGCCGGCGGCGCCGCCGAGGGCGAGTGCCTCCTCGATGGACATGCCGCGGGCGAGTCCGGTGGCGATGCCAGCGCTCATGGAGTCGCCCGCACCATGGTGGTCCGTCTGTTCCAGGTCGGGAGTGACCACCTCGAGCACCGTGCCGTCGACGAGGGCGAGCGCCGGGTCCGCCGCGCGGGAGAGAACCACGATGTCGGCACCCTCGTCGTGCAGGGCGCGCATCGCCTCGATGAGGACGTCGGGGTCCTCCGACTCCGCGCGCCCGTCCTCGATGAGGTCTTCGTGGCTCATCTTGAGCACGGTGAGCCCGCCCTGCAGAGCCGCCGTCGCGGTCGGTCCGGACAGGTCCGCGACGACGGGCTTCGACAGCGATCGCAGATCGGTCGTGAGCCGTCGGTAGAAGTCTGCGGGCACCACCGACCCGGTGTGCGGGCCCCCCAGCAGCACGATGTCGGACGAGGCTCCGGACTCGAGGGTGATCCCGTAGAGGTCGTCGAGCGCGTGCCGGGCGAGGTGCGGGGGATCGATCGTCGCCACCTCGGTGCGGTCGCCGTCCCGCCGGTCGTGAATGTAGGACCCGGACTCGTGACCGATGTCCACGGCACGCACGGTGATTCCCTCGCGGTGGATCAGATCCCGCAGTACGCCGCCGCTCTCGCCGCCGAACGCGCCGGTCAGCGTCACGTCCATGCCGAGGTTGGTGGCCATGCGGGCGATCCAGTGGCCTTGGCCGCCGGCGTGCACGTGGAGTTCGGTGTCGCCGTTCGGCGCTGCGTCCAGGGTGATGGTGAGCAGCGGGGACGGCGCGAAGACGGTGGCGGTGGGCGCGTGTTCGGCAGTCGACATCGCCGTGATGTGCCCGATTCGTCCGTTCCCCAAACCCGACGTCGAACGGTCGACAGGTCAGCTGCCGAAGGCGTCCGCGAGGTCGTCGAGCGACGGGAAAGCCTGTTCCGGTGCTGCCTCGGGCACCGTGATCACCGTCGACGCCTGCTGGACCGTGTACACGGTCCAGGGCAACACCGTGGCCATGTACTCAGCGAAACCGGGGTAGTCGGACACCCACATCGCCTCGGTCGCGTCGCCGTCCTGGAGTGCGCAGGTCGCCAGCACGACGTACGAGCCGGGAGGAACGTCGGACACCGTCTGGGTCGACGTGCCGGGCTCGATGTCACCGCCGTCGTAGAGGGTCTGCCCGGGTCCGAGAATGTCTTCCAGCGGCGGCAGAACGCCGTCCTGTGCGGGTGCCAACGACGTGGCACAGCTGAGGGTGCCGTCGGCAGCAGAGGTGATGGTGTTGCTGACGGACGTGCCGTCGACAGCGAACGAGTAGGTGACGTCGGTGGGTTCCGCCGCGGCAGCGAGACCGGGAGTGGCGAGGGCCAGGGGAATCGCTGCTGCAGTGCCGAGAAGGGTTCGGGTGAGCATTCGCACGGCATGTCCTCTTCGTCGTCGATGGTCGCTTCCGGAGGAAGTGTGCAACGGAAGCGGACCATTCGGCACCTTTCGTACCGGGTGTCCCCGTGGGGGTGTGGTTCCGGGCGAGACCACGGTTTCCGTCGACTTGCCGTCGGAGTGGAGGTGGTGGTCCAATGGGAACATACGTTCGAAGAGTGGGGGTGCGTCATGGGCTGGAACGACGGGCCGCCCACGTGGACCGAGATGGAGCGTCTGCTCTCGGGAAAGCCCCGCGTCATCGATCCGCTCGCGATGGGCGACGGCGGTGACAGTCCGGCGTGGTCGCGCAAGCGTGATCCCTACGAGGGTGCGGTGGTGCGGCCGCGTGACACCGTTCCCTACGCGGAACTGCACGCCCACTCGTCCTTCAGCTTTCTCGACGGAGCCTCCCAGCCGGAGGAAATGGTCGAGGAGGCCGTACGGCTGGGTCTGGACGCCATCGCGCTGACCGATCACGACGGCATGTACGGCGTCGTGCGGTTCGCGGAGGCGGCACGCGAGTTGGAGATGAAGACCGTCTTCGGGTCCGAGTTGTCGCTCGGTGACCCGGGTATGCCGACCGAATCACGCACCGGCGCGACCGATCCGGACGGAACGCATCTGCTGGTGCTCGCACGCGGACAGGAGGGGTACCGGCGCCTGTCCCGCCAGATCGCCGCCGCGCATCTCGCCGGGGGCGAGAAGGGGCGTCCGCGCTACGACATCGATGCGCTGGCCGAGGCGGCTGGGGGGCACTGGCAGATCCTGACCGGGTGCCGCAAGGGCAGCGTGCGTCGCGCGCTGAGCGAGGGTGGTCCCGCGGCTGCCGAGCAGGCGCTGCGCGACCTGGTGGATCGGTTCGGCACGGACCGTGTGACGGTGGAGCTGACGCGGCAGGGCGTCGCCGAGGACGACGATCGCAACGACGCCCTGGCGGACATCGCCGCGCGTCTCTCGCTGCCCGTCATCGCGACGACGTCGGCACACTTCGCGCGGCCGAGTCGGCGCCGGCTCGCGATGGCCATGGCCGCGGTCCGTGCGCGGCGCAGTCTCGACGACGCGTCCGGGTGGCTCCCGCCGCTCGGCGGAACCCATCTGCGCTCCGGGGCCGAGATGGCGGCGATGTTCTCCGCCTATCCCACCGCCGTGTCCCACGCCGCGGCGCTGGGGGAGGAGTGCGCGTTCGACCTGCACCTCATCGCGCCGCAGCTGCCGCCGTTCGACGTGCCGGAGGGCCACACCGAGATCACGTGGCTCCACGAGTTGACGATGCGCGGTGCCGAGCGACGTTACGGTCGACGCGAGGACGAACCTGCGGCCTACGCCCAGATCGACCGCGAACTCGCCGTCATCACCGAACTCGACTTCCCCGGCTACTTCCTGGTGGTCCACGACATAGTCGACTTCTGCAAGAGGGCCGACATCCTGTGCCAGGGGCGAGGATCCGCGGCCAACTCCGCTGTCTGCTACGCGATCGGCATCACCAACGTCGACCCGGTGCGCAACGGTCTGCTGTTCGAGCGGTTCCTCTCCGTCGAGCGCGACGGCCCGCCGGACATCGACGTGGACATCGAGTCCGACCGTCGGGAAGAGGCCATCCAGCACGTCTACGCCAAGTACGGCCGCGACTACGCGGCACAGGTGGCCAACGTCATCACCTACCGCGGGAAGTCGTCGGTACGCGACATGGCGAAGGCGCTGGGGGCATCGCAGGGTCAGCAGGACGCGTGGAGCAAGCAAATCACCCGCTGGTCGGGGGTGCCGGGGCGAGACCTGTCCGCCGAGGCCCGCGAGACCAGCATCCCGCTCCCGGTGCTCGAACTCGCCGCGCAGATCGAGAACTTCCCACGGCATCTCGGCATCCACTCCGGCGGCATGGTGATCTGCGATCGGCCGATCGCCGACGTGTGCCCCGTCGAGTGGGCGCGCATGGAGAACCGCACCGTGCTGCAGTGGGACAAGGACGACTGTGCCGCAGTGGGTCTGGTGAAGTTCGACATGCTCGGGCTCGGCATGCTCTCGGCGCTGCACTACATGATCGACCTGGTGAAGGAGCACAAGGGACTGCACGTCGATCTCGCCGAACTCGACCTCGGCGAGGCCGCGGTGTACGAGATGCTGCAGCGCGCGGATTCGGTCGGGGTGTTCCAGGTGGAGTCGCGGGCCCAGATGGCGACGCTTCCTCGCCTCAAGCCGCGGGAGTTCTACGACCTCGTCGTCGAGGTGGCCCTCATCAGACCCGGACCCATCCAAGGACATTCGGTGCATCCCTACGTCCGGCGACGTAACGGACTCGAGCCCGTGACGTTCGACCATCCCTCGCTCGAACGTGCTCTCGAACGCACACTGGGTGTCCCGCTGTTCCAGGAGCAACTGATGCAGATGGCCGTCGACGTCGCAGGGTTCTCGGCCACCGAGGCGGACCAACTGCGCCGGGCCATGGGGTCCAAGCGCAGTCCGGAGAAGATGGACCGCATGCGGCAACGCTTCTACGACGGGATGCGCGACCTACACGGCATCACCGGCGCGAAGGCCGACCGCATCTTCGACAAGCTCTACGCCTTCGCCAATTTCGGCTTCCCCGAGAGTCATTCGCAGAGCTTCGCATCGCTGGTCTTCTACTCGTCGTGGTTCAAGCTGCACCACCCGGCCGCGTTCTGTGCGGGGCTGCTCCGCGCGCAACCCATGGGTTTCTACTCGCCGCAATCGTTGGTGGCCGACGCTCGACGGCACGGTGTCCTGGTGCACGGGCCCGACGTCCGTGCCAGTCTCGCCCACGCCACCGTGGAGAACAACGGCCTCGAGGTGCGCCTGGGATTGTCGGACGTGCGGTCCATCGGGACGGCGTTGGCCGAGAAGATCGTGGCAGCGCGGGAGTCCGGCGGGCAGTTCACGTCTCTGCTCGATCTCACCGGACGTGTCGAACTCTCCGTCACGCAAGCAGAGTCGCTGGCCACCGCCGGCGCCCTGGCGTGTTTCGGTGTGACACGTCGAGAGGCGCTGTGGGCAGCCGGTGCCGCCGCAGCCGAACGCCCCGATCGACTCCCGGCGCTGGGTGCGTCCACCCGCGCGCCGTCGCTCCCGGGAATGAGTGCGTGGGAGTTGGCCGCCGCGGACATCTGGGCCACCGGTGTCTCGCCCGACAGCTATCCCACCCAGTTCCTGCGCGAGCGGCTCGACGAGATGGACGTGGTCCCTGCCGACCGCCTGCTGTCGGTGGCCGACGGAGATCGGGTGCTCGTGGCCGGGGCGGTCACCCACCGTCAGCGTCCCGCCACCGCGGCGGGTGTCACGTTCATCAATCTCGAGGACGAGACCGGGATGATCAACGTGGTGTGTTCGGTGGGACTGTGGCAGAAGTACCGCTCGGCGGCGCAGTTGTCGCAGGCTCTGTTCATCCGCGGCATCGTCCAGAACGCCGAGGGGGTGGTGACGCTGGTGGCCGACAAACTCGAGACCCTCGACCTCCGCGTCCTCCTGCGTTCGCGAGACTTCCGCTGATCCTGCGGTCTGTCCCGGCCGTCAGACGCTGCCCTCGAAGTCGTATTGACGCCACGCCTCGTAGACCACGACCGACGCGGCGTTGGTGATGTTCATCGACCGGCGCCCCGCCAGCATCGGGATGCGCAGGCGGTCGGTCACGTGCTCGTCGGCCAGTACCTCCGGTGCGAGGCCGGTGGGCTCGGGCCCGAACAGCAGCACGTCGCCGGGCCGGTACGACACCGACGCGTAGGACGTGGTGGCATGGGCGGTGAAGGCGAAGACCCGCTCGGGCGCGAGGGTGTCCCACGCCGCCTCGAGGTTCGGGTGCACCGTGACCGACGCCAGGTCGTGGTAGTCGAGGCCGGCGCGCCGCAGCTTGGGCTCGGACAGGTCGAAGCCGAGCGGTTCGATCAGGTGCAGCTCACACCCCGTACCGGCGACGAGGCGGATGGCGTTTCCCGTGTTCTGCGGGATACGCGGTTCGTGGAACATCAGACGGAACACCCGTTCAGCCTGCCATGTCCCACCCGCCTGCCAGAGCGTGGGAAACTGTGCGGTGTGACCGCAACGCGACTGGACGGCAAACTCACCCGCGACGAGATCTTCGTCGACCTCACCGCGCGGGTCACCGCACTGCGCGAGCGTGGGATCACCCCCGGCTTGGGGACGGTGCTGGTCGGTGACGATCCGGGCTCCGCTGCCTACGTACGCGGCAAGCACAACGACTGCGCCAAGGTGGGCATCGCCTCCATCCGGCGCGACCTCCCGGCGGACGTGTCCAGCGACGAGCTCGACGCCGTCATCGACGGGCTGAACGCCGACCCGGCCTGCACCGGATACATCGTGCAGCTCCCGCTGCCGAAGCACCTGGACGAGAACCGCGCCCTCGAACGCGTGAACCCCGAGAAGGACGCCGACGGCCTGCATCCCGTCAACCTCGGCCGACTGGTCCTGGGCGAGGACTCCACCCTCCCGTGCACTCCCCGCGGCATCGTGCACCTGCTGCGTCGCTACGACGTCCCCATCGCCGGTGCTCATGTGGTCGTCGTCGGACGCGGCGTGACCGTCGGCCGGCCTCTCGGGCTCATCCTCACCCGGCGCTCCGAGAACGCCACCGTGACGCTGTGCCACACCGGTACTCGTGACCTGGCCACCGAGGTGCGGCGCGCGGACATCGTCGTCGCCGGTGCCGGCGTCGTCGGACTGATCACCCCGGACATGGTCAAGCCCGGTGCCGCGGTCATCGACGTCGGCGTCTCACGCACCGACGACGGGCTGAAGGGCGACGTGGCCGACGGTGTCGACGAGGTCGCCGGCTTCCTGTCCCCGAATCCCGGCGGCGTCGGACCCCTCACGCGCGCCTTCCTGCTGAGCAACGTCGTCGAGCGCGCGGAGCGCATGCTGGCCGCATCGGAGTCGGTCTCGTCATGAGCGGGAAGGCCGGAGGCCGGTCGGTGACGGGCGGGAAGGCCGGAGGCCGGTCGGTGACGGGCGGGAAGGCCGGAGGCCGGCCGTTCGTGAGAAAGCCGACGCGGCGGAGGCCTGCGCGGGACATGCTCCGGCGCAGCATCCCGGTGGTCGCCGTCGTGCTGGTGATTGTCGTCGCCGTGGTCCTGGTGCTCGCCGACCGGTGGCGCCGCGGCGCGTTCGTGTTCGGTGTCGCGACCCTGATCGCCGCCGCGTGCCGGTTGTGCCTCGGAAGTGAGCGTGTCGGGATCCTGGCCGTGCGGTCGCGCGCCTTCGACACATTCTCCCTGGCTGCTGTGGGCAGCGCGGTGGTGTGGCTCGCCGTCTCGATCGATCCGCTCGGGACGGACTAGCCCTCGCGTGAGCGGGTCACCCGTAACGTCAACGGGACGAAGATCGCGAGAATGAGCAGCGAGACGATCACGGAGTACAGCATCGGGTGTGTCGACGCCCAGTTGATCGGTTCGCGGATCGCGACGGACGGCGCGGTGGGATTGCCGAACGACTCGCGCGTCGACCGGGCCACCGAGGTGATCGGATTCCACTGTGCGACAGCGCGGAGCGGACCCGGCAGCGTCGAGGACGGCACGAACGCGGACGAGATGAACGTGATCGGGAACAGAATGATCATGAGCGCGCTCTGGGCACTCTCGGCAGTGCTGGCGACGGATCCGACCACGGCGCCGATCCACGACATGGCGAAGCCGAAGAACATCAGCAGCAGTACGGCGCCCAGCGCGTCGAGAGCGCTCCCGCGGATACGCCACCCGACGGCGTAGCCCGCGCCGATCATCACGGCGATGCTCACCACCGACACGAGCATGTCGGAGAGAGTGCGCCCCAGCACGATGGACAGACGCGACATCGGCAGGGAGTGGAACCGGTCGACGATGCCTTCCTTGCTGTCGGTCGCGAGACCGATGGCCGTGAACGCGGCGCTGAACACGACGGTCTGCGTGAAGATGCCGCCCATGAGGAACTCGCGGTAGGTGGCACCGCCCAGTGCTCCGCCGAAGACGTAGCTGAAGAGCAGGACGAACATGAGGGGCTGAATCGTCGCTCCGAGCAACAACTGTGGGACCCGCAGGATGGTCAGCAGGTTGCGCTGGGTCATGGTCACGCAGTCGACGAGGAAGCTCGAGGCGTTCTGCTCCCGGACTCCGCGGGGACCGACCAGTTCGGCGGTCATGCGGTGGCCGTCGCGAGGGCGGCGGCGGGGGACGCGCTACCGGTCGACTGGAAGAAGACGTCGTTGAGATCGGGCACGTTCACCCGCGCGTCGCCGACACGGATACCGGTGCCGTGCAGGCGACTCAGCACGTCGACCATGGATTCGCTGCCCCACGGCGCATCCACCGTGAACCACCCGGCAGACGCAGAGGCGCGGTGCACGCGGAAGTTCATCCGCGGGAGCAGATCCGCTGCCAGGCGCAGGTCACGAGGGTCGGCGAGGCGCACCTCGACGGACGGCGGGCGGACGCGCGACTTCAGATCGGACGGGGTGCCCCTGGCCACGACGACACCGCCGTCGACGACGACGATCGCGTCGGCCAGTCGGTCGGCCTCCTCGAGATACTGGGTGGTGAGCAGCACTGCCGTTCCGTCCGCCTTGAGGTCGGTGACGATGTCCCACATGTCGTTCCGACTGCGGGGGTCGAGACCGGTGGTGGGTTCGTCGAGCACGATGAGGGGTGGCCGCGCCACCAGCGCGCCCGCCAGATCGAGACGACGGCGCATACCGCCGGAGAATGTGGAGACCGAGCGGGTTCCCGTGTCGTCGAGGCGGAACCGGGTGAGGAGCTCGCGCGCCCGCGCGCGTGCGTCTCTGCTGCTGAGCCCGTAGAGCCGCCCGAGCATACGGAGGTTCTCGTAGCCGGTGAGCCGACCGTCGACGGCGGCGTACTGGCCGGACAGCCCGATGAGCCCACGCACGGTGCGCGGGTCCTTCACGGCGTCCACGCCCGCGACGTGGACGGAACCCGACGTGGGCCGGATCAGCGTCGCGACGATCCGCACCGTGGTGGTCTTGCCGGCGCCGTTGGGGCCGAGTACCGCGGTGACCTGTCCCGCAGCGGCCGTGAGGTCGACGCCGTCGAGGGCCCGGTGCGTGTTACGTCGTCCCGTGTAGTCCTTGACCAACGATCGGACGTCGACGGCGAGAGTCGCTCCTCCGGAGAGTCCGGCGGTCACCGGGCACCGGCGAGCAGCGCCGGACGCACACCGCCGAGGCGACGTGCGACGGCGGCCAGCGCGTCCGGCGTGCCCATCGCGTTGTGCGGGACGTCGACGGGGTAGTCGGTGATCGACCCGGCGATGTAGCGCCGCCATGCCCACGGCGTGAGGGTGGGATCGGAATCGACGGTCGCGGAGAAGAACTGGAGATCGCCCGAGAACCGGGCCGGGGTGTGGTCGTGGCCGAGGTCGACGAACAGCTGGTAGCGCTCGTACAGCCGTCGCATCTGCCCCTCGTCGAGATGGGCGGTCGGTCCCCCCGCGCCGCGGATCATGGCGATGGCCTCGTCGAGATCGATGTCGTCGTCGACGGTCACCTCGAGAGGAAGAAACTCACGCATCAGCGACGCCACGGACATCTCGGTGCGCGGGCGGTCGCTGCCGGCGAGGGGATACGCGTCCATGACGAACAGTTCGACCTCGTCGCCGAGCTTCTCGATCTCCACGGCCATCGCGTGGGCGATGAGACCGCCGAGCGACCACCCGAGGAGTCGATAGGGGCCGGTGGGGAACTGGGCGCGCACGGTGTTGACGTAGTCGCGCGCGATCTCCGCGACCGACGCGGGCTCGGGTGCGGGGATGCCGATGCCGCGGGCCTGCAGACCCAGCACCGGGATCGACGGATCGAGGTGTGGCAGCAGTCCGGTGTAGCTCCAGGAGAGCCCGATCGCCGGATGCACGCAGATGAGGGGAGTCACACCGTCGTCGCCGGCACGCAACGGCAGCACCGCGTCGGTGCTGGTGCGGCGGACCGGCGGCTTCGGGGTGCGAGCGGACGGCTCGGCGACGGGCGGGGGTGCCGCGTGTGATCCGGTCCTCGTGGCGGTTCCGTTGGCTGCGGACCCGTTCGTGCCCGAGCCGTTCGTGGAGGAACCGTTCGCGTGGCTGCCGCCGTCGCCTCGGGTGCCGTGATTGTCGTCGAGCATGATCAGCTCCTGTAAGCGAGCGGACAACGCAGCCGGGGTGGCTGCGTCGAAGAACCAGGTGACGTCGATGGAATCGGGGTCGACGTCGGTAGCGATGTCGGCACGGAGGCGCTCACGTAGGACGTCCATGACCCGCACCGCGGCGAGGGAGTTCCCGCCGAGAGCGAAGAAGTCGTCGTCCGGGCCGACGGCGTCCACCCCGAGCACGTCGGCGAAGACGCTCCGGACGGTGTCGAGCAACGACCGGGCGGGCGCGATCGCCGTGGCGGTGGTCGCCCGGGCAGGTGCGGCGCTCAGATGATCCGGAGCCAACGGTTCGAGCCGGCCCAGGGGGATGAGCAGTGCGCGTCGGTCGACCTTGCCGTGCGGGGTGCGCGGCAACGACGAATGCACGGTGACCGTCGCGGGGACGAGGGCACGGGGGAGCTTCTCGGCGGCGAAGCTCCGCAGGGCGGCGGAGTCGACGGTGCCGTGCACCGTGACGTGTGCCGCGAGCGCCGCGCCGACGGAGTTCTCCTCGACGACGACGGCCACCGACGTCACGGCCGGATGTGCGGCCAGCACGGCCTCCACCTCGGCGGGTTCGATGCGGACACCGCGGATCTTCCTCTGGGTGTCCGATCGGCCCGTCATCTCGACCATGCCGTCGGATGCGACCCGCACCAGGTCGCCGGTGCGGTACGTCCTGCCACCCGGGCGGCCGGACGGGTCGGCCACGAAGCGTGCCGCCGTGAGCCCCGGGCGTCCCGGATAGCCCTGTGCCACTCCGGGTCCGGAGACGTACAGCTCACCCACGTCGCCGTCGGCGACCTCGGCGAGTGTCGTGTCGAGCACACGCAGGGCGGTCCCGGGCACGGCGAGTCCGATGTGGGGTGCGCGGCCGGCGCGCTGGACGCCCGTCGTCGCCGCCACCGTGGTCTCGCTGGGGCCGTAGGCGTTGACCATGCGGCGACCCGGGGCCCACGCCTCGAGCAGAGCCGCGGGAAGCGCCTCGCCGCCGGTGCCCACCGACCGCACGCCGGACACGGTGTGAGGATCCAGGGTCGCCAGCGCGGCAGGCGTCAGGAACAGCACGTCCACGCGCTCACGCTCGATCAGGGCCTCGAGCGCCCTGCCGGCGTAGGCGGCGGGCGGCGCGACCACGGACGTCGATCCGCGGATCACCGTCAGCAGCATCTCGAGGATCGCCGCGTCGAACCCCGGTGACGCCGCGTGCAGGACGCGAGACGTCCGGTCGGTGTCGAACGCGGTTCCGAGGGCGACGGCGAGGCTCTCGATGCCGCGATGGGTGACGCCGACGGGTTTCGGGCGCCCGGTCGTTCCCGAGGTGTAGACGAGGTAGGCGACGTCGTCGAGGCTGCGCCGGACCGCGGCCGGCGGGGCCGCGTCGGGCGTGGAGGGGTGATCGGGCGTTCCGTCGGTGTCGAGGGTCCACCACCTGACGGCGTCCGGCGCGACCACGGGATCCGAGGCCGCTCGCAATGCCAGGACGGGTTCCGCGTCGTCGAGGATGTAGCTCAGACGTTCCTCGGGATAGGTCGGATCGAGAGGGAGGATCGTCGCGCCGGTCCTCGCGACGGCCCAGAACGCCGTCACCGAGGACGCGGACCGGCTCATCGCGAGCGCCACGGTGCGTCCGGGCCCGGCGCCGGCCGCGCGGAGGCGGTCGGCGAGAGCGTCTGCAGCGGTGAGGAGTTCACCGTAGGTGCGGGTGCCCTCGGGAGCGACGACGGCCACGCGCTCCGGGGAGTCGCGCGCGACACGCTCGACGAGCACGTCCAGGAACTCCGTCTCGGACGGGAGGCGGGACGGGCCCGTGAGGCTCGCGATCGACAGTGCGGGATCGGACGTGGCGCGGTCCACGGTGTCCACCACGGCGTCGGCCAGGTGACGAGCGGTGCTGGGCAGGAACAGGTCTCGGGCATAGGTGACCGACACGTCGGCACCACCGTCCGTCCGGGCGCGGACGGTCACGACGAGATCGAAGGCGGATCGCTCCACGGGCAGGCGGAGGGCGGAGACGGTGCGCCCGCCGAGATCGAGGTGCAGCGGCGGTGCGGCGTGGACCGAGAGCATGATCTGGACGATCGGGTGGCGTGCCGGATGACGTTCGGGCTGCAGTGTCGACACCAGCGTCTCGAACGGAACCGCGGCATGGTCGAGCGCCGCGAGATCGCGGTCCCGCACCAGCTCGACGATCTCGTCGAAGGTGGATGCCAACGACACCGGCACCCGCAGCGCGAGGGTGTTCACCGCCATGCCGACCATCGACTCGGCTCCGGCGCGGTCCGCGTAGGGGGTGCCGACGACGACGTCCGCCGTTCCGAGCAGCGGGTCGATCCCGGGGGTGTGCGCGGCCAGCACGGCGGCCAGTGCTGCGTGCACCACCATGAACTCGGTACCGCGGTGATCGGCCGCACAGGCGAGCACGCGTTCGCGGACCTGCGGACTCAGGACCGCGTCGACGACGTCGGCGCGGCCGGTGGGCCGGTCGGGGCGCGGGCTGTCCGGCGGTACCGAGTGCACGGGGGGAGCGCCGTCCAGGGCGGAGCGCCAGAAGTCGACGGCGCGGGTGTGGTCGGCGCTGCCCACCGAGAGTGTGAGTGCCAGCGCGTGATCGATGTACTGCACCGGCTCCGTCGGCCACACCGGTGCGACTCCCGTGCGGCGAGCCTCGTAGGCCAGCAGCAGGTCGGTGGTGAGCGGCGCCACCGATTCGCCGTCGGCGGCGATGTGATGGACCGCGACGCCGACGACGTGGCTGTGCTCCGACAGGCGCACCACGACGGCACGGACGGGAGCCTCGGTCGCGAGATCGAACCGTCGCCGGGCGACCTCGTCGAGTGCCGCCTGCACCTCGGGCGCCGACGGATCGAGGTCGGAGTCGGAGGGTGTGACCAGCTCGACGGAGACGGGAGCGGCGTCGAGGACCACCTGCACCGGCTCGCCCGCGACCGTGGGATACACGGTGCGCAGCGATTCGTGCCGCGCGATCACGTCGTTCACGGCCGCACCGACGGCGTCGACGTCGAGCGGACCCTCCACGAGCAGTCCGGCCACGATCGTGTACGCCGTGGCGGTGCTCGCCACCTTCGACGAGAACCACATCGACAGCTGCGCCGGGGTCAGCGGGACGGGATCGGGTCGCTCCGCGGGTGTCACCGCGGCGGCCGATGGGAGGGTGCCCGGATTTGTTGTCACGTCGGCGAACTCGGGCAGTTCGGCGAGCTCGGCGACCGTGGGTCGATCGAAGATGGCGCGCACGGCGACGGGCACACCGGTGACCTCGGTGATGCGCGCGGCGTAGCGCGTCGCGGTCAGCGACGTCCCGCCGAGCGCGAAGAAGTCCGCTGTGACACCGACCCGCTCGACACCCAGGACCTGCGCGAGCACACCCGCGAGGGCTGCCTCCGCGGCGGTTCCGGGAGCGCGGTCGTCCTCGTCGACGAGGACGGACGGCATCGGCAACGCCGCACGGTCGAGCTTGCCCACCGGTGTCAGCGGAAACGCGTCCACGACGACGATCGCGGTGGGCACCATGTGACGCGGCAGTCGAGTGCGGGCGAGGCGGAGCAGATCGCTCGATCGCAGGGCGGCCGACTCGTCGACGACGGGATGGACGAAGGAGACGAGCAGGGTCTCGCCGGTCGGTCCGGGCGTCGTCAGCGTGACGGCTCCACCGACACCCGGTGCCGACGCGAGCACGGCGTCGATCTCGCCGAGCTCGATCCGCAGACCACGGATCTTGACCTGGAAATCGCTGCGACCGGTGATGCGGACGACCGGTTCGGTGCTGTCGGGATCGGCCGCGAAGGTCCACCGGGCCAGGTCGCCGGTGCGGTAGGTCCGGCTTCCCGGCGGGCCGAACGGGTCGGCGACGAAGCGTGTCGCCGTGAGGCCCGGCCGGTCGAGGTAACCCCGTGCGAGTTGTACTCCGGCGAGGTGCAGTTCGCCCTCGACTCCGGGCAGCACCGGTTGCAGCGAGGCGTCGAGCACGGTTGCCCGCATCCCGGCGACGGGGCGCCCGAGTGCGACGTCGTCACCCTCGTGCAGCCTCCTGGCGTGGGTGCAGATCGCGGTCTCGGTGGGCCCGTAGATGTTGATGACGGTGCGTCCGGGCGCGACCGCATCGAGCAGTTCCGAGCCGAAGTTCTCGCCGCCGACGCCGAGTGCGGACAGTAGCACCGGGTCGCCGGGGACGAGGTCGTCGGCGGAGAGCGTCGACAGGACGGAGGGGGTGAGAAAGCAGTGCGTCACGTCGTGGCGGCGCAGCAGCGTCGCCAGTTCCGTACCGCCCACGACTCCGGGGGGCACCACCACCAGCGCGCCTCCGGATCCGAAGGCGAGGCCCAGTTCCAGCATCGAGGCGTCGAAACTGGGAGAGGCGAAGGCGAGCACGCGGGCGTCGGTGTCCGCCCCGTAGGCGCGCACCAGTTCGCTGGTGATGTTCGCGTATCCCTGACGTGTGACCTGGACGCCCTTGGGGCGTCCGGTCGTTCCCGACGTGTAGGTGACGTAGGCCGTGCAGCCGAGCGGAACGACCCAGCCACCGTCGTCGGGACACGTCGGGACGTTCTCCTCGGCGAACAGTGAGTCGGTCGTGGACCACAGGAAGCCGTCGCTCGGGACGTCCGAGGGATCGGAGCACACGGCGTGCAGCGTCTTGCTGTCCCGCACCATGAACGAGCGCCTGTCCGCCGGGTAGTCGGGATCGACCGGCACGATGGCACCGCCCGC